>DATJIG010000129.1:0-21159 GCA_035493495.1 Alphaproteobacteria bacterium
TGCGGGCAGATCTCGATGGCGTCGATCGGCATCGTCCGGTGCATGCGCTCGTGCATCGCTTCCACGACCGAGCGCTCGACAAGGCCGTTCCCTATATCCGGCTGATTGGTCACGACGACGACAAGAAAGCCGCGTTTGTGCAACGTCCTGACCGCCGCCGCGGCACCCGGCAGCAGGCGGAACTCGGCGAGGCTGCGCGGTGCGTAGGACTTGCCGCCGCGGACCAGTCCGCGAACGATCACTCCGTCGCGGTCGAGAAACACGGCCCGCGCCTTGCGCGCCCCACGCCCCCCCGTCCGCGTAGCGCTACGCATTATTGGTTTGAAGCGTGATAGCGAGCCATGATCTCGTCGACGGACCCGATGGCGATTAGCCGTCCCGACTCCATCAACGCGGCCTTGCTGCACACGTCCTTGATCATGGCGTCTGAATGGCTCGCCAGCACCATGATGCTGGAGCGGTTGATCAACTCCATCATGCGCTTTTCGGCACGCGCGGCGAACCGCGCGTCGCCGGCGCCGAGACCTTCGTCGAGCAGCAGGATGCCGGGGTCGATGGAGGTGGCGATGGCGAAGGCGAGCCGCGTCATCATTCCGGCGGAATAGGTGCGCACCGGCAGGTTGAGGTAATCGCCGAGCTCGCAGAACTCGGCGATCTCCGGGGTCTTGGCCGCGATCTCCTCGCGCGACATGCCGAGGAACATGCCGCAGGTCCGGATGTTCTCGTAGCCGGTGTCCTCGATGTCGATGCCGGGCGCCGCGGTGAACAGCGGCGAAATCCGGCCCTCGGTGATGACCTCGCCCGAAACCGGAGCGTAGACGCCGGCCAGCAGCCGGAGCAGCGTCGACTTGCCCGCGCCGTTGTGGCCGACAAGGCCAAGCCGATCGCCGTGGTCGAGGGTGAACGACACATCGTCGAGGGCGCGGACGACGACGCGGTGCTGACGCCCGCTCTCCTGGCGAATGAGACCGCCGGTGCGGCCGAGCAGCGCGGTGCGGAAGCTGCGGTGCGAGGCCCCGTAAATCGGGTAGTCGAGGACGACGTTCTTGACGACGATCGATGCCATCGGCCTACAACCAGTACGCGATGCGGCGGCGGAACCGCGCGTAGAGGTACAGAGTCAACGCCCAGCCGACGACGGCCATCGCGATGTCCACCTCGTACGATAGCAGCCGCGGGGCGCGCCCGAGCAGCGGTTCGCGCACCACCTCGATCAGGTGATAGAGCACGTTGTAGTCCATCAACTCGGCACGGGCCCCGAGCTGGCGGGAGTACCAGAACACCGGAGTGACGAACATCAGCACCTGGACGACGTTGCCGACGAGCTGCGGGACGTCGCGGAATCGGGTGCTGATCATGCCGAGCAGCATGCTCATCCACACACCGTTGATCGCGATGATGGCTAGGCCGGGAAACATCAGAAGCGTATTGGCGTTCACCGGCACCGGCAGGAGCAGGTAGACGACCACCGCGATCATCAGGTTGTGGAAGAAGACGATGATGTTGCGCCACACCAGCGTCCAGTTGAGGATCGACAGCGTGAAGTTGAGTTGCTTGATCAGGCTCTCGGCGATCGTGTAGGTGACGCAACCCTCGTTGATGATGGTCGCGATCAGGGTCCACGAGATCATGCCGGCGGTGACGAACGGCAGATACTCGGCGACGTCGCTGCCGAACAGCGGCGCCCAGATGAGCCCCAGTCCGCCGATGAACATGCCGAGACTCAGCGTCACCCAGAACGGGCCGAGGACAGTGCGGCGGTAGCGCCGTTTCACTTCCTGCCAGCCCAGACGTCCCCACACCCGCCACGCGAGAAGACCTCTGACGAGATCGGTGACAGCGAGCTTGTAATCGGGCTTCAAGAACTGCGTCTCATCGCTGCACGGGCTCTACGCGAGCGCCGAATGTCGCGTTGGGTAGCACTTACGAAACTCCAACGCAAATGGCTGTCGTCCGTCAACGCACCGCCGCCGCTATGTTTCCGCCGTCGACCGTCAGGATCGCGCCCGTGGTCTTGTCGGCGAGGGCAAGGCTGACGAACGCCTGGGCGACGTCCTCGGCGGTGACTTCGCGCTGCAGCAGATTGCCGCCCATATAGTCGGCGGTCGACACCCCGCGGGCCTTGGCCCGCTCGGCGATCATCTGGTCGGTCAGGAGGCCGCTGCGAATTCGGTCGGCGTTCACCGCGTTGGCGCGGATGCCTTCGGCGCCGTGGTCAAGGGCATACTGCCGCATCAGCGCCATGGTCGCGGTCTTAGGCAGGCCGTAGGGTCCGAAATCGGCACCCGGGTTGAGCGCCTGCTTCGAGACGTTGAAAAGCAGCACGCCACCCATGGCCTGCCTGCGCATGACGGCGACAGCCGCCTGGGCGACGCGCTGGTGACCGTAGAAGTTGAGCTCGAAGCTCTCGCGCAAGACCGCCTCGTCGACGTCGCCGATGCGGCCCTGCCAGGCACGCCCGGCGTTGGAAACGACAATGTCGACGCCGCCGAAGGTTTCGGCAAGCGACGCGAACGCGGCTTTGACCGCCGCCGCATCGGTGACGTCGCAGGGTACCGCGATGGCCTTGAGCGCCTTGGCCGCAGCGGTCAGCCCCTCGCCCGGCAGATCGAGGATCGCGACCTCGGCGCCCTCGGCCCTGAACGCCGCCGCCGTGGCGCGGCCGATCCCCAACGCGCCGCCGGTGACGGCGACGACATGGCGCGCGAGCCGCGGCTCCTTGGCCTTGCCGAGCTTGGCCTGCTCCAGCGACCAATACTCCATGTCGAACATGTCGGCTTCGGACACGCACTGGTAATGGCCGATCGCCTCGGCGTCGGTGATGGTCGCGATCGTGCTTTCGGCAATGTCGCTCGCGATCCGCGCCGCCGACTTGCCGGCGCCGACGCCGAACAGGCCGAGGCCCGGCACCAGCAACACGCGCGGCATCGGGTCGAGCTCGACCTTCCTGGTCTCCTGCGTCGCGTTGTGGCGCGCGAAATACTCATGATAGCGCGCGACGAACCCGTCGAACGCCCTGGCGGCATCGGCGCGGAACGCGTCGAGGGCGCCCACGCGCGGCGCCGGCAGGATCACCGGCCAATTCTTGGTGCGGATCGTGTGGTCGGGCGTGACCACACCGACCTGCGAATAGCGCGCGAGGTCGCGGCCGTTGACGTAGTTGAGGATCGTGGGGCTGGTCCGGAAATCGAGGACGACGCGCGCCGAGCCGGCCTTTCCGGGAATCGCCGTGAGCCCGCGCAGGATCGGCGCGACCTCGGCGACCGGCGCCAGATCCTTCGGAATTTGGGCGGAGGCGAACACCTGCTTCCGACCCTTCTGCAGGCGACGTTCGGCGAGCGTCACCATGGCGATCATCCGCTCGTAGGCTTCGCGCGCGCTCGCGCCCCAGGTGAAGATGCCGTGGCGCTCGAGGATCATGCCCTCGGAGTCGGGATGCGCCTCGAACACCTCGGCCGCCTTCTTGGCGAGCTGGAACCCCGGCATGATGTACGGCACGTACGCCATGCGGTCGCCGTAGACTTCGCGGCAGAGCGCGGCGCCGTCGTCCTGGTCGCTGACCGCGAGCACCGCTGTCGAATGCGTGTGATCGACGAATTTCTGCGGCAGGAAGGCGTGGAGCAGCGTCTCGACCGAGGGGTTCGGCGCCGACGCGTCGAGCAGGTTGATGCGCTGGGCGTTGACCATGTCCTCGTCGCTGAGCTTGCCCAGCGCCCTGAGCTCGCGGATCGGCTCGAGGCGCACGGCGGGCAGGCCCTGCGGCTCGATGTCGGCCATGTCCCAGCCCGAGCCCTTGACGCAGAGCACCTCGACGGGACGGCCGAGCTGGTCGGGCACCCGCGTCTTGACGCTGGTGTTGCCGCCGCCGTGGAGCACCAGCGCCGGATCGCGGCCCAACAGCCGCGAGGTATAGACCCGAAGCGCCAGGTCCTCGCCGACGCCCTGCTGGGCGTAGCGCTCGACCATGCGTTTCGCGTCCTCGTCCGACCACCGGCTGTCCATCAGGCCTCTCGTCCCGGCTCTCGTCACACGCCGGATGTACTAAATCCCAAGTGTGCTAAATGTAATTCAGTTCGACGCAAACGGCATCCACGATCCTCCTCGCATCATGGCCCTTCCCTCCGACGCGCGCGCGAAGCCGGCAATCTTCGTCGATCGCGACGGCGTGGTCCTCGAAATGGTCGACTACCTCAACCGCGTCGACCAGGTGGCCCTCGCGCCAGGAGTCGCCGAGGCGATCCGCGCCATCAACGATGCCGGCGTGCCGCTGGTGATCGTCACCAACCAGTCCGCGATCGCGCGCGGCATGCTGACCGAGGCGGGGCTCGAGACGATCCATGCGCGCATGAAGGAGCTGCTCGCGGCCGCGGGCGCGCGCATCGATGCGATCTACTACTGCCCGCACCACCCCGAGGCCGGCGAGTCCGCCTATCGGCGCGACTGCGAGTGCCGCAAGCCGAAGCCCGGCATGCTGCGCGAGGCCGCAAACGACCTCGGCCTCGATCTTTCGCGCAGCGTCATGGTCGGCGATCACGCGACCGACATCGAGGCCGGCGCCAACGCCGGGGTCGCGCAGGCAATGCTCGTGCTGACCGGGCACGGGCAGATGAGCGCCGCGGCGCTGCGCAACGCGGGCCTCTCGCCTTCCGCGACCTTCGCCGACGGCGCTACGGCGCTCCGCGCGGCGCTCGATGCGGTAAAAACCCGCTGAAATAGCCGATTTTTGAAACGTCGCACGGCGTTGACCGGGCGCGTCGCGGTTCCTATCTTCGCAGCATCATCACATGCCATTCAGAATGCGGAGCGAGCGATGTCGTTCACCGTCAACAAGCTCTCCGAGGCCGGCGCCGCCGAGGTCATCGGTCTCGACTGCTCGCGGCCGCTCGCGCCCGACGACAAGGCCGCATTGTGGCAGACGTTCCTCACCTATCCGATCCTCTGCATCCGTGATCAGCATCTGACCCCGCCGCAGCAGGCCGCGTTCGCCCGGCAGTACGGACCGCTCGAGGCGCAGGACCGCTCGCCCTACACCCATCCCGACGATCCCGACATCCTCATCCTGTCGAACGAGATCCGCCCCGACGGCACCGCGGTCGGCATCGTCGATGCCGGCGACTTCTGGCACTCCGATTCGTCCCATCTGCCGGAGCCGTGCCAGACGACGATCCTCTACGCGATCCGCAATCCGGCGCGCGGCGGCGACACCGAGTTCTGCAACATGTACCAGGCCTACGAGGCGCTGCCCGACGAGCTCAAGCGCCAGGTCGAGGGACGCCAGGCCATCCATCACGTCAGCAAGACGAAGAATCCGCGAGTCACCATCTCCCCGGATCGGCCGGGCGCGAAGGAGTACTACGAGGCGCGCGCCAACGAGACCAAGGAAATCCGGCAGCCGCTGGTCCGCACCCATCCCGAGACCGGCCGCCAGGCGCTCTACATCTCGCCGCGCTTCACCATCGGCGTCGCCGACATGCCGAACGACGAGGCGCAAGCGCTGCTCGACAAACTGTTCGCCTCGTTCGTCAAGGAGCGGCGCATCCAGTATCGCCACAAGTGGAAGGACGGCGATCTGGTGATGTGGGACAACCGCTGCCTCGTCCACCGCGCGGTCGGCGGCTACGGCCTGCCCGACATCCGCCGCATGCACCGCACGACGATCTGCGGCGACAAGCCGTTCTACAAGCCGACGCCGCGCGCCGCCTGAGATCTGTCGGGGTCTGCCCCCTCCCCCGCCGTCCTGTCGCCGGTGTCACACCCGGCTGTGAGCGGCCGTGTCGAGCGCACACGTGCGGCAACAGCCGACTCAGCAGATTCAACGCCCTTCCCCGAGGCGCTAATCAGCCGCAACGGGCCTTCGACCTTTATTGGTACGAAACTGATTTTCGCCCATCGGATATTGACGAGGGATTTTACGGGCTGAACAATGGTCTCGGCTCGCTTGATGCCGCACTCAAACGTCGCTGCCGTCCTGAGCCCTTCGCCCACCGGGGCGGGCCGCTTCTGCTGCCGACGGATCTGGCCATTTCGCGTACGCGTAAAGCTTGCGCTTACGACCGAACCGAATGGCGGAGGGGGATTCCATGGGCGCGACGCTTCACTTCTACACATCGACGGACATGACGTCCCTGGAAGCCACCGACGGCGGCACCGTGACGGTGGCCAACGCGAGCCAGATCACCATCAGCGACGGCATCAGCACATCGACCTATCTCGGTCAGTTCACCTACGGCCTGACCACCATCACCGGCGTATGGCAGGGCTTCCAGCAGTACGAGAGCGGCACGCTGGTGGCCGAATTCACCGGCATGAACGCCGACGCGGCGACGGCCTTCGGCTATCTCGAGGCCAACCAGCTCCAGGCGATGCTCCAGTACATCCTCGCCGGAAATGATTCGATCGTCGGCTCGACCGGCAACGACGTGCTCAACGGTTATGGCGGCGCCGACACGCTGATCGGCGGCACGGGAGACGATGTCTATTACGTCGACAATCCGGGCGACGTCGTCACCGAGAACGCGGGCGAAGGCAACGACTGGGTCTACACGACGCTCGCCTCCTACACGATGCCGGCCAACGTCGAGATCATGACGCTGAGCGGCGCCGGTCCAGCGAACGCCACCGGCAACGCCGGCGACAACATCATGTTCGGGAATGCCTGGAACAACTACTTCGATGGCGGCGCGGGTGGCGACTTCATGGCCGGTGGTCCCGGCGACGACGCCTACTGGGTCGACAGCGCATCCGACGTCGTCTACGAGAAGCCGGGCGAGGGCGGCGACACCATCGTCACCGTCATCAACTACCAGCTCTTCGCCGGCAGCGACGTCGAGGCGATCGTCATGCTCGACCAAGGCGGCAACATCAACGCCGTCGGCAGCGACTTCGACAACCTGATCCAAGGCAACAACTTCGACAACGTCATCGTCGGCCGCGGCGGCAACGACCGCCTGTGGGGCTTCGCCGGCGCCGACCGGTTCATCTTCAACACCGGCGACGCCCACGACACCATCTTCGACTACAACCACGGCCAGGGCGACTACCTCGACATTCGGGTGTCGGGCTACACGACGGCAGCGCAAATCCTCGCCGCCGCCCACGACGATGGCACCAACACAACCATTACATTCAATGCCAACGATTCGATCACGCTGAACAACGTCACCGTCGCCCAGCTCAGCGCCTCGGATTTCCTGATCATCCCGCCCTGAGCGGGACGGTTCAGTTCATCGGCGCGAACGAGCCGTCGGCCTGAAGGGCGAACAACGCACCGGCTTCGATGCTGAACCACCAGCCGTGGAGCGCGATCTTGCCCGCGCGCTCGGCGTCGGCCACCCACGGGAAGGTCCGCAGGTTCACGATCGAGGTGCGGATCGCCGACTCCTCCAAGTGGCGCGAGAGATCGGGATCGCCGATGTCGTGCCGGCACTCCGCGTGCTCGGCGATCGACACCCACGGACCGATGAACTCGCGCGACGGCGGATCGCCGGCGAGGCTGCGGCGCAACGCCTCCATGCCGCCGCAGCGCGAATGCCCGAGCACGACGACGTCGCGCACGCCGAGGTCGCGCACCGCGAACTCGAGAGCGGCGCTGGTGCCGTGGTAGTGGCCGTCGGGCTGGTACGGCGGCACGAGGTTGGCGACGTTGCGGACCACGAACAGCTCGCCCGGCTCGGCGTTGAGCAGGATCGCCGGATCGACGCGCGAGTCCGAGCAGGCGATCACCAGAACCCCGGGGCTCTGGCCGGCCTTCACCAGGTCCTCGTAGATCTCCGGCCGTTGATCGAAATACTTGGCACGGAAAACCCGGAACCCGGCGGTCAGCTTGTCGATGGCCATGTCGATCCTTGCCAATGATGGAGAACGCGAGGCGTGTCGGTGCTTATTCCCGAGCCCGGCGCGAAAATCAAGGCTGGGTGTCCGCCACCGCGCGTTCCAGCCATTCGGCAAGGGCTGAAACCGGCGCCGGATCGTCGAATGCCCGGCGTGTCCGTTCGGTCACTTTGACGCGCATCGCTTGGCGGAACTCCGGGTCCAGCCCGAGCCGCGCCGCCAGTTGCACGTATCCGTCGAGATCCGGCGCGATCAGTTCGCTGAGGCCCGCTAGGGTGAGGATGCCGTGGGTGTGATGTGCCCGCATCGTGTCGCCGGGCATGGTCACGACGGGGGCGCCCATCGCCAGCGCCTCGAGCGTCGAATTGAATCCCGACCAGCCGAGGGAATCCAGCACGACATCGGCCGCCTGATTGAGCGCGAGGAACGATTCCTCTGACAGCCGCGGCAGGAACACGATGCGCCCCTCGGCGGCGATGCGGTCGACCGCCAGGCGCTGGGTCAGCCGGCCGCAGATGATATCGGTGATCGCCGGCGACGGATGGGTGATGAACACGAAGGCGGCATCGGGCACCGCGCGGGCGATGCGCGCGATCGCCTCGTCCTGGAGCGGCAGCAGCTTGAACAGCGACTGCGCGCACACGTAAACGGTGCGGCCGGACTCCTTGAGCGCGCGGACCTCGTCGGGAACGGCGCCCGGCACGCGGTCCGGCCACGGATACGACACCGAGAGATTCGGCAACCGCACCAGTCGCTCGCTGTAGTGACGCTCGCCGTCGTTGGGCTCCATCAGGTCGCCGGTGAGCCAGGCGTCGATCGACGCCAGGCCGCTGGTGACCGGATGGCCGAAGCCGGTCGCCTGCACCGGCGCGAGCCGCAGCGCCGCCGGCACCTGCACCAGCGCGTCCATGCCGATGTCGAGCCAGATCAGCGCGTCGAGTTTTTCCGCGCCGATGCGTTCGATCAGGCTCTTCTGGTCGAGACCGGCACAGTCGATCCAGCGTGCGTCCTTCCGCAGGCGGTCGGTCCAGTCGTCGGTGAGTCCTCCGAGACGGAACACCGTGATCTCGAAGCGGTCACGCGGCAGATCGGTGATCCAGCAGCCGTGGCTCTTCATCACGCTATGGCGGTAGAGATTCGATGACGCGAAGCCGACGCGGATGCGCTGCCCTCGACTCCCGGTCAACGACTTCGCGTGGTCGGGATAGGCGGCGCGCGCGATGCGGGAGATCAGGCGCCCGTAACGCTCCTGCAGGTCGCGGACATCGCCGCCGGTGTAGTGGAGGTAGAAATCGGTGGCGGAACTCACCGCGTCGAGAATGGCCGGGAGATCCGTCGCCAGATGCGGCCCGACGTCTTCGGTGAGTTGCGCGAGGTCGTCGGAAAACCGCTCTCGCTCCCGGGCGATCTCGTCGTCGCTGCCGTAGGCCTTGGGGAACGACAGAAGCCGCGCCCAGCGCGCACGCCAATCGCGTGGATCGTCGCGGGTCAGCTCATCGAGGGCGCCCCGCCCCTCACGCGTGCGTCCGGCCGAGATCAGCGCCGTCGCCCATCCGAAGCGCGCCTGCCGGTCGCCTGGCCGGAGCGCCAGCAGGCGCTCGAAAAAGCCGAGCGCCTCCTCCGGCCGATGATCGGTGTTGCACAGCGAGCCGAGTTCGAGCAGCGCGTCGATGTGATCCGGCACGAGCGTCAGCACCTGTCGGAATGCGGTCTCCGCCTCGGCGGTCCGGCCCTGCAACCGCAGCACCATTCCGAGCGCCGCGTGCGCATCGGGCCACTGCAGCGCAAGGCGTACCGCGTCGCGGCACGAGCGCTCGGCGTCGGCGGGCAATCCCAGCGCCTGCTCGGCGAACGCCCGCGCGACAAGGAAATCCGGACGCTCGGCGCCGGCCGACTCGACCTCGCGCAGGCGCGCGCGCGCCTCCTCCGGCCGACCGAGCTGGAGCAAAACCTTGGCGAGCGCGATGCAGGCGTCGAGGCGGCGCGGATCGTCCGACGGGATGCCGGCGAATAGTCGTTCGGCCGCGGCGAAATCGCCGCGCATCGCAGCGACCTTGCCGTGATTGAGCAGCCAGCCGGAGACACCCGGTGCCTCCGCCTCGGCGGCGCTCATCAAGTCGTCGGCCTCGTCGAGTTTGCCGTGGGAGGCGGCGATCAGTCCGAGATGATGAAGCGCTTCGGCGTTGCGCGGGGCTTGGGCGAGAATCCGGCGATAGATCGCCTCGGCCTCCCTGAGACGCCCCGCACGGTGATGCTCGACCGCCGCCGCGAGGGCGCGGTTCTGATCGTCGTGCTGTCGCTCGTCGGCGGTCAATCAGACCTTCTGCACGGCGTCGTAGACGTGCCGCTCATCGCCGATATGGCGGACATAGCCGGGTCCGGTGAGGATCACTGCGGAGTACATCCGCGCCTTGTAGGCTTCGGCGATGGCGTGCTCGCGCCAGTACGGCGCGTACTTGCCGCCGATGTACAGGTAGTCCTTGAGGCGGCGCAGCCCGGGATTGAAGCTGAACCCGTGGAACAGCGCTTTCGCGAAGTAGTTGTACTGCACCCGGCGATATTCGATCTGCTCCTCGCCGCGGAACGCGAAATGCACCTCGGAATCCAGCGGATGCCCGCCGGTGTCGTTCTCGGCGCGGATCCATACCTGCAGCGCGCCCCGGCAATTGTGGAGGATCGCCTTCGACGGCTCGATGAAACCCGGGCGGTAGAATTCCCAGTCGTCCTCGCAGTGGAAGATGTAGCGGGTCTTGACGCGCGCATAGGCGTCGTCGATACACTCCAACTGCCCGCGCTTCTGCGGATGTTCGATCCACGTGATCGGAAACTGCGCGTACTTCTTCTTCAGGCGATCGTTGATGCCGGGAACCGCGCTGTCCTCGGTGATGAAGTATTCCTTGATCGGATACGTGTTGAATCGCAGGAACGAGTCGAGCGTGATCTCCAGCAGGTCCTGACGACCGCACGATGTGGCGACAAAGGTGACGTCCGAATCCATTGCGCGTGCTATCCGCTGAAGCGAGCTCGGCCCGATCTCAGGCCGGCGGCATCTTATAGGTCACCATCCGCTCGATCCAATCGGCGAATGCCGCCACCGCCGTTCCGTCGCCGAACGGACGTTCGTGCCGTTCCTGCACCCGTTGCCGCACTCTTTGCCGGAGATCGGCATCACGCCCCAGCCGAACGGCGAGACCGACGTATTCGTCGGAATTGCCCGCGATCAGTTCGTCGAGACCGGCCATTTTGAGGACTCCGTACGCGTGCCGCGCCCGCACGGTTTCGCCGGGGCAGGTCACCACGGGAGCGCCCATCGCCAGCGCCTCCATGGTCGAGTTGAATCCCGACCAGCCGAAGGAATCGAGCACGAGGTCGGCGTCGCGGTTGGCCGCGAGGAAATCGCCCTGGGCGAGCCGCGGCAGGAACACGATGCGATCCTCCGTCAGTCCGCGCGCCTGCAGGCGTGCGACGAGTCGCTTCCGAACCGCGTCGGTGACCGCGGCCGCTCCATGGGAGATGAGCACGAGCGTCGCATCGGGCACGCCCTCCAGGATGCGGGCGAAGACGTCGTCCTGCTGTGGAATCAGCTTGAACAGCGACTGAGCGCAGAACATTACGAGTCGGCCGTCGGACTTGAGCCGCCGCATCTCGGCCGGCGTCTCGCCGACGGCGTCGCGCGGCCATGGATAGGCGACCGACAGGTTGGGCAGCCGGACCAGCGGCTCGGTGTAATGGCGATCGCCCTCCAGCCCTTCCATCGCATCGCTCGACAGGAACGCGTCCATCGTCGCGAAGCCCGTCGTCACCGGGTGACCGATCCCGACCGCCTGCACCGGCGCCAGTCGCAGCGCCGCGGGCACCTGCACCTGCGGATCCATACCGATGTCGGGCCAGATCATCGCATCCAGCGATTCGCCCGCGATGCGCGCGATCAGCGCCTTCTGGTCGAGCATTGAGGCGTCGATCCACCGCGTCCCGGCCTTCAGCTCCTCGGTGCGCCAGTCGCTCGGGCCGCTGAGCTGGAACACCACGACGTCGAAGCGGTCGCGCGGCAGATCGCTGATCCAGCAGCCGTGGGTCTTGGTCATGCTGTGGTGATTGAGGAACGATGACGCGAATCCGACCCGCAGGCGCCGCCCCGCCATGGGCGGTCGCCTCAAGGGCAACGCGAACTCCGGATACGCTGCGGCGGCGATGCGGCCGATCAGTCGCCCGTAGCGCTCCTGCAGATCGCGGACGTCACCGCCGGTGTAGTGGATGTGGAACGGCGTGCCGAGATTGACGGCCGCGGCCATGGCCGCGGCATCGGTCGCCAGATGCGCCTCGACGTCGCGCTCGAGCCGCGCCAGCTCGTCGGAAAAGCGCCGGCGCTCGTCCGCGATCTCGGCGTCGCTCTCGTAGACGATGGGAAGCGCCAGCAGATTGGCCCAGCGCACGTTCCAGTTCCGCGGGTGCTCGGCGGCGAGCTGTTCGAGCACGGGCCTGCCCTCGCCGACGCGGCCGGCGGCGACCAGAGACGTGCCGAGCCCGTAGCGCGCATCGATCGAATCGGGGCGCACTCGCAGCGCCCGCTCGAATGTGGCGATCGCTTGCTCCGGCTGCTTCAGCGACTGACGCACGAGCCCGATGTTGACCAGCGCGTCGACGTGCTCCGGCTGGAGGCTGAGCGCCCGTGCGCAGGCCGCCTCGGCCTCGGCGTAGCGGCCCTGGCGCCGCAGCACGTAGCCCAGGTTATTGTGGGCATTGGCCCAGTCCGGCGCGCGATCGACCGCGCCGCGGCACAGGAGCTCGGCCTCGACCGCCGAGCCGGTCTCCTGCTCGACCAGGCCGCGCGTGGTCAGCAGGTCGGGGCGTGCCGGTGCGAGCCGCGCCGCTTTTTCGAGCCACGGCCGCGCCGCCTTGGCATCCCTGAGTTGCAACAGTACCGAGCCGAGCGCGATCAGGGCGTCGACGTTTCCGGGCTCGGCGTCGGCCGCGCGCTCGAACAGCGCGCGAGCGCGTGGCAGATCGCCGCGCATCCCGGCGAGACGCCCGTGGTTGAACAACCAGTCGGCATGGCGCGGCTGCAGCTCGAGCGAGCGCGCCATCAGCCGGTCGGCCTCGTCGTGCCGACCGCTTGCCGCGGCGATCAGTCCGAGATGATGCAGCGCGTCGGCGTTGGCCGGGTCGCTCGCGAGGATCTTGCGGTAAATGCGTTCTGCGGCATCAAGTCGTCCGGCGTCGTGCTCCGCGAAGGCCTCGGCCAGTGTGGCCGCGGCAGTCACTTCGTCAGCTCCGCAAGCGCGCTCACCGCCAGCGCCAGGATCACGGTGTTGAAGAAAAACGAGGCGATGCTGTGAATGAGCGTCGCGCGACGCATGTAGGTGCGGCACACCTGGACATCCGAGACCTGCGCTGTCATCGCCACGACGAACGAGTAGTAGAGAAAGTCCATCGCCATCGGCTCGTCGTCGCCCGGGAAGATCAGGCCTCCGGCGTCGCGGTGCTGGCCGCCGTCGAGCGCGACCTGGCCGTAGTAAAGGTGGGCGTAGTGGAAGGCCATGATGGTGTGGAACGTCAGCCATCCGAGCGGCACCCCGGCGACGGCCAGCAGCAGGTGCAAAGCGCCGGGCTGTTGCGGATAGCCGAGCAGCGTGACGATCGAATAGAAGCTGATGACGACCGCGAACAGCGTGATGAGGACAATGAGGGTGATGCCCTCGTCCTCGCTGGTGGCGCGCTCGCGCAACTGCTTTGGCGTCGCGGCCATGAACGCCAGCGCGACCGACACCAGGTAGCTCGCGAAGAACGCGTCGCCGGCGGTGACGGCGCGCAGATCGGGCGGGAATCCCGTCATCGCCAGCCAGACGACGATTCCGACCAGCGCCGAGAGGTAGAACCGGAAGTGGTGGCCGACGTGGCCGAGGGTTCTGGCGATCATCGACCCCGTCGCGGTGTCACCGCGCCGGCAGCGAGCGGTCGAGGAACCCGAGCGCGTGCGACCAGCGGATCGTACGCACCCCGGCCGCCTTCTGCTGATCGGCAATCGCCGCGTGCAGCGCCTTCATCTGCGTCCAATGCACCTTCGGACGATAGTGATGCTCGGCATGATAGCCGTTGTTCATCCACGTCCAGTTGTAGAGCCGGCTGTAGGTCGAGACGCCCCAGGCGATCGGCCGGTCGGGGTCGGCGCCGAAGTGCTCGTAGAAGCCGTTGAGCGACGAGAGCGACTGGCCAAAGTAGTAGAACGGCACCAGCGCCAGCACGGCGCGCCAGTCGAGCCACAGCAGCGCAACATAGAACACGGCGACGATGCCGAGCTCGATCTTGGCGAAGCGCGCGTCCTCGGGATGCTTCACCGAGATCTTGCGCAGGAGCTCGCCGGGATCGTCGCGGAAGTAGCTCTTGAAGGTGTAGGCCCACGGATTCTCGGCGCGCCCGTCCTTGCCGTAGCGGTAGATCGACAGGTAGTCGATGGTGTTTCCGTCCGGGCCCGGACGATCCATGTTGCCGACGTGGTGCCACAGATGGACGTAGTGATACATCGCCTGGGAGAACCCGATGGTCACCGACAGCAGCACGCTGAACGCGCGGTTCAGCGGATGCCACGTGAAGTACGGGTTATGGATGAAATTGTGGGCGATCGAGTTGATGCTCCACGACAGGCTCACCGCGTACAGGAATCCGCAGGCGAGGAACAGCGGCCAGCTCATGGCATGGAAGGACGCCACCAGCGCGATCACCGCCGCGCAGTGCAGGATGCCGAGGGTGACCGGGATCGCGTCCCAGCAGGAGTGCGCCAGCAGCGGGCAATTCGACTTGAGCGACCGCAGTGCCGCGGATTGGCGCAGGTTCGGTGTGGCGTCGTCCATGTGTGAAAACTCGTTGTGCGGCGGGACTATAGCAATAAACCCGGAGCAATAAACCCGGAGCCTTCCGCCGCAAATTAACGTCCCCGCGAGCGCGCCTTGGCCATCGGGTTGGCCTGGCTAAAACGCCATGTCATAGTCACGGTCCCGGCCCTCCGCACCAGAATAACATCGGGACCCGCGCCGGGAATGGGAGGCATCGATGATCGGTTTTCACCGCGTCTTCGCGCTCGTGATGTGGGGCCTGCCGCTGGGCCTTGTCGCCGCCTCGTCCGCGACGGCGGCCGACCAACCGGTCCGCACCGGCACCGCCGCCTTCGGCGACTGGAAGACGGATAGTCCCGGCGTCCGCCGCCTGATCCGTCCGCAGGACCTCCCCGAACCCTACGCCACCGGCGCCGCCGCGTCGCGCGCCGAGCTCAAGCCGCTTCCGGCCGGCAGCGGTCCGCAACTGCCGCCGGGCTTCAAGGCCGAGATCATCGCCAAGGATTTGAGGACGCCCCGCGTTATCCGGGTCGCCCCCGATGGCACGATCTTCGTCGCCGAATCGGGCGGCCGGAACGACTTCGCGATCTCCGAGGACGGGGAATACATCACCGGAAAGGGCAGCGTCCGTGCCATCCGCTTCAAGCCCGACGGCACCACCGAGAGCGCGACCTTCGCCGGCAATCTCGCCCGTCCCTACGGCATCGCGTTCTGGCCACTGGGCCCCAACCCGCAATACGTCTACGTCGGCGAGACCGGACGCGTCGTCCGCTATCCGTACAAATCCGGATCGCTGACCGCCGCCGGCAAGATGGAGGTCGTGGTCCCCAAGATCCCGACCACCGAGCGCGGCCACTGGACGCGCGACCTCGCCTTCTCGCCCGACGGCAAGACGCTCTACATCGCCACCGGCTCGTCGAGCAACATCGCGGACCGCGGCATGCCGGCCGATCCGCCCGGCGGCCTCGACGCCTGGATCAAGTCGCATCCGCTCGGCGCCGCCTGGGGACCCGAGGAGCGCCGCGCCGACGTGCTGGCGGTCGATCCCGACGGCAAGAACCTCAAGGTCTTCGCGACGGGGCTGCGCAACTGCGCCGGCATGACGGTGCAGCCGGCGACCGGGCAGCTCTGGTGCGTCGTCAACGAGCGCGACGGCCTCGGCGACAACCTGCCGCCTGACTACGCGACCCACGTCCAGGCGGGCAAGTTCTATGGCTGGCCCTGGTACTACATCGGCAGCCACGAGGAGCCGTCGCTCAAGGGCAAGCGCCCCGACCTGAAGGATAAGGTCACGGTGCCCGACGTGCTGATCCAGCCGCACTCGGCGCCGCTCAACATCGCGTTCTACACCGGGACGCAGTTCCCGGCGGAGTACAAGGGCGATGCCTTCGTCGCCGTGCACGGCTCGTGGAACCGCGACCAGCGCACCGGCTACAAGCTCATCCGCCTCAAGATGAAGGACAACAAGGCGACCGGCGAATACGAGGACTTCCTGACGGGCTTCGTCGACGCCAACGGCGGCGTCCTCGGCCGGCCGGTCGGAGTCGCAGTCGCCAACGATGGATCGCTGTTGTTCTCCGAGGACGGCAACAACACCGTGTGGCGCATCACCTATAGCCAGAAGCAGGCGGCGCAGTAGCGCCTCGACCGAGGGAGCCGCCACCGGCGCATGGGTGCCCAGTCCGCGACCGCGCCGGCGACAAGCGACGCGCTCGGCCACCCCCTCTTCGGTCATCCGAGGGGCCTCGCGTTCCTGTTCGCGACCGAGATGTGGGAGCGCTTCTCGTACTACGGGATGCGCGCGCTCCTCATTCTCTACATGGTGAAGTACCTGCTTCACCCGGGCACGGCCGAGTCGGTCATCGGGCTCGTCGGATTGAAGACAGCGCTCGAGTCCATCTTCGGCCCGCTCGACGTCCAGCCGTTCGCGTCCTTTGTCTACGGCTGGTACACCGCGCTGGTGTACCTCACGCCGATCTTCGGCGGTCTGCTCGCCGACCGCTTCATCGGCCAGCGCCGCACCGTCGTCATCGGCGCCGTGCTGATGGCGTTCGGCCATTTCATGATGGCGGTCGAATCGCTGTTCCTGTTCGCCTTGCTCGCGCTGATCCTCGGCAACGGCTGCTTCAAGCCCAACATCTCGACCCAGGTCGGCGGGCTCTACAAGCCGGGCGACCCGCGCCGCGACCGCGCCTACTCGGTGTTCTACGTCGGCATCAATCTCGGCGCCTTTCTGGCACCGCTGGTGTGCGGCACGCTCGGCGAGGAGGTCGGCTGGCACTACGGCTTCGGCGCCGCCGGGGTCGGCATGCTGATCGGCCTCGGCACCTACCTCTACGGCACGCGCCACCTGCCGCCCGACGAGCGCTACAAGGCGGCGGCGACGGAGCGGCAGCACCTCAGCCGCGACGACCGCAACGCAATCTTCTCGCTCATCGTCATCTGCCTGCTCGTCACATTCTTCTGGGCGACCTACGAGCAGCAGGGCAACACCATCGCGCTGTGGGCGGACGAGCGCACCGACCGCACGGTGTCGCTGCTCGGCCTCGCGGTCGAGATCCCGACGACGTGGTTCCAGGCGTTCAACCCCTTCATGATCTTCGCCTTCACGCCGTTGGTCGTCGCGCTGTGGGCACGCCAGGCCAGACGCGGGCGCGAGCCGTCGACGCCGACCAAGATGGCGCTCGGCTGCTTCGGCGTGGCACTCGGCAACGTGGTGATGATCGCGGCGGCGATCCTTGCCGGCGCCGACGGCAAGGCGAGTTGGCTGTGGCTGTTCGCCTACTTCGCGCTGGTGACCCTGGGCGAGCTCTATCTCTCGCCGGTCGGGCTGTCGCTGGTGTCGAAGACCGCGCCGCGCTCGCTGCTGTCGATGATGATGGGCGTGTGGCTCGCCACCAGCTTTACCGGCAACTTCGTCGCCGGCTGGCTGGGCAGCCTGTGGAGCGCGATGGGCAAGCCCGAGTTCTTCGCCATGATCGCCGCCATCGCCGCGACTGCGGGACTTGCGATCCTCCTGTGCTCACGTCCGCTGCGTGGAATGCTGCGGGATTGAAGCGGGTCACGCCGGCTCGATACTTTTACCGAACAGATGCCGATGTCGGCCGTCGGCGGAAAGGTAATCGTCCGGCAATCCAGCCGTCAGCAGCATCGCCGCTGCGTCGAGGATCGTGACCTCCTGACCGTGGATCTCGAGGAGTCCCTGTTGCCGCAGCGCGCGGAACGTGCGGCTCACATGGACCGGCGTCAGGCCCAGCGTATCGGCGATGTGTTCGTGGCGCAGCGGCCAGGAGAACGTCTGTCCATCGACTCGGCCCCGGTGCGCGAGTCTGGCGTAGGTGTCGAGAACGAGCCGCGCGACCTTTTCGAGCGCCGTTCGACGCCCGAGATCCATAAGCCGATTGTCGGTCAGGATCGTGCGTTGGATGCAGGCGCGCTCGGCCTCGGCCGCGACCGCCGGGTGGTCCTTGACGAACGCCTTGAAGCGCTCGGCGTCGAACACGCACAGCATCATGTCGGTGAGCGCCTGCACCGACATGTGCATGCGCGCCATGTGCAGCGCCTCGAGCGATATGATGTTGCCGGGGAGATAGTAGCCGAGGATCTGTCGACGGCCATCGGGCAGCAATAAAAACCGGTAAGCCCAGCCTTCGAGGACCGTGTAGACGTCCTGCGGCGCCTCACCTGCGCGCAGGATCATGCGCCGCGCGGCGACGCGCCGGCATTCCCGCCGCACCTTGGAAATTTCAGCCGAAAAATCGATTCCGCGCGCGCCGTACAGCGCCAGCGGCTTTACCGCACAGTCCGCACACGACGCCGCCGGTTTCGGCGACGCAACCGTCAAATGGGAGGAAGACAGCGGCATAATGGGCACTACGACCCGTGGATCACGATCGGGAGGTCTAAGTGACGCATGGGCGTGACTTTGTGAAGCTCCAAATGCGGAACCACGAAATTGTGTGCTGCGGGGGACGTCGAGTTGATCCAGATCAACGATCTATGTTGTCGCCGTTCGATCCTGCGATATCGCCATGCTCGCCGTTCGCACGCATGTCCGAAAATAGTATTTCGGATTTTACCGGCGCTTAGCGCGCATCGCTTGAGATGGCCGTCACGGCGCGACCGTCCGCACGGGACAGCCGCTCTGCAACGCCGACGAGGACTGGACGGCCAACGATGCGCAAGAATCTTCCCGTAACCGCGACGGAATATCCCATCACGGACGACATGCTGATCGTGTCGAAGACCGACACGAAGGGCAAACTCACGTTCGTCAACGACACCTTCCTGAAGGTCAGCGGATTCGACGAGAGCGAATTGATCGGCGCGCCGCACAATATCGTGCGCCATCCCGACATGCCGGTCGAAGCGTTCGCGGACCTGTGGGATACGCTGAAAAGCGGACTGCCGTGGACGGGCGCGGTCAAGAATCGCTGCAAGAACGGCGATTTCTATTGGGTTCTCGCGAGCGCCACGCCGCTCCAGGAGAACGGAGCGATCACCGGCTACATGTCGGTGCGCAAGGCCCTGCCACAGGAAATGCGCGACGCCGTCAAATCCGGCTACGCGGCATTCGCGCAGGGACGCGCGGGACAAAAGCAGATCTACCGCGGACGCATCGTATCGACCTCGGTCCTCGGCCGATTCGCGCGCCTCAACCGCTCCATGCGCGCGCGGCTCATCCGTCATGCCCTGCTCGTTGGCGTCCTCTTCGCCGCCGGCACCCTTTTCGCCGCCATCGGCACGGCGATGCCATGGGTCTACGGCACGAGCGTGGCCGGCGCACTCGTGGCGATGACCTCCGGATGTCTTGCGGCGCGACGTCTCGACCGCGACTGCGATCTGATCACGGCGTGCATCAAGGACATCATGCAGGGGACCTATGGTGGCGACATCGATATCGCGCGCGACGATGAAATCGGCAAGGTGCTCCGTTACCTGAAAGCGCTGCAGACGAAGCTCGCCTACGATCTCGAGGAAAAGCGCATCCTGACCGCCCGTCAGGAACGAATGAAGGCCGATCAGGAGCAAGCGGCACGGCGAGCCGAACAGGACCGCAAGGCAGGCTTGCGGCAGATCGCGGACGATTTCGAGACGATGGTGCGCGGCGTCGTCGAGACAGTCTCGTCGGCGGCAACGGAAATGCAGGCTACGGCCAAGTCGATGACCTCCACCGCGGACCGGACAAACCACCAGGCGACGGCCGTCGCCGATGCGGCGGAAGAGGCGTCGGCCAACGTCCAGACCGTCGCCACCGCCGGCGAGGAGCTATCGTCCTCGATCCAGGAAATCGGCCGCCAGGTCGGGCAGTCGAGCGACATCACGCGCCAGGCAGTCGAGGAGGCGGATCGCACCAACGCGCAGATCAAGAGCCTGGCCGCTGCCGCCGATCGGATCGGAGATGTCGTCAAGCTCATCAACGACATCGCCGGCCAAACCAATCTGCTTGCTCTCAACGCCACCATCGAGGCCGCGCGTGCGGGCGAAGCGGGCAAGGGCTTCGCCGTCGTCGCGGCGGAGGTCAAATCCCTTGCCACCCAGACCGCCAAGGCCACCGAGGAGATCAGCGGGAAGATATCGGAGATGCAGAGCGCGACCGGCGACTCGGTGCAGGCCATCGAGACCATCACCCAGACCATCGGCCGCATCAACGAAATCGCCGCGGCCGTCGCGGCCGCCATCGAGGAGCAGGGAGCCGCAACGCAGGAGATCGCGCGCAATGTCCAGCAAGCGGCCATAGGTACGCAGGAAGTGTCGAACAACATCGGCGGCGTGACCCAGGCAGCGACCGAGGCCGGCGCTGCGGCGACCCAGGTCCTCGCCTCGTCGACGGAGATGTCGAAACAAAGCGAGCTGCTTCGCGAAAAGGTGGATTCGTTCATCGCCAGCGTTCGTGCGGCGTAAGCCGGGAAGAACGAATGCGTCTGGCGTCTCGTGGCCGGGTGGCGGCCTAGCGCGGATCCCCATCCCCAACGCGCCGCACCTCGTCGTCCATCCGCCCGAGGCACATCAGCCAGAACATCCGCGCGTCCCCGGCGATCGAGCGCCACGGGTTCTCGAAGGTCGCCGGCATATTGCCCTCGATGGTGAGATGGCCGAGCCAGGCAAACGTGTAGGCAATCACCGGAGCGGCGATGACGAGCCAGAGGCTGCCGTTGATCGCCGCGACGACCAGGCACGCGAGCGCGAGCGAGGTGCCGACGAAGTGCAGCCGCCGCGTCGTCCGGTCGCGGTGCGCGCGGACGTAGTGATCCCAGAATTCGGCCTGGGATTTGTAGAGCGCCATGATCGCCTCTCCGTCCCACCATTTTATTCCTTCGTCGACCTTCGCGCACCGGGCTGACGGTGTCCTCTGAGTCACCGAAGCCCCGCCCTCTTGCCTCTTGCGAGGCTTGGGGGCGGGGCTGGTGAGAGGCGTGCTTTCTCGGCACCGCGGATGACTTCCGCGATGTGAGGGCTGGCGCCGGTGACCGCGAACGACCGTGGCCACCTTCTTTCG
>DATJIG010000130.1:0-2733 GCA_035493495.1 Alphaproteobacteria bacterium
TATCATCTCCACCATCACCCACGAGAAGTCGCGCGACATAGCGATCATGAAGTCGCTCGGCCTCCCGGAATTCACGGTGCGTTCGATCTTCGTCCTCGAGGCACTGATGATCGGCCTCGCCGGAGGGCTCGCCGGCTTCGCTTTCGGCTACGTGCTCTGTCTCGGGCTCGGCACGATCCGCATTACCAACCCGTTCATCGACTCCGACCGGCTGCCGCTGGTGTACGAGCCGCTGCACTACCTGCTGGCCGGCGCGGTTGCGCTCGTCTCCTCGGTCATCGCCGGCTACCAGCCGGCGCGCAAGGCGGCGCGGCAGCATCCGGTCGAGATCATCCGGGGCGCCACATGAGCGAAGCCCTGATCGAAGCGCGCAAGGTGACGCGCATCCTGCCGGGAATCGTGCCGACGACTTTGGTGCGCGACGTCGATCTCACGATCGGCGCGCGCGACTTCGTCGCCATTACCGGCCCCTCCGGTTCCGGCAAGTCATCGCTCCTGTATCTGCTCGGTCTGCTCGACCTGCCGACGGAAGGCGAGGTGCTGATCAACGGCCGCGCCACCGCTCACATGGACGAGGAGGAGCGGGCGCTGACGCGGCTCACCTTTCTCGGCTTCGTGTTCCAGTTTCATTTCCTGCTGCCCGAGTTCACCGTGCGCGACAATGTCATGCTGCCGATGCGCGCGCTCGGCCGGCTGTCGGCGCGTGCAATGATCGAGCGCGCCGACGCGCTGCTCGGTTCCCTCGGGCTCGGCGATCATCGCCTGAAGCGCCCGGACCAGCTCTCGGGCGGACAGCGCCAGCGCGTCGCGGTGGCGCGCGCGCTCGCCAACGAGCCCCCTGTCATCCTCGCCGACGAGCCGACGGGCTCGCTCGACTCGAAATCGAGCGTGCAGGTGTTCGAGGTGCTGCATGCCTTGGTCGAGGAACACGGCAAGACCGTCGTGGCAGTGACCCACGATATGGGCATCGCCGAGCGCATGCATCGCCACGTGGAACTGCTGGACGGCCGCATCCTCGCCGATGAGGCACACGCCGGTACGTGAAGCCGGCGGTCGCGGCGCCAAAAAGTGGTATCCAATTTGATATATCAGCCGATACCCCATCCGGATACTTCCACAGGCCTGTGAGTCTTGGATCGGTCCAAACCCCAGTTAACCGAGTTGGGTGCAAATACACGCGCACGAGGAACGCCTCGAGACGCCCCGACTTCTGTTTTGCAACGGGGGAAGGATTCGACATGCATCTCGAAACTCTGGCGCATATCGACGCAACCATCCGCGACGCCCTTGCACGCATCGAGCGGCAGCGGAACTTCGTCGAGGAATTTGCCTCCCGCGGCTACGACATGAAGGCGCCGCTGTCGTTGCTCTCATGCCTGCTCGTCAATCTGCGCCACCTCGAACGGCAGCGCTACGAACTGACCGCCGACGTCGAGGAGATCGTCCACGTCTGAAGCGCCCCGCCCTTCCGCGCGCGCTGGCACGGTGCATAATGCCGGCGCGGAGACGAAGGGGAGGGGTTTTTGGGCAAGGACCGCCTGGCGGCGTTCAGCGACGGCGTCATCGCCATCATCATCACCATCATGGTGCTCGAACTGAAGCTTCCGGAGCACAACGGCAGCGCGACGGTGCTTGTCGCAGCAGCGCCGAGCTTCGCCGGCTATGTGCTCAGTTTCATCTATGTCGCGATCTACTGGAACAATCATCATCACATGCTGCACACGGTGCACCGTGTCGATGGCCTCATCCTGTGGGCCAACGCGCATTTGCTGTTCTGGCTGTCGCTGGTGCCGGCAACGACCGCCTGGCTCGGCAATAATTTTCTGGCGCCGGTGCCGACCGCCCTCTATGGCGTTTCGCTGTTGATGCCGGCGATCGCCTATTTCCTGCTGCAAAGGGCCATCATGCATCGCCAGGGGTCGCATTCGGTGCTGGCCACCGCGGTTGGACGCGACCTGAAGGGCAAGCTGTCGCCGCTCTTCTATCTCACCGGCATCGTCTTCGCCTTCTATCAGCCCTGGGTGTCGATCGCGATGTATGTGCTGGTCGCGATCATCTGGCTCGTGCCGGACCGGCGCATCGAGCGCGTGATCGGCGAAGCGTAAGTCGTCACGGACGCGGCGGCAGGATCGCCCAGCCCGCGGCCATCGGCTTCTCGCTGTGGCGATAATGCAATTCGAGCGGCGGCTGAACCTGCGCGCCGGGCGCGTCGGCGCGGTACTCCGGCGGCAGCGCCGTGAGGTCTCCGTCGGTCCAGACGACGACCGCGCCGCGTTTCTTCAAATCGTCGAGGTCGATCCACGGCGCCCGCTCGGGCTTGCCGTCGACGAGGACGCGCGGCTGGTCGGGCGAGTAGTGCGCGACGTTGCCGCCGTCCCACATCGTGCCGATGACGTATAGGAGGGGCTTGCCGGTCTTGTCGTGCCAGCCGTGCGTGATGGCGCGGGCGAGCATTCCGCCGGGAAAGAACACCGCGCGGTAGCGGTGATCGAAGCGCGGCAGGAGGTCGTAATTGGCGATGAAGGCGAGGCCCAAGCACGCGAACACGATCGCCCAGGTCAAGGCGATGCGGCCGAGGCGGGCGGGTGTGAGCGCGCGCTCTGCCGTCATCACGAGCCACAGGCCGAGGAACAGCCACAGCGGATAGCCCCACATCGCCACCGTGCCGCGCCCCGAGACGAGCGACATGACGAGCACCGTGACGATTGGACCGAAGGCGAGCCACGCCACGAT
>DATJIG010000131.1:0-2748 GCA_035493495.1 Alphaproteobacteria bacterium
ACGCCCAAGCCCCAACACGGTCATGGAACAAGAATTCTACCGGATCAAACGGCTTCCCCCGTACGTCTTCGCCGAAGTCAACGCGATGAAGGCACGAGCGCGGGCTGCGGGCGACGACATCATCGACTTCGGCATGGGCAACCCGGATCAGCCGACGCCGCCGCACATCGTTGAGAAGCTGGTCGAGGCGGTGAAGGACCCGCGCACCCATCGCTACTCGGTGTCGCGCGGCATTCCCGGGCTACGCCGCGCCAACGCCGCGTACTACAAGCGCCGCTTCAACGTCGACATCGACCCCGAGACCGAGACGATCGTCTCGCTCGGCTCGAAGGAGGGCCTCGCGAATCTGGCGAGCGCCATCACCTCTCCGGGCGACGTCATCGTGGTGCCGAACCCGAGCTATCCGATCCACCCGTACGGCTTCATCATCGCGGGTGCCGCGGTGAGCCACGTGCCGATCGGACCGGGCCACGACTTCATGGCCGGCCTCAAGCGCGCGGTCGAGCACTGTGTGCCGCCGCCGCTCGCGGTGGTGCTGAACTTCCCGGCCAATCCGACGGCGATGGTCGTCGGCCTCGACTTCTACGCTGAGGTCGTCGACTTCTGCCGCTACCACAACATCTTCATCCTGTCGGATCTGGCCTACGCCGAGATCTATTTCGACGGCGTGCCGCCGCCCTCGATCCTGCAGGTGCCGGGCGCGAAGGACGTGGCGATCGAGTTCACCACGGTGTCGAAAACCTACAACATGCCTGGCTGGCGCATCGGCTTCGCGACCGGCAACAAGCGGCTCGTGTACGCGCTGACCCGCATCAAGAGCTATCTCGACTACGGCGCGTTCACGCCGATCCAGGTCGCGGCGACCGCGGCGCTCAACGGCCCGCAGGAGTGCGTCGAGGAGATCCGCGAGCTCTACAAGGCGCGTCGCGACGTGCTGGTCGAGAGCTTCGCCCAGGCGGGCTGGAACATTCCGGCGCCGCCGGCGACGATGTTCGCGTGGGCGCCGATCCCGGCACCATTCGAGCATCTCGGCTCGCTCGAGTTCTCGAAGCTGCTGATGCGCGAAGCCAAGGTCGCGGTATCGCCGGGCGTCGGCTTCGGCGAGTACGGCGACGGCCACGTCCGCATCGGCTTGGTCGAGAACCGCCACCGCGTGCGCCAGGCGGCGCGCAACGTCCGCCAGTTCATGCGCTCCGCGGATCGCCTGTTGGGCGAGGTGGAAAAGAGCCGGGCGGTGGCGCGGTAGTGCCCGCGCCCGACCGCTCCTCCGCCACGAGCCGCTCCATGCGCCATCCACTGAACATCGCCGTCGCCGGACTGGGCACGGTCGGGTCCGGAATCGTCCGTCTGCTCGCCGAGAACGCGAAAGCGCTCGAGCGCCGCTGCGGGCGGAGGCTCAACCTCGTCGCCGTCTCGGCGCGCGATCGCGAGAAGGATCGCGGTGTCGATCTCTCGGGCGTCCGCTGGTTCGACGATCCGGTGAAGATGGCGAAGAGCCCCAGCGTCGACGTCGTCGTCGAGTTGATCGGCGGCGCCAATGGTCCGGCGCTCGCGGTGGTCGAGGCCGCGATCAAGGCGGGCCGTCCCGTGGTCACCGCCAACAAGGCGCTGCTCGCCCATCACGGCACCGAGCTCGCGATGGCCGCCGAGCGCAAGGGCGTGCAGCTCGCGTTCGAGGCCGCCGTCGCCGGCGGCATTCCGATCATCAAGGCGCTGCGCGAAGGGCTCGCCGGCAACAAAGTCTCGCGCGTCTACGGCATCCTCAACGGCACCTGCAATTACATCCTCACCGAGATGCGCCGCACAGGGCGCGACTTCGGCGAGGTGCTCAAGGAAGCGCAGGACAAGGGTTACGCCGAGGCCGATCCGTCGTTCGACGTCGACGGCATCGACGCCGCTCACAAGCTCGCGGTTCTGTCGGCGGTCGCCTTCGGCAGCCGCGTCAACTTCAAGGCGGTGCACGTCGAGGGCATCCGCCACATCAGCGCTCTCGACATCGCGTTCGCCGACGAGCTCGGATTCCGCATCAAGCTGCTCGGGCTTGCGGCCCGTCGCGAGGACGGCATCGAGCAGCGGGTGCATCCGTGCCTGGTGCGGCTCGGCACGCCGATCGCCCACGTCGAGGGCGTGTTCAACGCCGTCGTCGCCGAGGGCGACTTCGTCGGTCAGGCGGTGTTCCAGGGCCGCGGCGCGGGGCAGGGGCCGACCGCGTCCGCGGTGGCCTCCGATCTCGTCGACATTGCCCGCGGCGTGAGCGTTCCGACGTTCTCGGTCCCCGCGAAAGCGCTTGATTCGGCGCGCGCGGTGCCGATGACCCGTCACACCGGCGCCTATTACATCCGCCTCATGGTGACGGATCGTCCCGGTGTCATCGCCGACGTGACGGCAGCCTTCCGCGACCAGAAGATTTCGCTCGAATCCATGCTCCAGCGCGCGCGTGACCCGAAAGAGGCCGTGCCCGTGGTGCTTGTCACACACGAGACGCGAGAATCCTCTATGCGTCGGGCGCTTGCAAAAATCGCGGCGCTCGATACGGTGCAGGAACCGCCGCGCGTCATCCGTATCGAGGAACCCTGACCAATGCCTGATCAGAAGTTGATGGAATCGAAGGCCGTCGAAGCCGCCGCCGCCATGGATCGCAACCTCGCGCTCGAGGCCGTGCGCGTGACGGAATTTGCGGCGCTCGCCGCCTCCAAGCTGATGGGCCGCGGCGACGAGAAGGCCGCCGACCAGGCGGCTGTCACCGCG
>DATJIG010000132.1:0-38181 GCA_035493495.1 Alphaproteobacteria bacterium
ATCCTGCGCGAGGAGCTCGCGGCGGCGGTGAAGAAGTTCAGCGCCGAGGGCGGGAGCGGCCTGGTGCTCGACGTCAACACCGGCGAGATCCTCGCCATGGTGTCGCTGCCCGACTTCGATCCGCACAACCCCGTCAGCCAGGACCCGAAAGCGATCTTCAACCGCGACACCCTCGGCGTCTACGAGATGGGCTCGACGTTCAAGCTTTTCACCGTGTCTATGGCGCTCGACGCGGGCACGGCGACGCTGAACTCGAGCTACGACGCCGCGCACCCGATCAAGGTCGGCCGCTTCACCATCACCGACTACAAGGGCGAGAACCGCTGGCTGACGCTGCCCGAGGTGATCCGCTACTCGTCGAACCTCGGCGCCGCGCGCATCGCGATGGAGGCGGGCGTCGCCACGCACCGCAAGTACATCGAGCGGTTCGGCCTGACGAAGCCGCTGTCGCTCGAGATCGGCGAGCTCGGCACACCGCACGTTCCGAATCCGTGGCGCGAGGTCAACACGATGACGATCGCGTTCGGTCACGGCCTGTCGGTGACGCCGGTGCATCTCGCCGCCGGTGTCGCTGCGGTCGCGAACGGCGGCGTTCTGCATCCGGCCACGCTTCTCAAGCGCAATCCGAACGAGCCTGTGCCGGGCGATCGCGTGATTTCCGAGCAAACCTCGTACACCGTGCGTAAACTGATGCGACTCGTCGTCACCGAGGGCACTGGCAAGCTTGCCGCGGTCCCGGGCTATCTGGTCGGCGGCAAGACCGGCACGGCGGAGAAGAGCGGCGTCGGCGGCTACAAGCGCAAGGCGAACCTCTCGCTGTTCATCGGCGCATTCCCGATGACGGCACCCCGCTACATCGTGCTCGCGATGGTCGACGAGCCGCACGGAACGAAGGACACCTACGGCTATTCAACCGGCGGCTGGACAGCCGCCCCGGTGGCCGGACGCGTGATCGCGCGCACCGCGTCGATCCTCGGCGTCTCCCCCGTCGACGAAAAAGCACCCGACGTGCTCAACGCCATGGATCTCAACGTCGCGGCGCCCCGGAGCAAACGGCTTGCGGCTAACTGAACTCGTGAAGGGCATGGGACAGCGACTGGAGAAGCAGGCGGCCGAAGCGGATCGGGAGATCCTCGGTCTCACCGCAGACTCGCGCCGCGTGCAGCGTGACTACCTATTCGCCGCCCTCCCCGGTACCCGAGGCGACGGGCGTGCCTACGTCGCCGACGCGGTGAACCGCGGCGCGATGGCGCTGCTGGTCGAGACCGGAGTCGCCCAGGCGCTGCGCGGCGAGCTTCCGGCCAGCATCCCCGTTCTCGAGGACGACAATCCGCGCAAGCGCTTCGCGCTGCTCGCGGCCCGCGTATTCGCCGGCCAGCCCGAACGCATCGCCGCCGTCACCGGCACCAACGGTAAGACCTCGATCGTCAACTTCGCGCGCCAGATGTGGACGGCGATGGGCGAGGACGCGGCAAGCATGGGCACGCTCGGCGTCACTGCCCCCGACTACCGCGAGCCCGGCACGCTGACGACGCCGGATCCGACCGAGCTCCACCGCATCCTGTCGGAGCTGAAGCGTCGCGGCGTCGATCGCCTGGCGATGGAAGCGTCGAGCCACGGTCTTGACCAGTACCGTCTCGACGGCGTGCAGCTCACCGCCGCGGTGTTTACCAACCTCACCCGCGACCACCTCGATTATCACAAGACCTTCGAGGCCTATCTCGCCGCCAAGCTGCGGCTGTTCGCCGACCTGCTGCCGGCCCACGGCCTCGCCGTGATCAACGCCGACTCGCCGGAGTTCGAGACGGTTGCCGCGGTCGCGCGCTCGCGCCACCAGCGTATCGTATCGTTCGGCACCACGGGCGAGGACGTGCGGATCCTGGCGGTGGCGCCGACCAGCGCCGGCCAGCATCTCACGCTCGACATCGCCGGCACCAAGGTCGTCGCCGATCTGCCGCTGATCGGCGCGTTCCAGGCGTCCAACGTCGCTGCCGCCGTCGGACTGCTGGTCGCCTGCGGAGAACACACCGACGCCGTCGCCGCGGCGCTGCCCGCGCTGATCGGCGTGCCCGGGCGCATGGAGCTCGCAGCGACGCTGCCCAACGGCGCCGCAATCTACGTCGACTACGCCCACACACCTGACGCGCTCGCCAACGCGCTGACCTCGGCGCGCCCGCATGCCACCGGCAAGCTCTCGGTGGTGTTCGGCTGCGGCGGCGACCGCGATCCCGGCAAGCGCCCGCAGATGGGCCGCATCGCCGTCGATCTCGCCGAGCGCGTCATCGTCACCGACGACAATCCGCGCAGCGAGAGCGCATCCGCAATCCGCGCCGCCGTGATGGCCGGCGCGGCCGGCGCCACCGAGATCGGCGACCGCGCCATGGCGATTTCCGCCGCCGTCGACTCGCTCGAGGCCGGAGACGTTCTGCTGATCGCAGGCAAGGGCCACGAGCAGGGCCAGATCATCGGCGATCAGGTCATTCCGTTCGACGACCGCACGGTCGCGCGCGACGCCGCGCGCAGCCGGGGCGGCCGCTAAAGGGGAAGGATGAACTGGGAAGCACCACTCTGGAATGCTGCCGATGCCGAAGCTGCGACGGGCGGACGCTCGACGCGCGACTGGCGCGCGACCGGAGTGTCGATCGATTCGCGCACGATCGCTCCCGGCGATCTGTTCGTCGCGCTGAAGGCGGCGCGCGACGGCCATGACTTCGTCGGCACCGCGCTCGCCAACGGCGCGACGGCGGCGATGGTCAGCCGCAAGCCCGACGGCCTGCCGGAGAATCCCGCGCTGCTCATGGTCGACGACGTCGAGCGCGCGCTGGGCGCGCTGGCCCGCGCCGCCCGTGCCCGCATCATGGGCCGCGTCGTCGCCGTCACCGGCAGCGTCGGCAAGACGACGACCAAGGAGATGCTTCGCGCGGCGCTCGGCGCCCAGGGCGCCACCCATGCGGCCGAAGGCAGCTTCAACAACCAGTGGGGCGTGCCGCTGTCGCTCGCGCGCATGCCGCGCACCACCCGCTACGCCGTTTTCGAGATCGGCATGAACCATGCGGGTGAGATCGAGCCGCTGACGAAGCTCGCGCGCCCCGACGTCGCGGTCGTCACCGCGATTGAGCCGGTGCACACCGAGCATTTCGCCTCGCTCGACGACGTGGCCGAGGCCAAATCCGAGATTTTCGCGGGACTCGCTCCGGGCGAGGGCATCGCCGTCATAAACGGCGACACGCCGTACTTCGAGCTGCTGTCGAAGCGGGCCAAGGAGCGCGGCGCGAAAAAGATCCTGTCGTTCGGGACCAGGGACGATGCGTGGGCGCGGCTTGTGTCCGCGACCCCGACCGAGGACGGCCGCGGCATCGATGTCGTCGGCGAGATCGGCGGCCAGCCGGTCCAGCTTCGCCTCGCTGTTCCCGGCAAGCATTGGGGATTGAACGCGCTCGCGGCACTCGCCGCGGTTTCGGCGCTCGGCGGCGATGTGGCGCGCGCAGCGCGCGCGCTGTCGCAAATCCAGGCCCCCGAGGGCCGCGGTCGTCGCCACGATCTCGCCACGGACGGCGGATACTTCGTGCTCCTCGACGAGTCGTACAACGCGAGCCCGGCGGCGATGCGCGCCGCGTTCGCGGCGGCCGGCGCTGTGCCCGTGGGCACGGGCGGACGGCGGATCGCGGTGCTCGGCGACATGCTCGAGCTCGGCGTCGAGGCGGAGCGGCTGCACGCGGAGCTCTCGGACGCGCTGCAGGGCGCGCGGTTCGACCTCGTGCTCACGGCAGGTCCGCTGATGGGCGCGTTGCATCGCGCGCTGCCCACGTCGATGCAAGGAGATCGCGCGATCGGCTCCGAGGAGCTGGTCGGCACCGTGCGAAATCTCGTGCGCTCGGGCGACGTTATCGTCGTCAAGGGGTCGCACGGCATGCGGATGGACCGGATCGTGACCGCGCTGCTCGCGGACGCGCCGGTCGCCGCCAACGGACACTGACGGAGGAACCGAGGGAACGTGCTCTACAACCTGCTGGCGCCGCTTGCGACCGACTTCGCGCCTCTGAATCTGTTCCGTTACATCACCTTCCGCGCCGCCGGCGCGGTCGTGACCGCTCTGCTCGTGTGCTTTTTCTGCGGCCCTTCCGTCATCCGTTGGCTCAAGGCGAAGCAGCGCGAGGGCCAGCCGATCCGCACCGACGGCCCCGAGAGCCATCTCCTCACCAAAAAAGGCACGCCGACGATGGGCGGCCTGATCATTTTGCTCGGCCTGCTCGCGGGCACGCTCCTGTGGGCCGATCTCACCAACCGCTACGTCTGGGCGGTGATGCTGGTGACCGGCGGCTTCGGCCTGGTCGGCTTCGCCGACGACTACCTCAAGCTCACGCGCCGCAGCCACAAGGGCGTGCCGGGCCGCACCAAGCTCCTGGCCGAGTGCCTCGTCGCCGCCGCGGCGACCGCCTACTTCATGTCGCTGTCGCGCGACCCGCTGACCACCGCGCTCGCGGTGCCCTTCCTCAAGGACACCACCTTCCAGCTCGGCCTCTTCTTCCTGCCGGTCGCCGTGTTCGTCATGGTCGGCGCCTCCAACGCCGTCAACCTGACCGACGGCCTCGACGGCCTCGCCATCGTCCCGGTGATGATCGCCGCCGCCTGCTTCGCGCTCATCACCTACGTCGTCGGCAACTTGGTGTTCGCCAACTACCTGCAGATCCACTACGTCGCCGGCGCGGGCGAGCTCGCGGTGTTCTGCGGCGCGCTCGTCGGCGCCGGCCTCGGCTTCCTATGGTTCAACGCGCCCCCGGCCATGGTCTTCATGGGCGACACCGGATCGCTGTCGATGGGCGGCGCGCTCGGCGCGGTCGCCGTCATCGCCAAGCACGAGATCGTGCTCGCCATCGTCGGCGGCCTGTTCGTGCTCGAGACCTTCTCAGTCATCGTCCAGGTCGCCTCGTTCAAGCTCACCGGCAAGCGCGTCTTCCGCATGGCGCCGCTGCACCATCACTTCGAGAAGAAGGGGTGGGCCGAGCCGACCGTCGTCATCCGTTTCTGGATCATCGCCGTCATTCTGGCGCTGATCGGGCTTACTACGTTGAAGTTGAGGTAGTACGCGTGATCGATCTGTCGTTCACCGCCGGCCAGCGGTACGCCGTGCTCGGGCTCGGGGCCTCGGGCATGACCGCCGCGCGTGCGCTGCTCGCCTCGGGCGCGCGCGTCACCGCCTGGGACGACGCCGCGGCGAAGCGCGACGCGGCGCTCGGCGCCGGCATTCCGGTCGGCAATCTCGCGGAGTCGGATTTCGCCGGCATCGACGCGCTGGTGATGTCACCCGGCATTCCCCACGCCTTTCCCAAGCCGCACCCGGTCGCCGCCAACGCCACGGCGGCGGGCGTGCCGCTGATCTCCGACATCGAGCTTCTGGTCCGCGCCCAGCCCGAGGCACGCTTCCTCGGCATCACCGGCACCAACGGCAAGTCGACGACGACGGCGCTCCTCGCCCACATCCTCGACCAGGCAGGCCTGACCCTCGAGGTCGGCGGCAACCTCGGCCCGGCGGCGCTCGGCCTCAAGGCGCTCGGTGCCGGCGGCAACTACGTGCTCGAACTGTCAAGCTACCAGCTCGAGCTCCTCCACACGCGCGCGTTCGCGGTCGGCGTGCTGCTCAACATCACGCCCGACCACCTCGACCGCCACGGCGGCATGGACGGCTACATCGCGGCGAAGCACCGGATGTTCGCGATGGTCCGCGACGGCGGCACCGCGGTGATCGGCGTCGACGACGAGCCGTGCCGCGCCATCGCCGCCGAACTCGAGGCCGAGGGCCGGCTCAAGGTCGTCGGCATCTCGGTCACCCGCACCGTCGGCGGCGGCGTCTACGCGCTCGGCGGCCGTCTGGTCGACGACACCGTCGGCCGCGCGACACGCCTGCTCGATCTCCACGAGGCGGTGACGCTGCCCGGCAGCCACAACGCCCAGAACGCGGCCGCCGCCTTCAGCGCCGCGCGCGCGATCGGCATCGATTCGGAACGCATCGTCCGTGCCATCGTCACCTACCCCGGCCTCGCCCACCGCCAGGAGCGGGTGGCGAGCCTCGACAACGTGCTTTTCATCAACGATTCGAAGGCGACCAACGGCGACGCGACCGCCAAGGCGCTCGCCTGCTACGACAACATCTACTGGATCGCCGGCGGCCTTCCCAAGGAAGGCGGCATCAACGGACTCGACGCGTTCTGGCCGCGCATCCGCCGCGCCTTCCTGATCGGCCAGGCGGCCGACGACTTCGCCACCACGCTGGCCGGCCAGGTGCCGACGACGATGTCGGGCACGCTCGACGTCGCCACGCGCGAGGCGTTCGCCGCCGCGCGCGCCGACAAGAACGCCGTGGTGCTGCTGTCGCCCGCCTGTGCCTCGTTCGACCAGTTCGCCAACTTCGAGGCGCGCGGCGAAGCGTTCAAGACGCTGGTCCGCGAGATCGTCCGCGAAGCGCAGCGGGAAGGAGCCTCGGCATGAGCTTCGCCCGCAACGACACCTCGGTCATCGCCCGCTGGTGGTGGACGGTCGATCACTGGACGATCGCCGCCATCACCATCCTGATCGGCATCGGCCTGTTGCTGACTCTGGCGGCGAGCCCGGCGGTCGCCGGCCGCATCGGCCTCGACTCCTACTACTTCGTGCGCCATCAGCTCATGTACCTGGCGCCGGCCGTCGTCATCATCCTGTCGGTGTCGCTGCTATCGCCGAAGCAGACCCGGCGCGTGGCGCTGATCGCGCTCGCGATCTCGCTATTCCTCATGCTGCTGGTGCCGTTCATCGGCAGCGAGATCAAGGGCGCGCGCCGCTGGATCGCCTTCGGGCCGCTGTCCCTGCAGCCCTCCGAGATCGCCAAGCCCGCCCTCGCGGTCGTCACCGCGTGGCTGCTGTCTCTGTGGCGCACCGAGGAGCGCTTCCCGGGCAATTACCTGGCGCTGGGTGTCTCTGCCGTGACGGTCGGGCTCCTCATGATGCAACCCGACCTCGGCATGACCGTGGTCATGGTGGTCTTCACCTTCGCGCAGTTCTTCGTCGCCGGCATCCCGCTGCTGCTGGTCGGCATCATCGCCGGACTCAGCGCGCTCGGCCTCACCGGCGCCTACTTCGCATTCCCGCACGTCGCGAGCCGCATCGACCGCTTCCTCGATCCGGCTTCCGGCGACACCTACCAGATCAACACCGGCCTCGAGGCCTTCATGAACGGCGGCCTGTTCGGCCGCGGCCCCGGCGAGGGAACCGTGAAGGAGTTCCTGCCCGATGCCCATTCCGACTTCGTCTTCGCCGTCGCCGGCGAGGAGATGGGCTTCGTGCTGTGCGCGCTGCTGGTCGCGATGTTCGCCTTCGTGGTGCTGCGCGGCTTCGGGCGGATGATGAGCGAGCGCAACCTGTTCGTGATCTACGCCGTGACCGGCCTCCTGACGCAGTTCGGGCTGCAGGCGATCATCCACATGTCGTCCGACATGGCGCTGATCCCGACGAAGGGCATGACGTTGCCGCTGATCTCCTACGGCGGATCGTCGCTCCTCGGCATCGCGTTCGGTCTCGGTCTCGTGCTGGCGCTGACGCGTCGCCGGGCCGGCTACGGGGAGGTATGATGGCGACGCTCCCCGCCTACCAGGCCCAATCCCAGCGCCACCCCATTGTGCTCGTCGCCGGCGGTACCGGCGGCCACGTGTTTCCGGCCGAGGCTCTCGCTGAGGCGCTGCGTTCACGCGGCTACACGCTGGCGCTGTTCACCGACAAGCGCGGCGAAGCCTACAAGGGCGAGCTCGGCCAGTTGCCGACCCACACCATCAGCGCGACCCGGATGACCGGCGGCATCATCGGCCGCGCCCGCACGGCACTGTCGCTGCTCAAGGGCACGATGCAATCGCGACGACTGTTCCGCGAGCTGAAGCCGAGCGTGGTCGTCGGCTTCGGCGGCTACACCTCGGTGCCGGCGATGTGGGCGGCAACGGCGCTGCGCATCCCGACCGTGATCCACGAGCAGAACGCGCTGATGGGCCGCGCCAATCGGCTAATGGCCTCGCGCGTCACCGCCATCGCGACCTCGTTCCGCGAGGTCCAGGGCATGGGCGCCTCGGCGCGCCGCAAGGTCGTCATGACCGGCAACCCGGTGCGCGGCGCCGTCCGGTCGCTGCGCGACACTTCTTATATGGCGCCCGGCGCGGACGACCCGATCCGCGTCCTGGTCACCGGTGGGTCCCAGGGCGCCACCGTGTTCGCGACCGTCGTCCCGGCCGCGCTCGAACGCCTGCCCGAGGAGATCCGCCGCCGGCTCGTCGTTTCCCAGCAGGCGCGCCCGGAGGACCTCGACCAGGTGCGCGCGGCCTATGCGGCCAACGGCATTCAGGCCGAAGTCGCGCCGTTTTTCTCCGACCTCGCGGCGCGGCTCGGCACCACGCACCTGTTCATCGGGCGCGCCGGCGCCTCGACCATCGCCGAGATCACCTGCGCCGGGCGGCCCGCGATCTTCGTGCCCTACCCGCACGCCGCCGACGATCACCAGACGGCGAACGCCCGCGCGCTCGAAGCGCTCGACGCCGGCATCGTCATCCCGCAGCCCGCATTCGACGCCGAGACTCTGGCGACGCGGCTCAAGCTCCTGTTCGGCTATCCGCCGGACCTTGCGCGGCTCGCCGCGGCGGCGCGCGATCTCGGCACCGCCGACGCCGCCGGCCACCTCGCGACGCTAGTCGCCGGGCTGTGCCCGGCGCGCGACGTGCTCGCCCGCGACGGCAACGACAACGCGCCGAAGAACGGCGGAAATGGAAAGGCGGTGGGCGCATGAGGGCGCTTCCACTCTCGATCGGTACCCTGCATTTCGTCGGCATCGGCGGCATCGGTATGAGCGGCATCGCCGAGGTGCTGCACAACCTCGGCTATGCGGTCCAGGGCTCGGACGTCTCCGACAGCGCCAACGTCAAGCGCCTGCGGGATATGGGCATCAAGGTGTCGGTCGGCCACGCGGCGGAGAACCTCGGCGAAGCCCGTGTCATCGTCGTCTCGTCGGCGATCAAATCGGACAATCCGGAGGTCCAGGCGGCGCGCTCCAAGCTGCTGCCGGTCGTGCGCCGCGCCGAGATGCTCGGCGAGCTTATGCGCCTCAAGTGGTCGGTCGCCGTCGGCGGCACCCACGGCAAGACGACGACGACCTCGCTGATCTCAGCGATCCTCGAGCACGCCGGCCTCGATCCGACGGTGATCGTCGGCGGCATTCTCTCCGCGTCCGGCTCGAACGCGCGCCTCGGCGATGGCGACTGGATGGTGGTCGAGGCCGATGAATCCGACGGCACCTTCATCAAGCTGCCGGCGACCATCGCGGTCGTCACCAACATCGACCCCGAGCACCTCGACTTCTACGGCGACTTCGACTCGGTGCGCCGTGCCTTCCTGTCGTTCGTGCAGAACATCCCGTTCTACGGCTTCGCCGCGCTGTGCCTCGATCATCCCGAGGTCCAGGCGATGATCCCGAAGCTCGCCGACCGCAAGATCGTCACCTACGGCCTGAGCCCGCAGGCCGACGTCCGCGCGATCAACGTCAAGCTCGGCCCCGAGGGCGCCCGCTTCGACGTCGTCGTCTCGGAGCGCGCGGCCGAGGCCGGCGCCGGCGCCGAAGGCACGATCAAAGACATGCGGCTGCCGATGTACGGACGCCACAACGTCCAGAACGCGTGCGCGGCGATCGACGTCGCCCGCGAAATGGGCCTCGAGGACAACGTCATCCGCGAAGGGCTCGCGGCCTTCGCCGGCGTCAAACGCCGCTTCACCAAGGTCGGCGAGGCCGGCGGCGTGACGGTGATCGACGACTACGCGCACCACCCGGTCGAGATCGCCGCCGTTCTGCGCGCGGCGCGCGACGCGTTCTCGGGCAAGGTGGTCGCCGTCATGCAGCCGCACCGCTACACCCGGCTGCGCGACCTGTTCGAGGAATTCTGCACCTGCTTCAACGACGCCGACATCGTCATCGTCGCCGACGTCTATCCGGCGGGCGAATCGCCGATCGAGGGTGCCGACCGCGATCATCTCGTCGCAGGCCTCACCACGCACGGCCATCACGCCGCCGTCGCGCTGCCGAACCAGGACGCGCTTGCCGCGATGATTGCCGAACGGACCAAGGCGGGCGACGTGGTCGTCTGTCTCGGCGCCGGCTCGATCACCTACTGGGCGGCGGCGCTGCCGGTCGCTCTCGCCAAGGCGCAAACCGGCCGCGGAGGGGCGACATGATGCCGGCCGGCCAGAGCCAATCCCTCATCGAGCGCCTGCCCACGGTGCGCGGCCGCTACACCGCGAGCGCCGATCTCGCGAAGATCACCTGGTTCCGCGTCGGCGGTCCGGCGGACGTGACGTTCCGCCCGCTCGATCGCGACGATCTCGTGACCTTTCTCAAGGGCCGGCCGTCCGACGTGCCGGTGACGGTGATCGGCGTCGGCTCAAATCTCCTTGTCCGCGACGGCGGCGTTCCCGGCGTGGTCATCCGCCTCGGTCGCGGTTTCGTCGACATTCGCGCCGAGGGCGACGAGGTCGTCTCCGGCGCCGCGGCACTCGACCTCAACGTCGCGCGCGCGGCGCTCGATGCGCGCCTCACCGGACTCGAGTTCCTGTCGGGCATTCCCGGCACGATCGGCGGCGCCGTGCGCATGAACGCCGGCGCCTTCGGCGGCGAGCTCAGCGACGTGCTGATCAGCGCCGAGGCGGTCGACGGCCAGGGTCACGTCCACCAGCTCACGCCGGCCGATCTCCACCTCACCTATCGCCACTCCGAGTTGCCCGAGGACTGGATCGTGACCTCGGCGCGGCTCAAAGGCCACCCGGGCGACGCCGCCGCCATCGGCGCCCGCATGGACGAGATCCGCGCGACGCGCGAGGACAGTCAGCCGGTGCGCGTCCGCACCGGCGGCTCGACCTTCAAGAATCCGAAGGCCCCCGAGGCCACCGGCCGCAAGGCGTGGCAGCTCATCGACGCGGCGGGCTGCCGCGGGCTGACCCGCGGCGGCGCCATGGTCTCGGAGAAGCACTGCAACTTCCTGATCAACACCGGCACCGCCACCGCCGCCGACATCGAAGCGCTCGGCGAGGAAGTGCGTCGCCGCGTGTTCCAGAACTCGGGCGTCGTGCTCGAGTGGGAAATCCAGCGCATCGGCGTTCCCGCCGCCGGCGCGCTCAAGCCCGTCGCCACGGAGGCGCCATGACGACGAAGCGTCGCGTCGCCGTGTTGATGGGTGGCTGGTCCGCCGAACGCGAAGTCTCCCTGGTGTCGGGCGCCGCAGTCGCGCGCGCGCTGAGCTCGCTCGGCCACGACGTCGCCACGATCGACGTCAGCCGCGACATGACCGCGCTGATCGCCAGGCTCACCCCGCGTCCCGACGTCGCGTTCAACGCGCTGCATGGGCGCTTCGGCGAGGACGGCTGCGTCCAGGGCGTGCTCGAGATACTGGAGATCCCGTACACCCATTCCGGCGTGCTGGCGTCGGCCATGGCGATGGACAAGCCGACGGCGCGGCGGGTGTTCGCGCAGGCCGGCCTGCGTGTCGCCGAAGGCTTGGTCGCCCATCGCGACGACATCCTCGCCGGGCGCGTCATGGCGCCGCCGTACGTGGTGAAGCCGGTCAACGAAGGCTCCAGCGTAGGCGTCCGCATCGTCCGCGAGAACGATCCGCCGTTCCACGAGAGCTCGTGGCCGTACGGCGAGACCGTGCTGGTCGAGCGCTACATCCCCGGCCGCGAAATCACCGTCGCGGTGATGGGCGACCGCGCGCTCGGCGCCCTTGAGATCCGGCCGAAGAGCGGCTTCTACAGCTACGAAGCCAAATACACCGAGGGCAAGGCCGACCACCTGATGCCGGCGCCGCTGCCGCAGGGACGCTATGAGGAAGTGCTGGAGATCGGACTGACCGCGCACCGCGTGCTCGGCTGCCGCGGCGTGTCGCGCGCCGACCTGCGCTTCGACGACACCAAGGGCGGCGACGGGCACTTCTACGTGCTCGAAGTGAACACCCAGCCCGGCATGACTCCGCTGTCGTTGGTGCCCGAGATCGCCGGTTACCGCGGCATCACCTTCGAAAAACTCGTCAACTGGATCGTGGAGGATGCGTCGTGCCCGCGCTAGGCCGTGCCCGCAAGACCAAGACCAAGGCCAAAGCGACCGCGCCGCGCCGCCGCGTCACACCGCGCTGGGTCAAGCCGGTCGCCATCGGCGCGGGCGCGCTGCTGCTGGTCGGCGGCGTGACCACGGGCAGCATGACGCTGTGGAAAAATCTCTCCTACGCGACCGCCGCTGCCCACGTTCACGAGCGGATCGTCGCCGCGACGGCGTCCTTCGGACTCGTCGTCAACGATGTGCTGGTCGAGGGCCGCGGCGAGACGCCGCGCGAGGACATCTTCGCGGCACTCGCAGTCGCCCGGGGCACGCCGATGCTGGACATCGATCCGGCGGCGGCGCGTGAGCGCATCGAGGAGCTGCCGTGGGTCAAGACGGCGGTGGTCGAGCGCCAGCTTCCCGACACCATTTTCGTCCGCCTGGTCGAGCGCGTGCCGCTTGCGCTCTGGCAGAAGGACGGCAAGCTCGCCCTCGTCGACAGCGACGGCCGCGTGCTCACCCGCGACAATCTTTCGCGGTTCCGCGACCTGCCCATCGTTATCGGCGACGACGCGCCGCGCGCCGCGCGCACGATCCTGGGCCTGCTCGCCGCCGAGCCCGACCTCTATCGCCGCATCGAGTCGCTGACCTACGTCAGCGCCCGCCGCTGGGACGTCCATCTCGCCGGCGACATCGAGGTGCAGTTGCCCGAAACCGACCCGGGCCGCGCGTGGGCGCGGCTCGCCGAGACAGATCGGCGCGAGCAACTGCTCGCCCGCGACATCTCGGTCGTCGACATGAGACTTCCGGACCGGCTCACGGTGCGCCTTGCACACCCGCCGGCCGACGCGCCAAAGCCGGGGAAAAAGGGGAAAAGCGCGTGAGGACCGCAACACCGCAAAACGGGGCTAGATCATGGCGTTGGTAAAAGGAAAGAACGAGCTCGTCGCTGCGCTCGACGTCGGCTCGACAAAACTCTGCTGCTTCATCGCGAAGGCCGACGACGAAGGGAACCTCCGGGTTGTCGGCATCGGCCACCACGGCTCCGAGGGCATCCGCGCCGGCGAGATCGTCGACGTCGAGGCCGCCGAGCTGTCGATCATCGCCGCGGTCCACGCCGCCGAGCAGATGGCGGGCGAGACCATCCGCGAGGTGGTCGTGAACCTCTCCGGCGGCCAGCCGATGTCGCAGACGCTGTCGTTCGAGGTGTCCATCGCCGGTCACGAGGTCAACGACGCCGACATGCGCCGTGTCGTCTCCTACGGACGCGCATCGGCCGCGCGCTCCGACCGCGAGCTGATCCACTGTGTGCCCGTCGGCTACACCATCGACGGCTCGCGCGGCATCCGCGACCCGCGCGGCATGTACGGCGAGACGCTGGGCGTGAAGATGCACGCGATCACGGCGAGTGCCGGGGCCGTCCGCACCCTCAAGACCTGCGTCGAGCGCTGCCACCTCGACGTCGCGGGCCTGATCGCCTCGCCCTACGCCGCCGGCCTCGCCTGCCTGGTCGAGGACGAGATGAACCTCGGCGCCACCGTCATCGACATGGGCGGCGGCACGACCTCGATCGCCGTCTTCCTAGACGGCAATCTCGTCCACACCGACACCGTGACGATCGGCGGCGCCCACGTCACCAGCGACATCGCCCGCGGCCTGTCGACGCCGCTCGCCCACGCCGAGCGGATGAAGACGCTGTACGGAAGCTGCCTGCCGTCGCCGACCGACGACCGCGAGATCATCGACGTGCCGCTGGTCGGCGAGGAGGACCGCGAGCACGCCAATCACGTGCCGCGTTCGATCCTCACTTCGATCATCCAGCCGCGCCTCGAAGAGACCTTCGAGCAGGCCCGCGCGCTCCTGGAGACCAGCGGCTTCGACCGCCGCGCCGGACGCCGCGTCGTCCTCGTCGGCGGCGCCTCGCAGCTCCAGGGCGTGCCCGAACTCGCGGCCCAGGTTCTCGACAAGCAGGTCCGCCGCGGCAAGCCGCTGCGCATCCTCGGTCTCGCCGAAGCGACCGGAGGCCCCGCCTTCGCGACCGCCGCCGGCCTTCTGACCTACGCCACCAGCCGTCACGCCGCCGCGCCCGAAGGCGCGTTCAGCGGACGCGCAAAGAAGGAGGAGTCGAACGGCCTCTTCGGCCGCTTCGGCTTGTGGTTCCGTGAAAACTTCTAGGACCCTCTCCGCACCCCTTCCCACCCGTCCGGCGGGATTCGTCCCGTCGGGCGCGCCTTCGCGGTGCGCACGTCGGCTCGTCGGCCGGCGCGCTCACCGCTTTGCCGGTCTCGGCACCCGGCCGCTGCAGATCGTCCGTCACTCGCTAATCCAATCAACCTTCTCCCAGCCAATGTGGAGGCATCGATGATCAACATGTCCATTCCCAACCAGGATGTCGCCTTGAAGCCGCGCATTACCGTGCTCGGCGTGGGCGGCGCCGGCAGCAATGCCGTCAACAACATGATTCGCTCCGAGCTCGAAGGCGTCGAGTTCGTAGTCTGCAATACCGACGCCCAGTCACTCGCTCAGTCGCTCGCCTCGCGCAAGATTCAGCTCGGGCGTGCGCTGACCCAAGGCCTCGGCGCCGGCGCCCGTCCCGACGTCGGCCGCTCCGCCGCCGAGGAGGCGATCGAGGACATCCTCGAGCACCTCAACGGCGCCAACATGGCGTTCATCACCGCCGGCATGGGCGGCGGCACCGGCACCGGCGCCGCTCCGGTGATCGCCCGCGCCGCGCGTGAGATGGGCATTCTCACCGTCGGCGTCGTGACGAAGCCGTTCCAGTTCGAGGGCATCCACCGCATGCGCCTCGCCGAATCCGGGATCCAGGAGCTGCAGCAGTTCGTCGATACGCTGATCGTGATCCCGAACCAGAACCTGTTCCGCATCGCCAACGAGAAGACCACGTTCGCCGAGGCCTTCAAGATGGCGGACGACGTCCTGCACTCGGGCGTGCGCGGCGTCACGGACCTGATGGTGATGCCGGGCCTCATCAACCTCGACTTCGCCGACGTCCGGCAGGTCATGAGCGAGATGGGCAAGGCGATGATGGGCACCGGCGAGGGCACCGGCGAGCGCCGCGCGCTCGACGCCGCCGAGGCCGCTATAAACAACCCGCTGCTCGATGACGTGTCGATGAAGGGCGCCCGCGGCGTCCTCATCAACATCACCGGCTCGCACGACATGACCCTGTACGAGGTCGACGAGGCGGCCAACCGCATCCGCGAGGAAGTCGACCCCGAGGCGAACATCATCTTCGGCTCGACCTTCGATCAGTCGCTCGAGGGCCGGATCCGCATTTCGGTGATCGCCACCGGCATCGAGGCCGAGGCGGCGGCACAGCCCAAGGCGCCGCGCGTCATCAGCCTCGTCAACCGCGACCAGCAGCCGAAGCCGGCGGGCCGCCAGCCCTCCCCGGCCGCGATGGCGACGGCGATGAACGCTCCGCAGCCGATGGTCCAGGGTGCGACCGCGCTCCAGCACGAGCCGCGCATGGAAGCGCCGGTCACGCAACCGGTCGTCGCCCAGCCCCATATCGAGGCAAAGGTCGAGCCGGTTTTCGCTCCGCCGGTTGTCGCCCCGGTAACCCAGGCCCCGGCGGCTCCGGTCGCCCAGGCTCCGGTCGTCGCCCCGGTGGCCAAGGCCAAGACCGACGAGCACTTCGTCGCTCCGCCGCCAGTCGACGCCAAGACAGGCATCCGCGCCCAGCCGGCGCAGAAGCCGAACGCAATGAACGAGGCCGCGCTGGTCAACGGCGGTCAGGCCCCGGCCAAGCCGCGCCGGTGGACCTCGATCCTCGAGATCGTCGCCAACTCGAGCCGTCGACCGTCCCGCCAGGCGGCGGAGCCGGTGATGGCCCGGGACGCCCAAGCCCCGGCGGCCGAGGCGGAAGCGTCGCTGCCGCTGCCCGAGCCCACCCGCTCCGAGCCCAAGGCCGAGGCGAAGGCCCCGGTGAAGGCCGAGGTGGCGAAGCCGCAGCAACCGGAGCTCGGTGGCCTGGAGTCTCCGACAGCCACCCCGACCCGCAGCGCGGGTGATGACGACCTGCTCGATATCCCGGCCTTCCTGCGTCGTCAGGCCAATTGACGCCGCCCTGAGGACAGGTAAAAGAAAGGTTCACAAAACCCAATAAAATTCGGCCATTAACGACGTAACAGTCGGTAACAATGAGTGATTTGAGGGCTCCGGGCGGTGGGATTACAACCCATTCCCGGAGCCACTTTTTTTGCTACCGGTGCACCACCACCATGGTTGAGTTCGTGTTCCAGAAAACCCTCAAGAACGCCATCGGCTGCTCGGGCGTTGGCCTGCACACCGGCGCGCGCGTCGCGATGACGCTGCACCCGGCGGAGGCCAATCACGGCATCGTCTTCCGCCGCACCGACATCGTGCGCGGCGAGGCCTTGATCGCCGCCGACTGGCGCAACGTCGTCGACTCCCAGCTCTGCACCGCGATCCGCAACGAGGACGGCGTCGAGGTCCAGACGATCGAGCACCTGATGGCCGCGTTCGCCGGCCTCGGTATCGACAACGCGCTGGTCGAGCTCAACGGCCCCGAAGTTCCGATCATGGACGGCAGCTCCGCGCCGTTCGTGTTCCTGGTCGAGTGCGCCGGCATTGCCGAGCTCGCCGAGCCGCGCCGCGCCATCGTCGTTCACAAGCCCATAATGGTTTCCGACGACTCGAAGCGCGCCGGGCTGTCGCCGGCCGCCGGCTTCACCGTCGACCTCGCCATCGACTTCTCCAACACGCTGGTCGCCCGCCAGACCCTGGTGTTCGACCTCACCGACGGCGCCTTCAAGGCCGAAATCGCCCGCGCCCGCACCTTCGGCTTCGAGAACGAGGTCAGCCATCTCCGCGCTTCGGGCCTGCTCCGCGGCGGCTCTCTCGATAACGCGGTCGTTGTCAGCGGGACCAAGGTCATGAACGAGGACGGCCTGCGCTACGAGGACGAGTTCGTGCGCCACAAGACGCTCGACTGCCTCGGCGACCTTTACCTCGCCGGCGGGCCGCTGATCGGCCGCTTCGACGGCTTCCGCACCGGGCACCGCCTCAATCATCGCCTGCTGGTCGAGCTATTCTCGGATCCGACGGCCTACTCCGTAGTGCCGATGTCAGCGGCGCTCCTCGGCGTGGCGACCCCGGACAGCCGCCCACTGGTCGCGGTCCGCGCCTAGATCATCCAAGCCATCCGATCGAAAGGGCCGGCAATCGCCGGCTCTTTTCTTTTGTCCGGCGGCATCCGCGCGCGATTCGACGGCTCGGGAAGGCATGGTATAGTCTGGCCGCCCTCGTCACCGAACATCGCAGGCCCATGTCGCGTCCTACAGTCGCGCTCCGCTTCTCCAATCTCCGCCGTGCCGGCGCCATCGGCCTCGTTCTGGCGCTCGCCGCCTGCGGCACTCCGGAGCCCAAGACCGTCGCCGACGCGCCGCCCGAATCCCTGTTCAACCGCGGCATGAACGAGCTGACGATCAACCGCAACGCCGGCGAGGCGATCAAGTATTTCGACGAGGTCGACCGCCAGCATCCGTACTCAGTGTGGGCCAACAAGGCACAGCTCATGTCGGCCTATGCGCTGTATGCCTCGAACAAGTACGAGAACGCGCTGACCGCGCTCGACCGCTTCATCCAGCTTCACCCAGGCAGCCGCGACGCGCCGTACGCCTATTACCTGAAGGCGCTCTGCTACTACGAGCGCATCACCGACATCACGCGGGACCAGGAGATCACCCAGCAGGCGATGAATTCGCTGCAGGACGTGATCCGACGCTTTCCCGACACCGAGTACGCGCGCGATTCGCAGATCAAGATCGACCTCACCCGCGACCACCTTGCCGGCAAGGAGATGGACATCGGCCGCTTCTACATGAAGCGCAACCAGTACCTCGCGGCAATCAACCGCTTCCGCCGCGTCGTCGAAGTCTACCAGACCACGTCGCAGGTGCCCGAGGCGCTCGAGCGCCTGACGGAGGCCTATCTCGCCATCGGCCTGACCGAGGAGGCGCAGGCCTCCGCCGCCGTACTCGGCCACAACTTCCCCGGCAGCGAGTGGTACGTCGACGCCTACGATCTCCTGATGGCCCAGAACCTCGAGCCGAAGGCGAGTCAGACGTCCTGGCTCGGCCGGGTCTGGAACTCGGTGTTCTGAGAGCGACCCGCCGATGCTGGTGGCGCTCTCGATCCGCGATCTCGTCGTCATCGACCGCCTCGACCTTCGCCTCGTCGCAGGCCTGACCGTGCTCACCGGCGAGACCGGCGCCGGCAAATCGATCCTGCTCGATGCCCTGGGCCTCGCCCTCGGCGCCCGCGCCGAGGGCGCGGTTGTCCGCCGCGGCGCCGAGCGCGCGACGGCGACCGCCGAGTTCGCATTGCCCGACGGCCATCCGGCACGGGCGCTGCTCGCCGAGCGTGGAATCGAGTTCAACGACTCGCTCGTCCTGCGCCGCGTCGTCGGCGTCGACGGCCGTTCGCGCGCCTTTGCCAACGATGAGCCGGTGAGCGTCGGCTTTCTACGTGACCTCGGCACGCTGCTGGTCGAGATCGAAAGCCAGAGCGAGGCCCATGGTCTCCTCGATTCGGCGACCCATCGGGCGCTGCTCGATGCGTTCGCCGGAAACGGCGCGCTCGCCAACGCCACGCGCGACGCCTACGCCGCGTGGCGCGAGGCGGCTGCGGCGGAAGCCGAGGCCCGCGCCGCCACCGACAAGGCCCGCGCCGAAGAAGACCTGCTGCGCCATTCCGAGGCCGAGCTTGCCGCCTTCGACCCCATGCCCGACGAGGAGCCGAAGCTCGCCGACGAGCGCGCGTTCCTGATGGGCGCCACACGGCTCGCCGAGGCGGTGTCCTCGGCACGTGCCGAGATCGGCCATGGGCGCGGCGTCTCCGGCGCCCTCAACAGCGCCCATCGCATGCTCGCGCGTCAGGCCGGTGCCGGCGGCGAGCGCCTCGCGCCGGCGCTGCAGGCGCTCGAACGCGCGGCCCTCGAGGCGGGCGAAGCGGAGTCGGCACTGGACGCGCTCGCCCGCGAGCTCGATCCCGATCCGCGGCGCCTCGAAGCCATCGAGGAACGGCTGTTCGGCATCCGCGAACTGTCCCGCAAATACAACGTCATGGCCGACAAGCTGCCGGCGCTGCTCGACGAGATCCGCGGGAAGCTCGCGGCGCTCGACCAGGGCACCGACGCGACCAAGGCGCTGGCCGCGCGCACCAAGGGGGCGCGCGATGCGTTCGTCGCCGCGGCGAAGGCGCTGAGCGACGCACGCACGAAGGCGGCGTCGGAGCTCGATGCGATCGTCGGCCGCGAACTCAAGCCCCTGAAGCTCGAGAAGGCGGTGTTCCGCACCTGCCTCGAGTCCCTCAGCCCAGACGATGCGGGCCCCGAAGGCGCCGAGCGCGTCGCCTTCGAGATCGCGACGATTCCCGGTGCGACGCCCGGTGCGCTCGGCAAGGTCGCCTCGGGTGGCGAGCTGTCGCGCATCATGCTGGCGCTCAAGGTGGCACTTGCAGCGGCCGGAGACGCGACGACGCTGGTGTTCGACGAAGTCGATTCGGGCGTCGGCGGCGCGACCGCGGCGGCGATCGGCGAGCGCCTCGCCAAACTCGCGCGGAAGCGCCAGGTGATCGTCGTCACCCATTCGCCCCAGGTGGCGGCGCGCGGCGACCGGCACCTCCGGGTCGAGAAGAAGGTCGCGTCCCAAGGCGCCACCGCCGACGTGCGCATGCTCGAGCCGTCCCACCGCCGCGAGGAGATCGCCCGCATGCTGGCCGGCGCCCGTGTCACCGACGAGGCGCGCGCGGCCGCCGATCGGCTCCTTGCCGGAAACGCCTGAAGTCCCGATAGTCGCTGCCATGAGCACGAAGGATGTCAGCACCCTCGCGGTCGGCGAACTGACCCGCAACCAGGCCGCGGCCGAACTCGCGCGCCTCACCCGGGAGATCAGGAAACACGACGCGGCCTACTACCAGAAGGACGCGCCGGTCATCTCGGACGCGGAGTACGACGACCTGCGCCGCCGCAACGAGGCGATCGAGAAACGCTTCCCCGACCTCGTGCGCGAGGACAGCCCGTCGAAGAAGGTGGGCGCGGCGCCGGCCGCGGGCTTCGCCAAGGTGGGCCACCGCGTGCCGATGCTGTCGCTCGACAACGCGTTCGACGACGACGACGTTCGCAATTTCTTCGCCCGCATCCGCCGCGCCCTCGAACGCGAGCACAACCTGAAATCCGACGAGCCGATCGAAATCGTCGGCGAGCCAAAGATCGACGGCCTGTCGATCTCGTTGCGCTACGAGAACGGCCGCTTCGTCCAGGGTGCCACGCGCGGCGACGGCGTCGAGGGCGAAGACGTCACCGCCAATCTGCGCACAATCAAGGACCTGCCGAAGACGCTCCACGGCAAGGCGCCCGAGGTGCTCGAGGTGCGCGGCGAGGTCTATATCGCCAAGGCCGCGTTCGCGAAGCTCAACGCCGCGCGCGCCGAGGCCGGCGAGCCGGTGTTCGCCAATCCCCGCAACGCGGCGGCCGGGAGTCTCCGGCAGATGGACGCGAGCGTCACCGCGCAGCGCCCGTTGCATCTATTCGCCTACGCATTCGGCGAGGTGTCGGGCCCGATCGGACGTACCCACTGGGAGTTCCTGCAGAAGCTGAAAGCCTGGGGCTTCGCGGTCAATCCGCTCGCCAAGCTCTGCAAGGGGCCCGAGGACGCGATCGCTTTCCACGCCGACATCGGCGAGAAGCGCGCGACGCTCGACTACGACATCGACGGCGTCGTCTACAAGGTCAACCGCTTCGACTGGCAGGAGGCGCTCGGCATGGTCAGCCGCGCGCCGCGCTGGGCGATTGCCCATAAGTTTCCCGCCGAGCAGGCACAGACCCGGCTCAACGAGATCGGCATTTCGGTCGGGCGCACCGGTGTCCTCACGCCGTTCGCGATTTTGGAGCCGGTCGGCGTTGGCGGCGTCATGGTCTCCCGCGCCACTCTTCACAACGAGGACGAGGTCGCGCGCAAGGACTTCCGCGCCGGCGACACCGTAATCGTGCAGCGCGCCGGCGACGTCATCCCGCAGGTCGTCGGCGTGGTGATGGACAAGCGGCCCAAAGGTGCGAAGAAATTCGTGATGCCGGATCGCTGCCCAGTGTGCGGCAGCCTGGCGGTCCGCAAGGAGGGCGAGGCGGCACGCCGTTGCACCGGTGGCCTGATCTGCCCGACGCAGGCCGTCGAGCGCCTGATCCACTTCGCGTCGCGCAACGCCTTCGATATCGAGGGCTTCGGCGACCGGAACATCGCCGCCTTCTGGCAGGACGGGCTGGTCAGAACTCCCGCCGACATCTTCCGCCTGAAGGGGAAGAAGGCCGAGCTGATGGAACGCGAGGGCTGGGGCGCCAAGTCGGTCGAGAACCTCCTCGCGGCCATCGAATCGCGACGCCACATCGCCTTCGAGCGCTACATCTACGCCCTCGGCATCCCGCAGGTCGGCGAGGCAACGGCGAAGCTCCTCGCCCGCGAGTACGGAACGGTCGAGGACTGGCGCGAGGCGATGATCGCGGCCGGCAAGGAGCGCCGCAAGCATCCAGACGAGAAGAAGCCCGAGAATGTCGGTGAAGCCTATGCACGACTGAACTCGATCGCCGGCATCGGCACCAGCATGGCCGACGACATCGTCGACTTCTTCGCCGAGAAACATAACCTCGACGCCCTCGACGCGCTCGACAAGGCGGGAGTCGAGGCCGAGGCGGTGATGATTCCAAAGGCGCCGGCCAACTCGCCGGTCGCCGGCAAGACGGTGGTGTTCACCGGCACGCTCGCGACCATGAAGCGCCAGGCGGCCGAGAAGCAAGCGGAATCCCTCGGCGCCAAGGTCGCGGGATCGGTGTCGAAGAAGACCGACTACGTCATCGTCGGCGCCGACGCCGGCTCGAAGGCCGACAAGGCGCAGACACTCGGCGTGACGATTCTGAGCGAGGACGACTGGCTGAAGCTGATCGGCGTCTGAGGCGAACGCCCCGGAGCGAAAAGATCAGAGCGAGGGATCCGGTCGCGTGAGAATGTAGACGCCGGCGGCGAGCAGGATCGCCGCCATCGCGAGCGACCACGTCCAGTCGGTGTCGGCGAACACCGCGACGAACGCACCGCTCGACGCGAGGCCCAGAACCGAGAGGATTTTCACCGGCTTCGGCAGCGCGCCCTGATCGTCCCAGGCACGCAGCGTCTCGCCGAAGGTCGGATGCTGGCGCAGCCACTGATAGCCCGGCGCCGAGCTCTCCGACAGCGCCCACAGCGCGATCAGCAGGAACACGGTCGTCGGCAGCACCGGTACGAACATGCCGGCCAGGCCGAGCAGGAGATTGGCCCACCCGAAGGCAGCCAGCAGCAGACGCACGCCGGGCACGTCGCGCAGCTTGCGCGTCACGCCCACCGCAATCGCCCCGACCGATTCGACGCGTAAGCTCACCGCTGCCTCCGGCGCGAGGCAAACCACGGCGCGACGGCGCCGCTCACCTCGTTCGGAAGCGAACCTACGCAATGCAGCTTAAAGGCGCGTTAGGATTGGCTCAAATTCCCGCGATCGCCGATTGCCGCGGCAACCCAAGGTTAACGAATCTTCTCAGGCGCCGATCGGCCGGGTCGCCCGCTCGAGCCAGGCGGCAGCGGTCGCGTCGAGGCGACCGATCAGCCGGTCGCGGACGCTCTTGTGGTAGATGTCGAGCCAGACCGATTCGTCAGAGGTCAGCAGCTCCGGCAGCACCATGGCGCGGTCGATCGGCACCACGGTCAGGGCTTCGAAGCCGAGCATCCGCCGCTCGCCGGGGCCCATGGGGACTACGGTGGCCAGGTTCTCGATGCGGATGCCGAAGCCACCGGTGCGGTAGTAACCGGGCTCGATCGACACCACCATGCCGGGCTTGAGCGCGATCCGATTCGGGACCTTCGAGATCCGCTGCGGCCCCTCGTGGACGCCGAGATAATGGCCGACGCCGTGGCCGGTGCCGTGGTCGTAGTCGAGGCCGACTTCCCACAGCGGCAGGCGGGCGATGGCGTCGAGCTGCGAACCGGATGTGCCCTCGGGGAACCGCGCGCGGGCTAATGCGATGTGCCCCTTGAGCACGCGGGTGAAGGCTTCGCGAGCCTCGCGCGGCGGCACCGCCCCCGGCACCGCGAGAGTGCGGGTGACATCGGTGGTGCCATCCCAGTACTGGGCTCCGGAATCGAGCAGGAACACGTCGCCCGGCATCAGCGTCCGATTGGTCGCCGGCGACGAATGATAATGGACGATGGCGCCGTTGGGGCCGACGCCGGCGATGGTCGGGAAGCTCAGGCCGCGGAAGTACTCGCCCTCGGCACGGAAGCGCAGCAGGTTCTCGGCGACGCCGAGCTCGTCGATGCCGGTCGCCACCGCGCCCTCGAGCCAGGCGAGGAATCGCACCATCGCCACGCCGTCACGCTCGTGCGCCGCCTGCATGCCGTCGATCTCGATCGCGCTTTTGCAGGCCTTCGGCATCTGGCAGGGATCGGCCTGGCGCGTGACCTCCGCCGCACCCAAGCGGCCGAACACCGCCGCCGGGGCCGAGCCCGGATCGACCAGCACCGCCGCACCACCGGCACCAAGGCGCTCGAGCGCGCCCGAAAATGCGCTCGGGGCGTGCACCGTCACGGCGGAGCCGAAATGCGCGCGCACCTCGGGGGTGAGCTTGCGGCTGTCGACATAGAGGTCCACGCGACCGTCGGAATGCAGCAGCGCAAACGCCAGCATCAGCGGCGAGCACGCAACGTCGCCGCCGCGCACATCGAGTAGCCAGCAGATCGAATCCGGCAGCGTCAGCACTGCCGTCGAGATTCCCTGGGCGGCGAGCGTCGCGGCCAGCCCCTCGCGTTTCTCCACAGACGAGGCGCCGGCAAACCGCGCGTCATGGACCCACACGCGCGACACGGGTGCGGGAGGTCGATCCGCCCACACAACATCGACAGGGTTCGGCTCGATGGCGACGAGCGTGCCGCCGACGCGGCCGAGCGCCGCGACGTAGCGCGCGACCTCGTCCTCCGTCATCGTCCACGGGTCGTAGCCGACTCTTGCGCCGGCGCTCACATTTGCGGCGGTCCAGTCGGCAGGCGGCCGTTCGGTGACGTGGTGGTGGCGGTAGAGCTTGGGATCGACCTCGCGCTCCGCCTGCAGGGTGTAACGGCCGTCGACGAACACCGCGGCTTCCTCAGCAAGGACGACCGCGACGCCCGCGGACCCGGTGAAGCCGGTCAGCCACCGCAGCCGCTGGGCATTGGCCGGGGGATTTTCGAGCTGGTGCGGGTCGGAGAGGGGAACGACGAACCCCGCCAAGCCCCGCGTCGCGAGCTGTCCCCGGACGGCCTCGAGGCGGGCTGCGGCGGTCTCGCGGTCACCCGGCTCGATCCTCGGCTGGGCGGCAGCAAGGCGAGTCTTGAGCGTGCGCAGGGCATCTGCCAGCTCGCGCGCGGGCCGGTCGACGATGAGCGGCATCCAGCCCTCGTCCCCCTCCCAAGGGACGGGAGCGGCCACCACCCCGGCCAGCAGGTCACGGGCAAGTGCCGGCGACGGTTCGGTTAGCCGCAGGCGGTCTCCGGCAGCATCCAGCAATCGTCCGAGCTCGCGCTCGCCGATGTCGCGTGGGTGTCCTGACAGTCCTGTATCAAAGGGAGTCGCCATGGATAGACCTTGGTCTCGCCAGTGGGCGTCCGCAAGGGCCTGGGCTTGGTAACCACCGAACAACGCACAAAAAGATGAAAGTTTTCTTACCGTTGCGCGAAAATATGTGAGTTACGCATAGCTCGTCTGTTAACAATGCACTGGAAGAATACCTGCGTGGGGCATAGATATGTCGTGCACCAAATGAACAGCCCGTAGCGGCGGCGCCATAGGGGCGCAGCCAACCGAGCAAGACCCGAAGGAACTAACTGACATGACCGCCCCGATCAACGCCGACGCTCTCCCCTTCGCCAACTGGGCCCGCGCCACCACCGCGATCTACAACTTCTTCGCGAGCTTTGGCGAGTTCGTCCGCTCGGTGGACCGCGCGATCGCCGCCGCCGAGGTTTCCCGCGACCTCTTCAACCTCAGCAATGAGGAAATGGCCGCCCGGGGTCTGACCCACTCGGACATCTCCAACTACGTCGCCCGCAAGCTCGGCGTGTTCGTCACCGAGACGGCGCCCGCCAACGACGACACGCGGATCGCGGCGTAAGACCGCTCGAACCGCTCTCGCTCGCGGCCCGGCGCAACGCCGGGACCCGCCGCGGCTCTGATCCCTCCCCCGGATCATCCGCGCTCCTGACGGCCCGCTCTGCGGGCCGTCTTCTTTTGCGCGGATGTCCGATCTCCCTTGAGATAGGTCAACGTCGCCGTCATCGTCGTGGATGAGTATAAGCCACAATGAATACGGAGGCTCTCATGGTGCGCAAGACGGCGCGTCGTTCGGTTCGCAGCTCTTCGCGTAAAGGCTCCTCGCGAAAAAGGGCGTCGACACGCGTCCTCGATCCCAAACGCCTCCCCTACGCCGAAGAGGCGAAGACGCTCACCGATGTCGTCAATTTCCTCACACAGACATTGCCGGACTTCATCGAGGAGGAGATCAAGCGTCTCGACATCGCACGCAGCGAAGCGGAGTTATTCCGCGAGCTCGCGAATCTCCCCGACGCGACGCTGCGCAAGGTCGGATTGCGGCGCGAGGATCTGCCACGGTTCGTCCTCAGCGCCTTTCATCTCATCAAGGCATCGAAAACCCGGCGCCGCACGCGTCAAACGGGTCGGGCTATGGCCGTCGCACGATGAGCGTCGGCCATTCGCCGTTGATGATCCTGCGCTCCAGCACGAGGCGCTGATCGCGGGCGGCGGCGCGTACGCCCGTCTCCTGGCTATCGAGCAGGCCCGACAGCACGAGCCGCCCGCCGCGCGCGAGCAGCCGCGCCATGCGCGGCATCATGCGCCGAAGGGGCGCGGCCAGGATGTTGGCGAGGATCAGATCGTAGGGGCCGCGGGCGCTGATCGCATGCGCGGGCCCGACCGCGCGCAGCGCGTCGATACATTCACCAACGCCGTTGCGGATCGCGTTCTCGCGCGCGGTGCGCACCGCCCACGGATCGAAGTCGCTGGCGATGATGCGGCTCGCGCCGGCGCGCGCCGCGGCGATGGCGAGAATGCCGGAGCCGGTGCCAAGATCGAGCACGCGGCGCAAGGCGCGGCGTCCGTGCTGCGCGCGGATGCGCGCGATCGCGGTAAGGCAGCCGCGTGTCGTCGGATGCGTACCGCTGCCGAAGGCGGGCCCGGCGGCGAGCCGAATCGTCCACGCGCCCGACGGCGCCGAGGCGGCGTCCGCGGGATCGGCGACGAAAAACCGGCCGATGTGCTGGGGCCGGAAATAGCGGCGGTTCTCGGCGAGCCAGTCACGCGGCGCGAGCGGCTCGATCGCGATGTCCGGGACATCGATGCCGAGGCGGCCCGACACTTCGGTGAGGCGCACGGTGAGCGTCGACAGCGGCGGCCGGTCGGCGGCCAGCGCCGTCACCGTCCAGGGACGCTGCGCAGGCGGCGTGTGCTCGCTCGCGCCCGGATCCTCGAATGAGGCAATCGAGAAGGCGTACGCCTCGAGCGCCTCCTCGATGGCGGCGACCGCCGGCGCGGGAACGACGAGCCGGATCTGCCAGTGGGCCGGAAGGACGGGCGGCGGTTCGGTCTCAGGCGCGTTCGACAAAATTGTCGAGAACCTTCTTCGCTCCCGCCTTCTCGAAGGCGATTTCGAGCTTGTTGCCTTCGACCGCGGTGATTTTTCCGTAGCCGAATTTCTGGTGGAAGATTCGCTCGCCGGTGCGGAAGCCCGCCGTCGATGTGCCGCCGGCGGACGCCGACTTCTTCGGCGTGACGTCCTTCATCGCGGGCTTTTCCCAGCGATTATAGGTATGGGCGAACTTGCCGAAGCGGCCGCCCCCGTTTCGTCCACCATTGTCGCGCCCGCCGTTGCTGCTCTCACCATAGCGGCCGTTGCCCTCGCGATTGTCGCTGCGACTGCCGTACTGCTCGCGCCAGGGCCGGCGCGGCCGCGCATCGAAGTCGAATGCATCGGCGGTCTCGCTGACGCCTTCCTCGCGCGACTGCAGTCCCGGATAGAGGCCGGGACCGGCGATCAGGTCGACGTTGTCCACCGGGATCTCCTCGATGAACCGCGACGGCACATTGGTCTGCCACTGGCTGAACAGCTTGCGATTGGCGGCGTGCAGGACGTGCGCCTTGCGCTTGGCGCGGGTCAGCCCGACGTAGGCGAGCCGCCGCTCCTCCTCGAGTCCGGCACGCCCCTCGCCTTCCATCGCGCGGGGATGCGGGAACACGCCCTCCTCCCAGCCCGGCAAGAACACGACGTCGAATTCGAGACCTTTGGCGGCATGCAGCGTCATCAGACTGACCATGTCGCCTTCGTCGCCCTTGTCGGCGTCCATGACGAGGCTCACGTGCTCAAGGAAGGCGGTCAGCGTCTCGAACTCCTCGAGCGCCGACACCAGTTCCTTGAGGTTCTCGAGCCGCCCCGGGGCATCGACCAGCTTCTCGCGCTCCCACTTGTCCTGCCACATCGCGGTGTAGCCCGATTCCTCGAGTACCACGGCCGCGAGTTCGGCAGGCGGGAGACGCGTCGCCTCGGTGCGCCAGCGCGCGACCGAGGCGAGGAAATCGCCGAGAGCGGCACGGGCGCGCGGCTTGAGCTCGTCGGTGGCGAGCAGGCGGTCGGCGGCGACGGCAAGCGACAGGCCGCTCGCCTGCGACAGCTTGTGCACCGAGTTGAGCGCGGCATCGCCGAGACCGCGCTTCGGCACGTTGATCACCCGCTCGAACGCGAGGTCGTCTTCGGGACGCTGGACAAGGCGCAGGTAGGCGATGGCGTCACGGATTTCCTGGCGTTCGTAGAATCGCGGGCCGCCGACGACGCGGTACGGCAGGCCCACGGTGATGAAGCGCTCTTCGAAGGCGCGCGTCTGCGCGCCGGCGCGGACCAGCACCGCCATTTGTCCAAGCGGCGCTCCGTGGCGGCGCATCGACTCGATCTCCTCGGAGACCACGCGCGCCTCCTCGTCGCCGTCCCACACGCCCTGGACGCGCACCTTCTCGCCGCCGGCGCGCTCGGTCCACAGCGTCTTGCCGAGACGATCGGCGTTGTGGGCGATCAGGCCCGACGCCGCGGCGAGGATGTGGCTGGTCGAGCGATAGTTGCGCTCGAGCCGAATCACCTTGGCGCCCGGGAAGTCCTTCTCGAAACGCAGGATGTTGCCGACCTCGGCGCCGCGCCAGCCGTAGATCGACTGGTCGTCGTCGCCAACGCAGCAGATGTTGTGGCGCGCCTGCGCGAGCAGCCGCAGCCACAGGTACTGCGAGACGTTGGTGTCCTGGTACTCGTCGACCAGGATGTACTTGAAGCGCCGCTGGTAGTCGGCGAGCACGTCGGGGTGCTGGGTGAAGATCGTCAGCGAGTGCAGCAGCAGGTCGCCGAAGTCGGCGGCGTTGAGCGTCCTGAGGCGCTCCTGATAGCGCCTGTAGAGATCGACGCCGCGGCCGTGGGCGAACTCGCCGGCATCAGAGGCCGGCACCTTGTCCGGGGTAAGCCCACGATCCTTCCAGCGCTGGATGACGGCGTTCAGCGCGCGGGGGGGCCATTTCTTCTCGTCGAGATTGGCTTCCTGCAGGATCTGGCGCAGCAGCCGATTCTGATCGTCGTCGTCGAGGATGGTGAAATCGGGCTTGAGGCCGACTAGCTCGGCATGACGACGGACGATCCGCGCCGAGATCGAGTGGAAGGTGCCGAGCCACATACCCTCGACGCCGCGGCCGATCATGGCGCCGACGCGCTCCTTCATCTCGCGCGCGGCCTTGTTGGTGAAGGTGACGGCCAGCACCTCGCCGGGCATCGCGCGGCCGGTGGCGAGAAGATGGGCGAGCCGGGTGACCAGCACGCGGGTCTTGCCGGTGCCGGCGCCCGCCAGTACCAGCACCGGGCCGTCGAGCGACTCGACGGCGGCGCGCTGCTCGGGATTTAGGGAATCGAGGTACGCCGGGGCGCGGGCCAGGGGCTGCGCGGGTGTCTGCGCGGGTGCAGGGGCCGGTACGGCCGGAACGGACGCGTTGACGGTGGGCTCGTCGTCGAAGCCCGAAAGATCGAACGGATTGGACATAGACCCTTATAGCTCAAAACCCCGTGGCGCGGCCACCGAGGATGGCGCTTGCGCTCGTCGCCGGCTCACAAATCTCACAGCGGCACTGTACCGTTGGCATCGCGCCCGATCGCGGAGCGCGCTACACTCAGCGCACGCCACCGGAGGCGAACACCTTGTCGCACCCGCGTCCGCATTTCCCGGAGATATCTCGTCGCGCGCTGATCCGCGCCGCGGCCGCCGGCGCCGTGCTGCTCGCGACAGGCGGCCTCGTGCGCGCCGACGACCATCCGGCACCCGAAGCGCTCGACACGCTTCTGCGCTCGGTTGTGCGGATCCACGCGTTCGTGCCGAACGATGCGGACAGCGCACGCCGTCTCGGCGCCGAGCGCGAGGGCCACGGCATCGTCGTCGGGCCCAATGGCCTCATCGTCACCATCGGTTATCTCGTCAACGAGGCGATGTCGGTCGAGATTCTCGACGATCAGCACCGCACGCGATCGGCCACCATCGTCGCCTACGACAGCGAGACCGGTCTCGGACTGCTGCGCGCGCCCAGCCTCGCGGCCCTGCCGCCGCTGCCGCTCGGCGATTCCACTGCTCTGACCTCGGGAACGCCGGTGGTGGTCGCGGGCGCGGGCGGCAGCTCGCATGCGATCCCCGCGGTGGTCGTCTCGCGCCGGCCGTTCGCGGGCTCATGGGAGTACCTGCTCGAGCATGCGATCTACACCGCGCCTGCCCACCCCGACTGGGGCGGCGCCGCCCTGATCTCATCGGACGGCAAGCTCCTCGGCATCGGCTCGCTGCTGGTCGGCCAGGCGCGCCGCGAGGGCGAACGCATGTCGGGTAACGTATTCGTCCCCGTCGACCTGCTGCGGCCAATGCTCGATCAGCTCGCCGCCACCGGGAAGACCACGCCCAACCCGCATCCGTGGCTCGGTCTCAACGCCACCGCGCACCCCGGCGGGCTGATCGTCGGGCGGCTGTCGCGGAACAGCCCCGCGCAGGCCGCGGGCGTGCAGCGCGGCGACATCGTCACCGGCATCGCTGGACGGCCGGTCGAGGACCTCGCCGAGTTCTATCGCGAGGTGTGGGCGATGGGTTCGCCCGGCGTCGACGTGCCGCTCACGATCCTGCGCGACGGTCGCACCTTTACCGTCCGGGTCCGCTCGGCGGACCGCTACCACTTCCTGGTGAAAGACAAGACCTACTGACATGATCGCCGACGCGCTCGCCGCCTACGCGCACTTCATCAGCATCTTTCTTGCCGTTTCCTGCCTCACCGCCGAGCTGATCCTGTATCGCCCGGCGATGCCCGGCGCGATCGTGCGACTCCTGCGCCGCATCGACGCGGGGTACGGCATGGCGGCGATGTTGATCGTCGTCACCGGGCTGTTGCGGCTATTCGAAGTCGGCAAGGGCAGCGAGTTCTATTTTCAAAATGGAATCTTCTGGCTGAAGATGGTGCTGGTCGCGACGGTCGCCGTTCTGTCGGCGCTTCCGACGACGCACTTCCTGCGCTTGCCGCATAAGGCGTCCGAGATGATGGTGACGGTCGAGCGCGACGCTTACCGCCGCGTCCGGACGACACTGTGGGCCGAGGCAATCCTGTTCGCCGCCATCCCCCTCGCGGCAACGTTGATGGCGCGCGGCGTCGGGTTGTAGCGGTCGTTAAGCGGACTTAGGCCGCACCCATGCGCACGGCCGGGGCGGCCGGCAGCATCTCGCCCGAGCAGGTGCGGTTGCGGCCACCGTTCTTCGCGACGTAGAGCGCGGCGTCGGCGCGCGCCATCATCTCGCGGCCGGTCTCGCCCTTGCGCAGTTGCGCGATGCCGAGCGACAGCGTGATCTGACCGAGCACCTGGCCGGTCGACTTGCGCGTGACCTTCTTGGCCATGATGGTCTTGCGGATTTCCTCGGCGACCACGTAGGCGCCCTGCACCGGCGTTCCCGGCAGCAGCACCACGAACTCCTCGCCGCCGTAGCGCGCGGTATGGTCGCGGCCCTTGACGCATTCGACCAGAGTTTCGGCGACGCGACGGAGGATCAGGTCGCCGACTTGGTGGCCATGGGTGTCGTTGACGCGCTTGAAATGGTCGAGATCGGCCATGATCACCGACAGCGGCAAACTCTCGTTGTGCGCCGCCGCGACCAGCTCCGCCAGGCGCTGGTCGAACATCTTGCGATTGCCGAGCCCGGTCAGCGGATCCGTCGTCGCCTCGACGCGCATCGCGGCGAGGTTCTCGCGCAGCTCGTTCATTTCGTCGGCGGTGCTGTGAAGGCGCTCCTCGATCGCGCGGTGCGTCGTCCCGATCCGCGTTGTCTCGTCGAGCACACGCAGCAGCGCCGCCTTGATCGCCTCGATCGACGACGCCGCCGCCAGCTCGCCGGAGAAGGTATCGAGCGCCTGGCCGTAGGAGCGCGCCTCGTCGCCGGCCGAGGCCAACTCCTTTGCGAGCATCGTGACCGCGGCCTCGATCCGCAGCGAGGCGACCGAGAAGGCCTCGGCGTCGGCGCCGAGACCGAAATGGCGATCGTAGATTCCGGCGAAACGATTGAGATCGAGGCGGTTGCCTTCGGCGATGATGTTCTGGATCTCGCGCGTGACCCCGGGATGCTGTCCCGACACGTGGCTGTAGGCCACGGTGAAGTTTGTCGGGTGCGGCGGCATGTCGTGCGTGCGGAGAAAGCCCAGGGCTTCGCCCGCCAGCTTGAACGCCCGCTCTGCGCTATCGAAGAACCGCACGTTGCGTCCCCAATGTCCCCGGTCGAACATCTATCCGCCCGGCGATCCCTATTTGAAATCAGCGCAGTAAAGGGTTCGCTAACGACCCCTAAAGTTCGCGGCGAAATAGCCCGGCAAACCGCTGGAACGGCGCTGGAACGCACATTTTTTCGGCTCCTTTCGGACTGTCGGTCGGCGCGCGCTCCTGTCCATGTCAAATCTGCACCCGGGTGCCGAGCTCGATGACGCTGTTGGCGGGGATCCGGAAGAACTCGACGACGCTGCCGGCGTTTCGTGACATCGCCGCGAACAGTTGCTCCCGCCACCGCGCCATGCCGCCGCCGGTGGTGGGGATCAGCGTTTCGCGGCTCAGGAAGTACGAGGTCGCGTACAGGTTGATGTCGAGACCATGCTGCTGTTTGCAGAGCTCCAGTGCACGCGGAATGTCCGGCACATTCTTGAAGCCGTAGCTCACGGTCACGCGCCACACACCCTTGGCGATCGGCTCGACGGAGACGCGCTCCTCGTAAGGGATCCACGGCACGTCGTGGAACACGACGGTCAGCACGATGACGCGCTCGTGGATCACCATGTTGTGCTTGAGGTTGTGCAGCAGCGCCTGGGGAACAATGCCGGGCGTAGCGACGAAGAACACGCCGGTACGCGGGATGCGCGGCGCGCGGCTCGCGAGCAGCCGCTCGACGAACGGCTCGAGTTGGAGATCGTCGCGCCGCATGTGCTCGAGCAGCAGATCGCGCCCGCGCTTCCACGTCGCCATGACACAGAACACGGCAAGCCCCAGCGCAATCGGGAACCAGCCGCCCTCGACGAACTTCACCGAGCAGGAGACAACCAGCAGCGCATCGACGACGAGCAGTGTCCCGGTCGCGCCGATCGCGATCCACAGCGGATACTGCCACCCGTAGAGCACGACGAAGAATGTCAAGAGCGTGGTGATGAACATCGTCATCGTCACCGCGATACCGTAGGCCGATGCGAGCGCCGACGACGAGCCGAAGCCGACGGTGGCCAGCACGACGGCCAGGAGCAGCGTCCAGTTCACTGCCGGCATATAGATCTGGCCCATTTCCTGGGCCGAGGTGTAGACGACCCGCATCCGAGGGAGGAACCCGAGCTGGATCGCCTGACGGGTCAACGAATAGGTGCCCGAGATCACCGCTTGGGACGCGATCACCGTCGCGATCGTCGCGAGCGCCAGCGCCGGAAGCAGCAACGCGTCGGGAAACAGACGGTAGAACGGATTCTGGATTGCCGATGGATCGGCGATTAGCAGCGCGCCTTGCCCGAGATAGTTCAGCGTCAGCGACGGCAGCACCAGCCCGAGCCAGGCGATCTGGATCGGCCGCCGGCCGAAATGGCCGAGATCGGCATACAGCGCTTCGGCGCCGGTGATCGCCAGCACGACCGCGCCGACCGCCGCGAACATGCCGATGCCGCGCCCGTAAAGGAATCCGAGCGCGTGCAGCGGATTGAGCGCCACGAGGATCTCCGGCGTGCGCACGATGTGCATCGCTCCGGTGACCGCGAGCACGACGAACCACACGATGATGATCGGTCCGAACAACTTCCCGACCGCCGCGGTCCCGTGGCGTTGGAACAGGAACAGCGCGACGAGGATGGCGGTCGACAGTGGCAGGACATAGACCCCGAGACTCGGCACCGCGACCTCGAGTCCCTCCATGGCACCGAGCACCGAAATCGCCGGCGTGATGACGCTGTCGCCGTAGAACAGCGCCGCGCCGAAGACGCCGACCAGAAGCAGGATCACCTTGCGTTGCGGTGTCCGGCCCGCGGACGCCGCAGCGAGCGCCACCAGCGCCATGATGCCGCCCTCGCCGCGATTGTCGGCGCGCAGGATCAGCGTCACGTACTTGAGCGTGACGACGAACATCAGCAGCCAGAAGATCGCCGACACCGCGCCGACGATGTTCGGGGGATCGAGCGGCACGCCGGTCGACGGGCCGAAGATTTCATGGATGGTGTAGAGCGGGCTCGTGCCGATGTCGCCGTAGACCACGCCGAGCGCTGCCAGCGCCAACGCGCCGGTGCTCTGCTTCTTGACGTCCGATGCCATGGGTATCCCGAAGGGTTGCCGTGGACCCGAGATAGCAGCCGCCGTGTAAGGACCGCATAAAGGCCCGCGCTGACCTTCACTCGTCAGCGAAGCGGTAGCCAACGCCCATTTCGGTGAGGATGAAGCGCGGATCGGCGGGATCGGCCTCGATCTTGGCGCGGAGCTGGCCCATGTAGATGCGCAGATAATGCGTGTGCTCGACGAAGTCTGCGCCCCACACGTCGGCGAGGAGCTGGCGGTGGGTGACGACGCGGCCACGGGCGCGCACCAGCCGATCCAGAAGCTTGAACTCGGTCGGCGTGAGGTGGATGTCATCGCCGTTGCGTCGCACCCGGTGACGGTCGAGATCGATGCTCAATCCGTCGTGCTCGATCGTGCCGCCCGGCCCGCCGGAGCGACGCAGCGCCGCACGCACGCGCGCCATCAGCTCGGCGATGCCGAACGGCTTGGTCAGGTAATCATCGGCGCCCAGGTCCAGCGCCCGCACCTTCTGGGTCTCGTCGCTGCGCGCCGAGAGGATGAGGATTGGCACGTCGCCGCCATCGGCACGCAACCGGCGGATGACGTCGACGCCATCCATGTCCGGCAGGCCGAGGTCGAGGATCACCAGCGCCGGCGGCTCCTGGGTCTGATGGATGCCGTCGCGGCCGCGCGCCGCCGTCGCGACCGTGTAGCCGGCGCCTTCCAGGCTCGTACGCAGGAACAGCCGGATCTCGGCGTCGTCCTCGATGACAACGATGCGCGGGGCGGCGTTCATGGCTCCGCCACCATTGCAGCGTCGGCGCCGGGCTCGACCGCGGCCGCCGGCAGCGTGAAGCGGAACTCGGCGCCGCCGCCCGGGCGATTGCGCGCCCAGATGCGCCCGCCGTGGGCGTCGATCACCGCCTTGGCAATGGCGAGTCCCAATCCGACGCCGCCTTTGTCGGATTCGCTGCGGCCGCGCACGAAGGTCTCGAACAGCCGCGCCGGATCGCCGTCGCCGAGCCCGGGACCACGATCCTTCACCGCGACCTCGATGGCGCCGTCCTTGAGGCGCGCCTCGATCTCGATCGGCGAGTCGCCGGGTGCGTGCCGAAGCGCATTGTCGATGAGATTCGACAGCAACTGCGACAGCAGAACCGCGTCGGCCCGCACCAGCGGCAGGCCGTGCGCGAGATGAACGCTGAGTCGTCGCTCGGATCCACGGTGGCGATGACGCCCGACCACCGAGCCGACGATCTCCTCGATCGACTGCCAGTCGCGCCGCAGCGCCAGCGGACCCGATGACAGACGCGCAAGCTGCAGGATGTTTTCGGCGATGACGCTCATCTGCGCCGCCTCGTGCTCGATCGTGGCGAGCAGCGCCAAGCACTTGTCCTCGTCGAGTCGGTCGCGCTGCGCGGCGAGCGTGCCGGCCGCGCCGACGATCACCGCGAGCGGAGTGCGGAAGTCGTGGGAAATCGAAGCGAGCAAGGCGCTGCGCACCGATTCAGCGGCCGCGTCGCGCGCCGCAGCCTCCGCCTGGGCACCGAGCCGCGCGCGACCGATCGCGACGGCGATTTGCCGCGCCAGTGCCTCGGCATGGCGTCGATCCTCCTCGCCGCGATCGGTGCCCTCGCCGACGTCGATGACGGCGACGCCGAGCGCGCCGGGCTCGGTGGGCATGGGCACGTACCAGGCCGGCAGGCGCGGCCAGTAGCCCGTGGTCGGACCGATCGTCATCGGGTTGTCGACGACCCATGCCGCCGCGTCGAGGTCGACCGCCACGGCCGCCGTCTCGGGTGCCTGGGCCGCCCGCACCAGGCTGCCTTCGGTCGATTTCAGCACGAGACAGCACGGGACGCCGAAGGCCTTGTGGAGCGCGTGGGCGGCGATCCGCGCGAGCTCGCTCTCGGACATCCGCCCGCCGATGCTTTCCGCCAGCGCGTAGGTCTCGCGCGCCCGTCGTTCGCCCTCGCGGGCGCGTGCCGTTTGAGCGCGCAGGCGGGCAGCAAGCCCGCTTACCACCACCGACACCACGATCAGCGCCGCGAAATCGACGAGGTATTCCTGGTCGATGTCGAGGGTGTAGCGCGGCGGGATGTAGAAATAGTTCAGCGACAGGACGGCGAGGACGGTGGTCACGATCGAGGTCGGGCCGCCGACGAAGAACGCGGCGAGGACTACCGCCATCAGATAGACGATCGCCTGACTCGCCAGCGAGTACTGGCCGTCCATCGCCCACGCGGCCAACGTCGCCAGCACCACGAGGACGACGGCGATCATCGCGCCCACGACGGGCCCGACAGATCGGCGGAACGAGGTTTCCAGAGTGTCCATGGCGGGACCGTAGCCCCCGGGCCATAAGGATCGCATAAAAGCCGAAAGGGCGCGAACGCCCGATGGCGTGTTACTGGCAAGTGCCGATCGAGCCCTCGGCGCAGATGCGGGCGCCATCGAGCCAGCGCGCACCCGAGAGGTTGGCGCGGAAGAAATCCGTGTTGCGGAGCTGCGCCCCGGTGAAGTCGGCGCCGGTGAGGTCGGCATCGACGAACTTGGCGCCGCGGAGATCGGCGCCCTTGAACGACGTGCCGCGCGCGTCGGCGTTTGAGAAGTCGCTCTCCTGCAGCCGGGCGGCGGACAGATCGGCGCCATCGAGACGCGCCGAGACGAACTTTCCGCGCAGCGCGTCGACTTTCACCATCTTGGCGCCGGTCAGGTCGGCGCGCAGGAATTGCGCATCGCGCAAGCCCACGCCGCTCAGGTCGACGCCGCGGAAGTCGCGCCCGTCCATAATGCACCGCCCCCAGTCGACGCGTGGCGCGGGCGAGTCGGAGCAGTCGGCGTGCGCCGCCGTCGCAGCGACGAGCGGCGGAACGAGCAGCAGGATGAGCACCAGCCAGCGCATGACGAAACCTGTTATCGACGTTCTCGCGACGGCCGGGACTGTCGCTCAGTGATAGTCGGGAAGCTCGGGCCGCTTCTCGACCACGCCTGGCCACTCAGAGTAGGCGAGGACCCACAATCCGATGAGTCCGGCGGGCGGGAAGAGCACGAGCAGCGCCCACGCTGGATGCCGGCCGAGACGACGCAGGATGCGGGCGATGGGAACGACGATCGCGGCTGCCATGAGCAGCAAGAAAAGGACGTGCATCGCCTAGGCCCTCCTTGGGGTCTCGCGGCAATTGTAGGGGGAGCCGTCGCGCGCAGCCACACTTGACCGTCCGCTCGCTTGACCTTTCCCGGGCGGGGGCGCACCATCGCGGCGTCCTGGGGGTGCCTTCATCGGCTGAGACCGCGCGGCCCGCGGAAACCCTTAGAACCTGATCCGGCTCGTACCGGCGTAGGAAAGGGACAGCGTGCCGACGCCAGCCCGCGCACCGCCCCTCCCGCTTCCCGGATCAGCATCACAACCGTTCGGCCGTAATCCGGCCAGGGAGACTGTCATGCCCGATGGAATCAAGTCCGGCGACTTCACCGTGACCACCGGCGCCCTACCCGGCTCGCGCAAGGTTTACGTCTCGGGCGAGCGCCACCCCGACCTCAAGGTACCGCTGCGCGAAATCGGGCTCACCGGCGGCGAGCCGCCGGTCCGGGTCTACGACACCTCGGGTCCGTACACCGACCCCGAGGCCAAGATCGACATCCGCCAGGGTCTGAAGCGCCTGCGCGAACCGTGGATCAAGGCGCGCGGCGACGTCGATGAGTACGAGGGCCGCGCCCCCAACCCGCTCGACAACGGCGTCCATGGCGCCAAGCGCATCTCGTTCGCGCCGTTCCCCAACGCGCCGCACCGTGTGCTCCGCGCGAAGCCCGGCAAGGCACCGACCCAGATCGCCTACGCGCGCGCCGGCATCGTCACGGCGGAGATGGAATACATCGCGGTGCGCGAGAACATGGGCCGCAAGACGGCGATGAAGCCCGCGAGCGGCGGCGAGTCGTTCGGCGCCTCGGTGCCCGAGCTGATCACGCCCGAGTTCGTCCGCGATGAGGTGGCCAAGGGCCGCGCCATCATTCCGGCCAACATCAACCATCCGGAAGCCGAGCCGATGATCATCGGCCGCAACTTCCTGGTGAAGATCAACGCCAACATCGGCAACTCGGCGATCTCCTCCTCGGCCGCCGAGGAAGTCGACAAGATGGTGTGGGCGATCCGCTGGGGCGG
>DATJIG010000133.1:0-3438 GCA_035493495.1 Alphaproteobacteria bacterium
GGCAACGAGGAGCGCACGCGAACGGGGATCACTCCGTCGGCCGCCCTCGCGTGGCACCCGCGTCCGGGCCGCCTGTTGTACCTGCGATATGGCTCGGCCGTGCGCCAAGGGGGAACGACCGTGCTGTCGGACGGCACGGTCCAGCGGCTCGACGGCGACGAACTCGCCACCGCGGAAGCCGGCTGGCGCGAGACGGCGGGGCGATGGAGCCTCGACCTCAGCTTGTACCATTCCTGGTGGGATGACGTTCAGTCCGACGGGCTGCTCAAGAACGGGTTGACCGAGACGGTCAACGTCGGGCGCGCCGCCATCTCGGGGGCCGAACTGACGATCAAGGGCCGGTTCGCCGGGGGCTGGCGGCTGGAAGCGGGAGCGATGGCGCAATCGGCGCTGCTCGTGCGCAACGAAACCGGCCTCAAGCTCGACGATCGCCGCCTGCCGGTCGTGCCCACGTGGACTTTCAGGACCCTCATGGCGCACGACTTCGCGCTCGCCGACTGGTCGGCAACCCTCACCGCCGACGCCCGCTACGTCGGGCCCTCGCGGCTGAGCTTCGACCCGGCGCTCGACCGGCCCATGGGCAACTACGTGCAGTTCGATGCCGGCCTTGCAGCTTCCAGAGGCCAGTGGACGATAGCGCTCGACGCCGAGAACCTGTTCGACGCGCGGGGCGACAGCTTCGTCTACGGCAACCCGCTGCGCCTGTTCACCCAAAACCAGTACATTCGCCAGGATCCGTTCACCATCAAGCTTTCGCTCGTCGTGCGCCCCTGAGCGGCGAGCGGCTACTCGTGCCGCAGCGCGTCGATCGGGTCGAGCCGCGACGCGCGGCGCGCGGGGTAGTACCCGAAGATGATCCCCATGAGCGCCGAGAACACGAAGCTGCCGACATTGATGGTCGGGTCGAACACGAACGGCACGTCGATCAGCTTGGCGAGCCCGAGCGACAGGCCGAAGGCAATGCCGATGCCTATCAGCCCGCCGAAGCAGCACAGCACGACCGCTTCGGTGAGGAACTGCATGCGCACTTCGCGGGCCAGCGCGCCGATGGCGAGGCGGATGCCGATCTCGCGCGTACGCTCGGTGACCGACACGAGCATGATGTTCATGATGCCGACGCCGCCGACCGCGAGGCTGATCCCGGCGATCGCCGCCACCGCGACCGTGAGCGTGCCGACGGCCGTCTTGACCGCGTCGTTCACTTGCGCCGAATCGATGATGTTGAAGTCGTTCTGCTCGCCCGGCTGCAGCAGCCGCCGCTCGCGCAAAAGGTCGATCAGGGACTGCTGGATCGAGCTGCTCTTGTAAGCCGGATCGTAGGCGATCACCATGTAGCCGATCGTGTCCTGGCCGGTGAAACGGCGCTGGACGTTCTTGAGCGGCATGAACACCGAGTTGTCGTCGTCCTGGTTGTTGCCGCCGAGCGCGCGACTGGCGAACACGCCGATGACCGTGCACGACACCTCGTTGAGGCGCATCTGCTCGCCGAGCGGGCTGACGCCGGCGACGAAGATCTCGTCCAGCACCTTGGGCCCGATGATGCACACGTTGGCGCCGGCTTCCTCCTCGGCCTCGGTGAAGCGACGGCCCTGGTCCATGCCGATCCCGCGCGCGTCCATGAACGCGTTGCTGACGCCCTCGACGCGCGACTGCCAGTTTTGCCCGTTGTGAAACGCCTGGACGGTCTGGTTCACCTCGCCGGCCACGGATTTCACGCCGGCGAGTTGCTCGCGCACGGCGACGACGTCGTCCTGCTTGAACGGGCGCGGCGGGCGATTGTCGTTGGTCTGCTGCGGAAAGGCGATCAGCACGTCTGAACCGAGCGCGGCGATCTGCTTCTCGATCGAGGCGGTGACGCCCTTGCCGAGCGTGACCATGGTGATCACCGCGGCGACGCCGATGATGATGCCGATCGTCGTCAGGAACGATCGCATGAGGTGGCGCCTTAGTTCGCGCATGGCGAGCAGAAGCGTCGCCCCGAACATCAGGCGTTCACCGCCGCGCCGGACATGTGCCCGCGCTCCGCGCTTTCGACCAGCCCGTCGCGGAAATGCACGATCGTGCGGGCGAACGCGGCCATTTCCGCTTCGTGCGTGACCAGCAGGATGGTGATCCCGCGCTGGTTGAGCTCGGTCAGCAGCTGCATGATCTCGATCGATCGCTCGGTGTCGAGGTTGCCGGTCGGCTCGTCCGCCAGCAGCACCTCGGGCTCGGTGACGAGCGCGCGGGCGATGGCGACGCGCTGCTGCTGTCCGCCCGAGAGCTCGGCCGGCGTGTGGCTGGCCCACGGCGCGAGGCCGACGAGGTCGAGTGCCTTCATCGCCGCTTCGTGCCGGACCGCCTTCTTTTCCCCGCGATAGAGGAGCGGCAGCTCGACATTCTCGAGCGCGCTGGTGCGGGCGAGCAGGTTGAACCCCTGGAACACGAAGCCGAGATACCTGCGGCGCAGAAGCGAGCGCTGGTCCGGAGTGAGCGACTGCACCTCGACTCCCTTGAAGCGGAACGTTCCGCTCGTCGGCGTGTCGAGGCAGCCGAGGATGTTCATCGTCGTCGACTTGCCCGAACCGGACGGGCCCATCACGGCGACGAAATCCCCCCGGGCGACATCGAGGTCGATCCCCTTCAGCGCCTGGAACGCCGCCGTCCCCTGGCCGAAGGTCTTGGTGATGGCCTTCAGCTCGATGAGCGGCTCGCCGGTCGTCGCTTGGGTCACTTGGCGGCCTTCGCCTTGATCCCCGTCACGACCTTCATCCCGGCCTTGAGCTTCGGCGAGCTGACGGCGGTGAGACGGCCGTTGCTCTGGCCGGTGACGACATCGATCTTCTCGAGCGTGCCGTCGTCCTTAAGGACGTAGACTTCCTGGCGGCTGCCCACCCCGATGGTCGCCTTTTGCTCCTCCTCCTGCAGCCCGACGCGCACCTGCAGGCCGCCGCCGCCTTGCTGCGGCGTCTTCTTGGCCTCGTCCGGATTGAAGCGCAGCGCCCCGTTGGGGACGAGCAGGCTGACCGGCGTGCGGCCGGTGTTGATCGTCGCGGTGGCCGTCATGCCGGGTCGCAACAGGCCGTCGGCATTGGCGACGGTCAGGCGCGCCTCGTAATTGACCACCGAGTTGGACTGCCCGGCGGCCGCCTGCGTGCCCGTTCCGGAAGCGGCCGTGCTGGCGGTGTTGGTCGAGGCGAGGTCGATGCGCTCGACCGATGCGGGAAATGCCCGGCCGGGATAGGCATCGACGGTGAACGACGCCTTCTCGCCTGGATGAACCTCGCCGACATCGGCCTCGTCGACGTTCACGCGCAGCTGCATCTGCGACAGGTCCTCGGCGAGCACGAACAGCGTCGGGGTGTTGAACGAGGCGGCGACGGTCTGCCCCGGCTCGACCTGCCGCGCGAGCACCACGCCCGACACGGGCGAGCGGATGACGGCGCGGTCGCGGTTGGT
>DATJIG010000134.1:0-5019 GCA_035493495.1 Alphaproteobacteria bacterium
CCGCCTCGACGATGACGACCTTGAGCTTGGGGTGGCGGTTGAACACGCCCGACCAGATCATGTCGTAGAGGCAGGTGAACGAGTCCGCGGTCTTGATGTTGACCGAACCGCGGATCTTCTCCATGCCCTGGCGCTCGCCGCCGACGTTGTAGTTGAAGCCCGTGAGGATGTGCAGGTGCACCGGCATGTCGAGCTCGGCGGCCGCGGCCCAGAATTTGTCGTAATGGGGCGAGGTCAGCGGCAGCTTCGGATCCGGCACCTGCCAGATCAGGCTGCCCAGCAGGCCCATGTCGGCGCAGCGCTGCATCTCCTTAATGGCCGCATCGATGTCGTAGGCGCAGATGCAGGGAATCGCGAACAGGCGCTTCGGCGCCGCCTTGCAGTAGTCGGCGATCCAGTCGTTGTAGGCGCGGAACGCGGCCTCCTGGACCTCCTTCGGCTTGGCGAACAGGCGCAGCGTGAAGCTCGGGTAGAGCACGCAGGCGGCGATGCCGTCGTGGTCCATGTCCGGCAGGCGCGCGAGCGGGTGACGGCCGCCGCGCGGACGGAGCTTCTCGTCGAGTTCGGCATCGGACGGCGGGGCCGCGATCTGCGAGCGCAGGTTCTGCGGCAGTCCCGCCCACAGCTCGGCGGGCTCATAGACGTGATCGTCGGACGAAACGATGTAGGACGGAATCTTCTTCGCCGCCGCTTTCATCGAGTCGTCGGCATAGCGGGCCGACATATCGTCGATGGTCATCGCCATGATGTGTGTGCTCCCTTTAATGGCTACACAATCTAAGTATCTAAGTGTGCTTGCCCGCCGCGCCTGGCGCAGGTGGACACGCCATCTTATGTCCACTAATGTCCAAATGAAAGGACATAGCCCGATGAGCGGAGCGAAGCGCGGCAAGACGGCGGGAGGCGCGCGGCGGGCGGGCACCGCGGCGCGGCCGGCCGCGATTCCCGACGAAATGTCGAGCTCGCAGGCCAAGGATCAGATCTCCGACGTGGTTAAAAAGGCTGCCGCCGGCGGCCGCACCACGATCCTGAGCCGCGGCTACGCCATCGCCATCATCGGCCCGCTCCATGATGTGCCCCCGTCGGCCGAGCGCGACCTGCTCAGGCTGCCGACGACCGAGATCAAGTCCGGCCAGACCTCGCTCAAGGGCACCATCGCCCGTGGCGACTACGCCATCCTGACGATCCACGGCGAGGACCGAGCCGCGGTCTACCGCCCGAATATCCGGCGCCAACCGGCGCAGACCGAGGACAAGCTCGACCGGCTGATCGACCTGCTCGACGAAACCCGCATCATCGAGCGGCGTAACACGCGGGCGCTCGACGAAAGCATCCGGTTGCAGAAGCTGGCCGGCGCGCTGCGCGCCGAGGTCGATTCGCTGCTCGAGCTGATGAACAACATCGATCCGCGCCGCGCCGCGCTCTGGCGCGAGCGCTACGACGAGATCAAGAAAACGCGCGACGCCGTGGGCTGACCGTCAGCTTCCGGCGATACGACGCGTCGACGAGGCACACGTCTGAACGGGGGAGCGGCATGACGTTACGTCTGCGTTCGAGGCTCGCAGTCGCGTTGGTTCTGGGATCGGCACTGGCGAGCGCGCAGGCACGCGCCACGGATGACGACTTCTATCGCGGCAAGACGGTGACGATCGTCGTCGGCTCGGCGGTTGGCGGCGCCTACGATCAGTACGGCCGGGCGCTGGCGCGCCACATCGGCCGCCACATCCCGGGCAACCCGACGGTGGTCGCGCAGAACATGCCGGGCGCCGGCAGCCTAACCTCGGTGCGCTATCTCGATGTCACCGCGCCGAAGGACGGCACGGTGATGGTGACATTCAACCCGAGCCTGATCATGCAGTCGATCGTCGCCGCCGATCAGGTGAACATGAAGTTCACCGATCTCTCCTGGATCGGCACAGCGACGCACGAGTTCCGCGTCTGCTACGCGTGGCACGGCACCGGCATCAAAAACTGGGACGATCTCGTCAAGGCCAGGGAGTGGGTCGTCGGCGTCACCGGCGTCGGCACCGGCGCCTACGTCAACGGCGCGGTGCTGCGCAACCTGTTCGGCGTCAAGGTGAAGCAGATCATGGGCTATCCCGGATCGGCGCAGCAGCGCATCGCGATCGAGCGCGGCGAGCTCGACGGCGGCTGCAGCGAGTGGAACGCGATCCCCGAGCACTGGATCAAGGGCGGCCAGATCTCGGCCATCGTCCGCTGGTTACGCGAAACGCCCGCGGGATTCCCGAACAGCGTGCCGTTCGTCGGCGATCTCGCGACGACCGACGAGACGCGCAGCGTGATCACGATGCTGACGGCGCCGAGCGAGCTTGGCAATCCGTTCATTGTGTCGAAGCAGGTCCCGGCCGAGCGCGTGAAAATCCTGCGCGACGCCTTCACGGCGACGATGAACGACCGCGAGTTCCTGACCGAGGCTGAGCGCCAGAAAATGCCGATCGAGCCGATGACCGGCGACGAGGCGGCGGCGATCTGCGAGGAGCTCTACCGCGCGGTGAAACCCGAGCTGGTGGAGCTGGCGCGCAGCGCGATGCAGTGACCGCCTCTCGCGGCGGCGCGACGCGCTCGTGCGATGGGGACGGCGGCACTCGCCAGCCTCATCGCACATCGTCGACGCGTCATGCAAAAAACTCGACTGACGTAACAGACTTAAAAGTGATGGACGAACTCCATCGCGAAGGTCGACACCACGATCCAGGCGCCGACGATCGATGAACTCATGATGAGAAACAGCGTCTCCATGACCCACTCCAACGTGTGGGAGGCGTCCTGCTCTCCCGGTTAGCGTCTGCGTGGACCTCCTGCCCTCGCCAACGTTGAGGAGCCGGATAATGCCTTGCATCAATTGCCAGATTTTAAATCTTGTCTCGAATTCGAGACATTAAGCGTGTTTTCGGCGCACCTCCGCCGATCGTGCGCGTTGCCGACAGCCTCCCGTAAACCATGTTTTCCGGCATGCTCGAGAGTAGAAACGCTCTGCACCATTCCAGACCGCCGACCGGTGCGCCGCGTGAGCGGGCCGGTGTCGCCTCAGGACTTGCGTGACTTCTTCCGTGACGACTTCTTCGAAGACGTCTTCGACGATTTCCGCGACGACTTGCGCTTTGGCACCTTCTTGCCTTTCTTGCGCGCCTCCGACAGTCCGATGGCAATCGCCTGCTTGCGGCTCTTCACCTTGCCGCCCTTGCCGCCGGGCCCGCTCTTCAGCGTGCCCTTCTTGCGCCGCTTCATCGCGCTCTCGACGTCATTGCTCGCGCTCTTCGAATACTTGCGGGCCATCAATGCCTCCATGAGCAATTGCTCCCGAGGCGTATACGCCCGAACGCATGAAGCGTTCCCCGGCGAGGCGCGACGCTGCTAGGCGCGAACCCCTTAAGTCCGACCCATGGCGTGACGCACCCGTGAGACCACCGACGGCGGCAGTTGATACATGCGCGCAACCAGCGCCTGCACGTCCTCTCCGGTGCTCGGCCCGACGTCGACGTTCATGCGCTGGGCATCCGACAACAGCTCGGCATCAGCCATCGTCGCCATGAAGGCGTCGCGCTGCGCTTTCACGCGATCGGCTGGAACGTTCGGCGGCAGGATGAAGGTGCGGCTGAAGGCGTTCTGCGAATAGAACATTTCGAGCGCCTGATTCTCCTCGTCGTTGCGCGCGAGGCTCATCATCATCGGCACGCCTTTGGCGTGGAGGTCGGGATGGCCCTTCAGGTCCTCCTGGGCGACGACGCGGGCGAAGGTCGTGCCGGTAAGGATGTCGGGGTACTGCACCTTCACCGTCGACCAGCCGAGGCCGCAGATGCCCTGCACCTCGTTGCGCTCCATGGCGAGCGTCACGTCGCGCGACCCCTTGTAGCCGGTGACCAGCTTGAACTTCGTGCCGAGCAGTCCGTTGGCCATGTGCGGGAAATCGGCGGTGGTGCTGCCGGGCGCCGTCGCGCCGATGACGAACTCGCGGCTGCGGAAGTCCTCGAGCGAGCCGAGCTGCACCTCGTTGCGCAGCATGCATACCAGCACCTCAGCGTTGGCGTTGCCGACGTAGATGAACTTGGTCGGGTCGTATTCGCGGCGCAGCTCCTCGTTGAGCAGCGGATCGATGATGACGCTCGGGAAGGTGATCGCCATCGTCAGGCCGTCGGGAGCCGACTTGCGGTAGAGGTTCTGGGCGACGACCGCCCCGCCCGCGCCCGGCATGTTGGTGACCACCACCGACGGATTGCCGGCGAGGTGCTTGCCGAGATGGCGCTGGGTCAATCGGGCGAAGGTGTCGAGACCGCCGCCGGTCGACGAGCCGACGAGAATCGTCACGGTCTTGTCCTTGAAGGACTGCGCCGCCGCCGGCGACGCGAGGGCGCCGGCAAGCGCCAGCATTCCCGTAAGCACGAATCCCCGACCGATGCCCGCCACCGCCATGTATGCCTCCTCGGCTTTTTTCCGTCAGCGGGCGTTCGGCCCGTCGTTCCCCGCCGAGCTTACTCCGCCCCCACGGTGACGCCAGCCGTCGCGTGACCCGCGACGAATGCCGCGGCATGGCGTACAACTCCTCCCCATGTTCCGCTTTTTCGAAACGCTCGTCACGCCGACCGCTTCCGCGCCGGCGGCGCCCCCGCCCCCTGGTCTCTGGCGCTTCTACTGGCACTTCGTGCGTCAGGCCAGGATTCCCTACATGGCGCTGTTCGTCGCCGGCTGCGCCGTCGCGTTCCTCGATTCGCTGATCCCGGTGTTCATCGGCCGGATCGTAACCCTGGTCTCGACCATGGACCCGGCAAGCCTGATGCAGAGCTCCGGCTTCGAGCTCGCGCGCATGGCGGTGGTCGTGCTGTTGCTGCGGCCGCTCGCGCTGTTCGCCCAGAACCTCATCACCAACCAGGCGATCAACGGCAACGTCACCAACCTGATCCGCTGGCAGAGCCACTGGCACGTCATCCGCCAGAGCTGGACCTTCTTCCAGAACGACTTCGCCGGCCGCATCGCCAACCGGGTGATCCAGACCGGTGGCGC
>DATJIG010000135.1:0-2601 GCA_035493495.1 Alphaproteobacteria bacterium
GCGTGCGAGGTCGCGGGCGTGGAGATTCCGCGCTTCTGCTACCACGAGCGGCTGTCGATCGCCGGCAACTGCCGCATGTGCCTGGTCGAGATGGAGAAGTCGCCGAAGCCGATCGCCTCGTGCGCGATGCCGGCGGCCGACGGAATGGTGATCAAGACCGACACGCCGATGGTGCACAAGGCACGCAAGGGCGTGATGGAGATGTTGCTCATCAACCATCCGCTCGATTGCCCGATCTGCGACCAGGGCGGCGAGTGCGACCTGCAGGACCAGGCGCTGTTCTACGGCTTCGACCGTTCGCGCTTCCTCGAGCAGAAGCGCGCCGTGAAGGACAAGGACTTCGGTCCGCTCATCGAGACGCACATGACGCGCTGCATCCACTGCACGCGCTGCATCCGCTTCGCGTCCGAAGTGGCGGGCACCGACGAGCTCGGCGCGCTGGGCCGCGGCGAGGACATGGAGATCAGCACCTACCTCGACGCCATCGTCGGATCGGAGCTGTCGGGCAACGTCATCGACCTGTGCCCGGTCGGCGCGCTGGTGTCGAAGCCGTACGCGTTCACCGCGCGGCCGTGGGAGCTCAGCCACACCGAATCGGTCGACGCCATGGACGCGCTTGGCGCTTCGATCCGCATCGATGCGCGCGGGCCCGAAGTCCTGCGCGTGCTGCCTCGCCTCAACGAGGACGTCAACGAGGAGTGGCTGTCGGACAAGTCGCGCTTCTCGTGGGACGGGCTCAAGCGCCAGCGCCTCGACCGGCCGTACGTCCGCGTCGCCGGCAAGCTGCGCGAGGCCGACTGGAGCGAGGCGTTCACCGCCATCGCCCGCAAGCTCTCGGCGATGACCGGCAACAAGATCGCCGCCATCGCCGGCGACCAGGCCGACTGCGAGTCGATGTTCCTGCTCAAGTCCCTGATGCAGTCGCTCGGTTCGACCGACATCGACTGCCGTCAGGACGGCGCGGCACTCGACGCCTCGTCGCGCGCCGCGTACCTCTTCAACTCGTCCGTCGCCGGAATCGAGCAGGCCGACGCGCTGCTGCTGATCGGCACCAATCCGCGCCTCGAGTCGCCGGTGCTCAACGCCCGCATCCGCAAGCGCTGGCTCGCCGGCAACTTCCCGATCGGCATCGTCGGCGTCGAGGCGGACCTGACCTATCGCGGCCAGCATCTCGGCACCAGCGCCACCGTGCTGAACGACATCGCCACCGGCCGTCACGCCTTCGCCGAGACGCTCAAGAACGCCAAGAAGCCGATGCTGATCGTGGGGCAGGGGGCGCTCGCGCGCCCCGACGGAGCCGCGATCCTCGCCGCCGCCAAGGCGGTCGCCGATGCGCTCGGCTTCGTGCGCGACGGCTGGAACGGCTTCAACGTGCTGCACACCGCGGCGGCTCGCGTCGGCGGCCTCGATCTCGGCTTCGCGCCGGGCCCGGGCGGCCGCGACGTCGCCGGCATTCTCGAGGGCGCAGCGACCGGCGCGATCGACTTCGTCTATCTGCTCGGCGCCGACGAGATCGACACGTCGAAGCTCGGCAAGGCATTCGTCGTCTACCAGGGGCACCACGGCGACCGCGGCGCGCACCGCGCCGACGTCATCCTGCCGGGCGCCGCCTACACCGAGAAGCACGCGATCTACGTCAACACCGAGGGCCGTCCGCAGCACACGCACCGGGCGGTGTTCCCGCCGGGCGACGCCCGCGAGGACTGGCGCATCCTGCGGGCGCTCTCCGAGGTGCTGGGCAAGAAGCTGCCCTATGACACCGTCGAGGCGGTTCGTGCCGGCATGGCCGAAGCCAATCCGGTGTTCGCGAAGATGGACCGCATCGTTCCCGCGACCTGGGGCGCGTTCGGCACCGCCGGCCAAATCTCGGATGCGCCGCTCGCCTCGCCGATCGCCAATTTCTACCAGACCGATCCGATCTCCCGGGCCAGCCCGACCATGGCCAAGTGCACGGCCCTCCACATGAGCGGCGTCGAAAGGACGGGCACCCATGGCTGAGGCCTGGAACCTTTACGGCGAGCCGCTCGCCGGCACGATCCTCCAGATCATCGCGATCCTCATCCCGCTGATCCTTGCGGTCGCCTATCTCACGCTCGCCGAGCGCAAGGTCATCGCCGCGATGCAGCTCCGCAAGGGTCCGAACGTCGTCGGTCCGTTCGGCCTGCTGCAGCCGATCGCCGACGCGCTCAAGCTCCTGTTCAAGGAGACGGTGATCCCGACCCGCGCCAACAAGTTCGTGTTCGTGATCGCGCCGATGGTGACCTTCGTGCTGTCGATGGTCGCCTGGGCGGTGATCCCGTTCGCCGACGGCTGGGTGGTCTCCGACATCAACGTCGGTATCCTCTACCTGTTCGCGATCTCCTCGCTCGGCGTCTACGGCATCATCATGGCCGGCTGGGCGTCGAACTCGAAGTATGCGTTCCTGGGCGCGCTGCGCTCCGCCGCCCAGATGGTCTCGTACGAGATCTCGATCGGCTTCGTGATCATCTCGGTGCTGCTCTGCGTCGGCTCGCTGAACCTGTCGGACATCGTCCGCGCCCAGGAGAAGGTGTGGTTCGCGCTGCCGCTGCTGCCGATGTTCGTCATCTTCTTCATCTCGGC
>DATJIG010000136.1:0-46689 GCA_035493495.1 Alphaproteobacteria bacterium
AGATTGCCGCTCTGTCCGGCCCAGAACGTCACGACCGCAATCGCCGCGACGCCGACGACGATACCCCCGGCGATGTGGACCGGACCGAGCCGCAATCGATCCTGCAACGAACCCTTAAGCATGAGACGTCGACTCCCCCGCAGCTTCGGCCGCAAAAGCCTTGTCTAGAGTGTAAAGCGTGGGCGGCTTGCGCCGCAGCAGCGTGTAGCCGATCGGCACCAGGAACAGTGTGGCGAACGTGGCGATCATCAGACCGCCGATGACCGCGCGGCCCAGCGGGGCGTTCTGCTCGCCGGCTTCGCCGAGCCCGAGCGCCATCGGCACCATGCCGATGATCATGGCGAGCGCCGTCATCAGGATGGGACGGAGGCGGGTCTTCGCCGCCTCGATCACGCCCTCGAGTGCGCTCATCTCGCCCGTCCGCGAGCGCAGTTGGTTGGCGAAGCTGACGACTAGGATCGAGTTCGACACCGAGATGCCGACCGACATGATGGTGCCCATCAGCGATTCGACGTTGATCGTGGTGTTGGTGACGATCAGCATCCAGATGATGCCGATGAGCGCACCGGGCAGCGCCAGCATGATGATGAATGGGTCGACCCACGACTGGAACAGGATCACGAGCAGCGCGTAAACCAGCACCACCGACAGCACGATGCCGCCGGCGAGCCGGACGAACGAGCTCTGCATCACTTGGTACTGGCCGCGCACCTCGATATGGGTGGTGATCGGCATGCCCTTGCTGACCTCGGCGATCACCTTCTTGATGTCGCCGACGGTGCCGCCGAGATCGCGGCCGTCGACATTCGCCATGACGTTGATGACGCGCTGCACCGTCTGGTGGCTCAGCATCGCGGCGCTCGCGCGCATGTTGACGGCGGCGACGTCGCCGAGCCGGAAGCCCGGCGCCCGCGGCACCGACGACAGCGGCGTGTTCGGGGCGTTTGTTCCGGCGATGTCGGTGAGCGGCTTGCCGATCGGCACGCCCATCAAATCGGGCACCGCCGCCATCGCGTCGACCGGCATGCGCACCGCGACCGAATAGGTCACGCCGTTCTGCGGATTGAGGAAGTACGAGGGGGAGGTCAGCGAGCTGCCGGCGAGCGAGGTCAGCAGGTTGCTCGCGACGTCGCGCTGGGTGACGCCAACCTTGGCGGCGCGTAGGCGATCGACGTTGACCTGCAGCGTCGGATAGTCGAGCACTTGGGCGATGTGAGCGTCGGCGACGCCGGGAATCTTCTGCACTTCCTGGAGGATCTTCTGCGCGGTCTGGTAGCCGCGGCCGAAGTTGTTGTCGAGCACCTGTATGTCGATCGGCGACGAAGCCCCGAAGTTGAGCACCTGGCTGACGATGTCGGCGTTCTGGAAGAAGAACTGGATCCCGGGAAAGGCGGCGGCGAGCTGCTTGCGCATCGTCCGCATGTACTCGGCCGACGGCCGGTGCGGCGAGTTGAGCGAAATCAGGATCTCGGCATCCATTGCGCCGACGTTGTCGCTTGGCACGAAGGCGAGGTTGATCGACGGCGGAATTCCGACGTTGTCGTTGATCAGCCGCAGTTCGGACGGCGGGATGATTCTGCGGATCTCGTCCTCGACGGCGGCGACGATCTTCTCGGTGGTTTCGAGGCGTGTGCCCGATGGCGCGCGGACGTGGAGCTTGACGATGCCGACGTCGGCGGCGGGGAAGAAGTCCATGCCGAGGCGGGTCGCCAGCGCGCTGGTCAGCAGCAGCAGCGCGCCGACGCAGCCGAGCATGAACCAGCGGTGGGCGAGGGCGCCCTCGAGCGCTCGGCCGTAGCCCTCGCGGAAGCGGTCGAATGCGTTCTCGAACGCGCGCGTGAAGCGGTTGCCGGTGCCCTCGCCGTGGCCGATCAGGATCTGGCGCGCGAATGCCGGGACGATGGTGAAGGAGAGGATGTACGACGCGAGCATGGCGAGCACGACGGTGATCGCCATCGGGATGAACAGGAACCGTGACGCGCCTTCGAGCAGCACGACCGGGAAGAACGTGATGCAGATGGCGAGCGTCGCCACGGTCAACGGCTGGATGACCTCCGCCGAGCCGTCGAGGATCGCGAGCGTCGGCGTCTTGCCGAGCGCCAGGTTGCGGTGGATGTTCTCGATCGTCACCGTCGCGTTGTCGACCAGGAGGCCGATCGCCAGCGCGAGGCCGCCCAGGGTCATCAGATTGATGGTCTGGCCGGCCATGAAGATGCCGCCGATGGCGGCGGCGATCGACAGCGGTATCGAGATCAGGACGATCACCGTGTTCCGCCAGCTCCCGAGGAACAACAGGATCATCAGCGAGACCAGGATCGAGGCGATGATCGCCTCCTTGATCACGTTGTTGACCGCGGCACGGACGAACACCGACTGGTCGAAGTCGAGCTTGAGATCCAGTCCGTCGGGCGCGCCGGCCTGGATCTCGGGCATCAGCGCGCGCGTCGCGTCGACGACGGCAAGCGTCGACGCATCGGCGTGCTTGAGAATCGTCATGTAGACCGAACGGTTCCCTTCGACATGGACGATGTTGTTCTGGACCGAGTAGGCGTCGCGGATCGTGGAGACGTCGCCCAAGGTGATCGGCACGCCGTTGCGGATGCCGATCGGCAGATGGTTGAACTGCTCGACGGCGGTCGGGCTCGAGTTGAGGGCGACGTTGTACTCGCGCTCGCCGAGGCGCGCGGTGCCGGCGGGCAGGATCAGGTTCGAGGTCGTCAGCGTGTTGACGACGTCGGCGGACGAGAGGCCCACGGCCTGCAGTCGCGACGGATCGAGGTCGACGGTGATCTGGCGGTTGCGGCCGCCGAACGGCGCCGGCGTCGACAGACCGGGAATCGTGAACAGCTTGAGACGCAGGAAGTTAACGGCGTAGTCGAACATCGCCTGCTCGGTGAGCGACTTGCTCGACAGCGTCAACTGCACGACAGGGACGTTCGACGCGTTGTACTGGATCACCAGCGGCGGCGTCATGCCCGGAGGCGTCTGGCGCAGCACCGTGTCGTTGACGGCGGTGATCTGAGCGATGGCACTGCCGATGTCGGTGCCGGCCTGGAAGTAGACCTTGAGCAGCCCGGTGGAGGGCAGCGACTGCGATTCGATCCGGTCGATGCCGTTGACGGTCTGGGAGTACGCGCGCTCGGTGATGAGGACGACGCGCCGCTCCATGTCCTCGGAAGGCAACCCCGGATAGTTCCACACCACCATGACGACGGGAATGTCGATGACCGGGAAGATGTCGACGATCATCCGGGTGACGGACATCACCCCCATGAGAACGATGAGCATCGCTCCCACGGCGGCGGTGTAAGGCCGGCGCAGCGCCAGCCTGACCATGGACATCACGGCGGCAGTCTCCCGAAATGCGAACGCTATTTTGATTTTTGCCTAGTGTAACCGGCAAGGTTCGGCCCGCCTAGGTATGCGCTCGCAAACCGCTGAGTCTTCTATAACAGGCGTGATTTCAGGTCTTTGACAGCGGCGCCGCGATCGTCGACTTGCCGCCGATACGCGTGCCGGCCTCGATGGCCAGAACGGCAAGGGCGTCGAACTCCTGCTCGCGGCCGGTGGTCGGCCGCGCGACCAGCGCGATCGTGCGCTGCGGCGCCGGGCGGCGCAGCGGCCGCGGCTCGACCAAAGCGCCGGCGAGCGCGCCTCCCTTGATTACGATTTCGGGGAGCAGCGCGACGCCGAGCTTCGACTCCACCATCTGCACCAGGGTCGGCAGGCTGGTCGCCTCGATCGTGGACTCCGGGTTGCTCCGTGCGGTGCCGCACGCCTCAAGCGTGTGCTCCCGCAGGCAGTGGCCCTCCTCGAGCAGCAGCAGGCGGTCCGTCGCGACGTCGGCGAGAGGCAGCGGAGCGGTGCCGGCGAGCGGATCGCCGAGCGGCGCGATCAGCCACAAATCCTCGGCGAACAGCGAGCGGACGCGCAGCCTGCCGGTGTCGTACGGCAGTGCCATCAGCGCGAAATCGAGGCGGCCGTCCTCGACCTCGGCGAGGAGGCGTGCGGTTTGCTCCTCGCGCAGCACGATCTGCAACTCGGGATAGCGCTGACGCGCGGTACGGAGCAGGGGAGGCAGCAGGAAGGGCGCGACCGTCGGAATGGCGCCGAGGCGCAGGGTGCCCGCCATCGGCTTGGCGCGCTCGCCGACGAACGTGACGAGGTCGCCGGCGGACGTCAGCAGGTCGCGGGCGCGCGCGACCGCCGCATTGCCAAGCGGTGTCATCAGCACGCGGCGGCGGTCGCGTTCGACCAGCGTCGCACCGAGAAATCGTTCGAGTTCCTTGAGCCCACCCGACAGCGTCGACTGGGTGACGTGGCAGCGGTTCGCCGCCTCGGTGAAGTTGAGCGTCTCGCTGATGGCGACCAGATAGCCGAGCTGGCGCAGCGACAGGCCCTCGGGAGCGGGCATGATGCCTCCTGGCGTAATCGGATATGCCGATTACAGATATCGTTATTATCCGTTAGATCGATCAGTCCGGAAAGCCCAAATTCTCTCTGTCACCGAGCGAGAAAGGACAGCCCCCATGAGCACTACGACCGACGCGAAGACCCCGTCGCCGACCGTGAAGAACCTTGAAGCCGCGTTCGCCGGCGAGTCGATGGCGCACATCAAATATCGCTATTTCGCCAAGCTCGCGCGCGAGGCGGGCGACGAGGCCACGGCCAAGGTGTTCGAGGACACCGCCGACCAGGAGGTCCAGCACGCCTACGGCCACCTCGACCTGCTGTATCCGAAGGATCAGCTCACGCCCGCCAAGGCGCTGGAGATCGCGATCGAGGGCGAGACCTACGAGTACGCCGAGATGTACCCGAACTTCCGCCACCTCGCCGAGGAAGAGGGCAACAGCAAGGCGGTCGCCGAGTTCGACGAGCAGATCGCCGAGCCGAAGGAGCACGCCGCCCGCTTCCGCGACGTCCTCGTCAAGGCGGCAAAGCGCTTCGCGGCCCTCGCCAAGGTCGAGGAGCGTCACGCCAACCGTTACCAGCAGGCGCTGGATCGCGTGTATCAGAGCAGGGCCGCCTGACGGCCGCGGAGAGAGACATGAACGACGGGAAAGAACCCAGCTATCGCAATCGCGCGGCCCTCGACGGCATCGTCATCTGCCCCGCCGGCTGACCGAGATCACAGGAGACTCGAGATGAACGTCTACAAATGCATCGTGTGCGGCTTCACCTACGACGAAGCCAAGGGAATGCCCGAGGAAGGCATCGCTCCCGGCACGCTCTGGGCCGACATTCCCGACGACTGGGAGTGCCCCGACTGCGGCGTCGCCAAAGCCGACTTCGAAATGGTCCTGGTGAAGGCTGCGTAAAAAGCCCACATAACGAAGCACGCCCGGAGAGATCCTCCGGGCGTTCTTATGTCGGGTTCACCTCAGTTGGCCTTGATGCCGTATCCCTCGAACCGCTTCTCGACCGTGGGATCGATCGCCATCGCCGCGCGGATATCGGCGTCGCCGCCGCTGCGGTCACCGCTCATCAGCCGGGCGAGACCGCGGCCGTACACGGCGGACGCCTGCTTTGGGGCGCGCAGCAGCGCCGCCTCGTAGTCGGCGACCGCGGCACCCGGATTGCGCAGTTTAAGATAGGTGAGCGCGCGGCTGGTGAGAGTCGAGACTTCCTCCGGCTGCAAGCTGAGCGCCGCGTTGCAGTCCGACAACGCCTGGTCGAGACGCCCGAGCACCGCGCCGGCGAGGCAGCGGTTGGCCAGCGTCGGCGCGTTCTTCGGATCGATCTGCAGCACCTGATCGTAGTTGTCGAGCGCGCGCTCGAAATTCCCCTGGAGCGCGAAGGCGGCGCCGCGGTTGCTGATCGATTCGACGTCGCGCGGATTGATTGCCACCGCGCGGTCGAAGTCTTGAATCGCGCCGTCGTAGGCGCCGACGCCGATTCGCGCCGTACCGCGGTTGTAGTAGGCGACGCCGTCCGCCGGGTTGAGCGCGATGAGATGATCGAAGTCGGCGATCGCCTTGTCGTAGCTGCGGCGCATGATGTAGACGGCGCCGCGGACGTAATAGGCCTGGGCGAGGCCCGGCTCGAGGCTGATCGCCTGGTCGAGGTCGATCAGCGCGCGGTCGAAGTCGCCCTTGCGGAGGTAGGCGACGCCGGTCGCTAGGTAGGCCTCGATGCGCTGGCCGCGCGTCGCCGACGGCGTCTGCAGGACGGCGGCGCAGCCGGCGAGGCTGACGTCGGGATCGTTGGCGAGACAGCGGTCGCGATCCTCGGACATCGCCGCTGCCGACGCGCACGCGGACCACAGGAACGCAGACACGACACCGAAAGCGAACGCGCGCATTGGCGACCTCCGAAGCAATCAGGCATTCAACCATGCCGGACGCCGTGCCGGGGCTTCGCGAAGGCGTGAGGGTGTTCATAAAATCGTGAGGGGCAGAACTTCGTGGGCGCACCCGAGCGAGCCTTGGCGCGTGCCGCATACGTGCCGCATATTAGAAGGGCCCGCGGAGCGATCCGCGGGCCCTTCGGCGACGAGATGGAGCGATACGCTGGCGGGGGTTAATTCGCCGCAATCGCCTGCTTGTACCAGGTCTCGTCGACATACTTGGCGGGATCGACGTTGCTCAGATCCTTCTTCGGCGTGCCGTACTCGCTGCGCAGTTTGAGCACGGTGCGGATTCCGTCGAGGTCAATCTTGCCCTTCTTCTGCAGGCCTTCCTTCCCGGCGAGCAGGGTCGCGTAGACATTCTCGGCGCCGGCGCGGCCGACCTTCGCGTTCTTCATCGCGTTGGCGAGCGCGGCCTCCCTGTTCTTGGGATCGTAGAGATAGTCGACCGCCTGGACCCAGCTCCGGATGAAGCCGACCAGCCGGTCCTTGTTGTCGCGGGCCCACTGCTTCTGCACCGTGCCGACGAACGCCTGGTAGTTGCCGATCTGGCTGACGCTGCCGAGATAGGAGTAGCCCTTGGCCCTGAGCGGCAGGTCGAACGGCGAGTAGAGCAGCGTCGCCGCCACCTTTCGCTCATCGAGCGCCTTGGCGCGGAACGGTGTGCCGCCGACCGACTCCAGCGTGTAATCGCTCGGCTTGACGCCGCCGTTCTCCAGCATTTTTACGGTGACGAACGCAAAGCCGGTGGTCTTGGCGTCGACACCGACCGGCTTGCCCTTGAGATCGGCGTACGACTTGATCTCCGGCAACGCGAAGATCTGCAGCGCGCCCGCCATGCCGCCCATCACGGCGATGAAATCCGGCTTGGCCGGCAGCTCGACCTCGCCCTGGCCCTCCATGTAGGCGATCGAGTTGTCGATCGCGGTGATGGCGATGTCGTACTTGCCGGTGACCAGCCCCTGGAACAGCGGCACCGAGCCGGTCGCCTGGGTGAAGTTGATGGCGACGTTGTTCCTCTTGAACAAGCCCTGTTCCTCGGCGATCCACAGCGGCCAGTTCGGCGCTCCGCCGAACGCGATGACCTCGAGTGGCTTGGTCTCGGCCTGGGCGCGGCCGGCGAAGAGCGCGAGCAGCGCCGCCGCGACGACGATCCCGCCCCTGATGCCCCACTGTCTTGCGAACCCCATGTGCCTCTCCTGTGGTGCGTTGTTTTTGTTCGACGTCGCTTCTCAGATCCTCCGCGTCGATGCGCGCAGCACGAGCTGCGGCGCCAGCGTCACCGTGCGCTGCGGCGCGTGCGATCCGGAGATCTCCTCGAGCAGCATGCGTGCCGCCTGCTCGCCCATTTCGCGGTGCGATATCCGCACCGTCGTAAGCGGCGGCGACACCATGTCGACCAAGGGCATGTCGTTGTGGCCGACCACGGAAACATCCTGCGGGCACGCGAGCCCGCGCTCGCGCAGCGCGTCGTAGACGCCGAGCGCGAGCAGGTCGTTGGCGGCGACGATCGCAGTGAGATCGCGGCTCGAATCGAGCAGCGCCCCACCGATGCGCGCGCCCTCGGCGCGCGAGTAGGCGTTCGCGACTTCGATCGCGGCGTCGATGCCGCGCGCCGCGGCTGCGGCCTCGAAGCCGCGCCTGCGCAGGAAGCCGGTCGAGACGTGCTGCGGGCCGGCAACGTGCCCGATGTGCCGGTGTCCGAGGTCGGCCAGGTGCTCGACCGCGAGCCGCATGCCGGCGTCGTCGTCGGAGACGATGGCGGACAGTCGCGGATCGGACTCGCTGCGGTTGACGAGCACGACGGGGAGCTCGCGATCGATGCAGTGGTCGACCACCGGATCGCTGCGGCTCACGGTCGCGAGCACCAGTCCGTCGACTCGACGCGCCATCAGGCCGTCGACCAGCTCGACCTCGCGCTCCTGATTGCTGCCGACGTCGGCGATCACCGTCGAGTAGCCGTCGGCCAAGAGCGCGTCGGCGATGCCGGAGAGGATCGGCGAGAACACCGGGTCGGCGATGTCGGGGACGAGCACGCCGATCAGCCGGGACCGCCCGGTACGAAGACTCGCGGCGACGAGGTCGGGCCGGTAATCGAGCTTCTGCGCCGCCTGCTCGACGCGCGCGGCGACGGGGTCGGCGACGAGGTGCCGGGTCGCCGGATTGAGGGTCCGCGACGCGGTCGAGACGTGGACGCCCGCCGCCGCCGCCACGTCGCGCAACGTCACGGGTTTTCCGGTTCTGCCCGCCGGGGCGCCTGTTACTCGCGTCGTCATGTCTATCCCTCGAGACCGCTCGCGACCGCGACGTTCTCGCTCTCGACCTTGATGCCGGAGGCGAGCGCCACGGTTTCCATCAGGGCCGCGAAGTCGAGCGCGAGATAGGCGTCGGGATCGGGTTTGAGCTGTGCGGCGCCGATGTGCGCCTGCAGCACCTCGCGCGCCGCCGCGGTGACCGGCACCGGCACGCCGAGCCTGTGAGCGGCGTCGAGCCCGAGGTCGAGATCCTTCTTGAGCAGCGCCGGGGTGAACGTCGTCGTCCAGTCGCAGTTGACGAGTGCCGGCGACTTGTAGCGGGTAAACACGGAGCCCATGACGCTGTTGTTCATGAAGTCGAGGAAGGCGTGGCGCGGCACGCCGGCTTTCTGCGCCATGAGCGTGATCTCGATCAGGTTGTTGATGACGACCCCGAGCATCACGTTGTGGGCGATCTTGCAGATGCGGGCAAGCTCGCCTTCACCGACATAGGAGGCACCGCGGGGCGACAGCACGTCGAGCAGCGGCTTGACCTTGTCGAAGGCGTCGCGCGGGCCGGACACCACCTGCGACAGCTTGCCGACCTTGACGCACTTGCCGTTGCCGCTCACCGGTGCGGCGAGGAACGTCACGCCGCAGGGCTCGAGGTCGGCGCGCAGCGCCTTCGACTCCTCGACGCCGATCGACGAGCAGTCGATCAGAATCTTCGGCACATTGGCGCGCGATTCGCCGATTACGCCGCCGGACCCGAAGCAGACGTCGCGCAGGTCCTTGCCGGTCGAGACCATGGTGAACAGCACGTCGACGCCGCGCAGCTCGCTCGCGTGGTCGACGACGGTGGCGCCGAGCTTGGCGAGCGGCTCGGCCTTGGCGCGGGTGCGGTTCCACACCTTGACCGGCCGCCCGGCCTTGAGCAGGCGCTCGGCCATCGGATAGCCCATGCGGCCGATGCCGATCCAACCGATGTTCATCACGCGATCCTTTCCCTGACTGAACTGAATGGCACTGAACGGACTTACGAGTTCTGCATGCCCCAACGGCGCACGGTCCGGTTTTCGAGGGTTCGGAACACCACGCCTTCGACGATCAGGCCGACCGCCATCACCGTCAGCAGGCCGGCGAACACGCTCGCCGTGTTGAGCAGATTCCGGTTCTCGAAGATGTACCAGCCGAGGCCGCCGCGGCCCGACGAGACGCCGAACACCAACTCGGCGGCGATCAGCGTGCGCCAGGCGAACGCCCAGCCGATCTTGAGGCCGGCGAGGATGGCCGGAAATGCCGCAGGCATCAGGATGCGGGTCACGTAGCGGAAGCCTTTGAGGCCGAACGTCTGCCCCGCCATGCGCAGAGTCTCCGAGACGGCGAGGCAGCCGGAGTGGGTGTTGAGCGCCACCGCCCACAGCACCGAGTTGACGATGACAAACACGATCGCCGGCGCGCCGAGGCCGAACCACAGCAGCGCCAGCGGCAGCATGGCGATGGCGGGCAGGGGATTGAACATCGCGGTGAGCGACGACAGGAGATCGGTGCCGACCCGCGACGAGATCGCGATCGAGACGAAGACGGCGGCGAGCGCGAGCCCGATGGCGTAGCCGACGACGAGAACCTGCATCGTCACGAGGAGGCGCTGGAGGATCACGCCCGAGACGATGCCGTCCCACCACGCGCTCATGGTTGCGCTGAAGGTGGGGAACAGCATCGGCGAATCGAGATGGCGGGCGTAAGCCTCCCAGATCGCCGCCAGCACCGCGAGGATGACGATCTTCCGCACCAGCGGCATGTTCCACAGCCGCTCGACCAGCGCCAGCGGCCGCTCGACGTTGCCGATGGTGGCCGGCACGGTCACCGCGCGCTCGTACTCGGGGCGGATCGGCGGGTGATGGATCGTCGCGTCGGTCATATCGATACTCCCGCTTGGGCTCCGCTAGTGCGAGCGGTTGTCGCCGAACAGCATGTGGTCGATGCGCTGAACGAGCTGCTGGAAGGCGGCGCCGGTGCGCGCATCGTGGGCGAATCCAGGGCTGTTGAGCTCGGCGCGCACCTGTCCCGGATGCGGCGACAGCACGAGGATGCGCGAGCCCACGATCGCCGCCTCCTCGATCGAGTGGGTGACGAACACCAGGGTGAAGTTGACGTCGTCCCAGAGCTGCAAGAGCTCGTCCTGCATCTTGCGGCGGGTCAGCGCGTCGAGCGCGGCATAGGGCTCGTCCATCAGCAGCACCGCCGGCTTCATCGCCATGGCGCGGGCGATGGCGCAGCGCTGCTTCATGCCGCCCGACAGCGTGTGGGGAAAGGCGTTGGCGAACTCGGACAGGTTGACCTTGGCAATGGCGTCGTCGGCGCGCGCGCGCGCCTCGTCCCTGGCGACGCCGTTCTGGCGAAGGGGGAACAGCACGTTGTCGCGCACCGTCTTCCACGGCAGGAGCTGATCAAACTCCTGGAACACCATCATGCGGTCGGGGCCCGGACCGTCGACAGGCGCGCCGCCCAAGAGGATGCGGCCCTCGACCGGCTTGATGAAGCCGGCGATCGACTTGAGGATCGTCGACTTGCCGCAGCCCGAGGGCCCGAGCAGCACGAATCGCTCGCCGGGATGGATGTCGAACGACACGCGGTAGGTCGCCGTCACCAGTCGCGACGGCGTCTTGTACTGGAGCGTGACGTTCTCGACCCGGAGCAACGGCGTCGCGTCGGTTGCGGCGGCGGGACGGTCGAGGCGTTCGTCGTGCGTCATGAACTTGAACATGGCGAAACGGCGCCGCCGCCCCTTTAAAATCGAGAGGGGCGGCGGCGTCTCATGCTAGTCGCTCTGGGTGTTGTGCAGCGAGGGAACGAAGGCATCCTTCCAGCTCGCCGGCGGCGACTTGAGCTGGCCGATCTGGGCCATGAACTTTGCCGACGCGCCGACGCCGTGCACCGAGACGTCGAAGTCGTCCTTGAGCTCCTTCAGGATCGCCTCGACCGCGGCGTTGTCGAGGGTCTTCGACGGCTCGACCTTGAGGTAGATCTCGGCGGCCTTCTTGGGATCGTTCTTGATCACGTCCTGGGCTTCGGCGAGCGCCTTGGTCAGGACCACGGCTAGTTTCGGATTGGCATCGAGCACCTTCTTGGTCGCGCCGGCGACCAGGAACGAGGCCTTGCCGCCGAACGCATCGGTCGAGGTCAGCACAGTGTGAATGTTCGGATTTTTGAGCGCGATCTGGGTGAACGGCGCCGACGAGAAGTAGGCGGTCACCTCGGTCTTGCCGGAGAGGAGCTGGTTGAGCGCCTCGGGGTGCGGCAGCGAGACGACCAGCGGCTTCAACTTGTCGTACTGGTCGGCGCCGTACACCTTCTGTGCCGCCAACTGCAGCGCGTACATCTGCGGCGAGACCAGCGCGGGCATGGCGATGCGGTCGCTCTGCTTGAAGTCCTTCAGCGTCTTCACGTCCTTCTGGTTGGTGACGAGCACCAACGGCAGGCTGGTGACGCCGGCGATGCCGATGATCTGCTGCGGGGTGCCCTTGGCCTTCTCCCAGGCGATCAGCATCGCCTGGACCCCGTAGACGCCGACGTCGACCGAACCCGAGAGCACCGCGTCCTGCATCGCGGCCGAACCCGAGAAACGCGGATAGCTCGCCTTGAGGTCGAGACCTTCCGCCTTGGCGTGCTTCTCGACGAGCTTCATGTCGTCGAGGATGAAGGTCGGCAGGAAGCCGATGCCGAAGCCGATGCCGATCTTCACTTCCTGCTGGGCCAGCGCCGGAGTCGCGAGCGCGACCGCGAGCGTGGCGGCGAGCAGCGGACGCGCGATGCGCCCACGGACGAACGCACGCAACCTGCCGAACATGAATGTCCGCATGTCAGTCTCCCTTGTCCCCGCCGGCGATGCCGGCGCTCACCCTGTTCGTGGACCCTTCGTCACGCCGGAGGCGATGAGCGGGTCTCTCGGTTGATTGCGCTCTTGTTTTACGATCTGCAATCGTTTGCAGCGTAGGCGACGCCCCACAATGGCGCAAGACAGTTTTTCACCTACAGAATCAGTGCCAGCGGTCGTTCCAATGCGGCGGCGCAGGCGCCGAGCAGGCGCGCGCCGATCGCGCCGTCGATGGCGCGATGGTCGCAGGTCAGCGTGAGCGTGGCGCGGGTCGCCATCACGAGGCGACCGCCAGCGACCACCGGACGTTTGGCCGGCGTGCCGATGGTCAGCGCCGTCGTGTTCGGTGGCCGGACGATGGCGTCGATCGCGGTCGCGGCACTCGCGCTCATGTCCCAGATGGTCGAAACGCCTTCCACGCCTTGCGATGCGGCCGCGCGCGTCGCGGCGGCGATTGCCGCGAGGCCCTGGCGGTCGACGGCTCGAATGATCGTCGCGCCGGCATCGCCGGCGATGGCGAGATCCACCTGATGGAAGCACAGCATATGGTCGTCGGCCCACTGCACGTTGGCGTCGGGCACCTTCGCGAGGGCGATCGCAAGCGCCTTGGCGACGCAGTGGACGAGCGCGACGTGGAATGTCGCGTCGACGGCGTTGATCTCGTCGATCAGCTCGAGAAGCGTGTCGAGCGTTATCTCGCGGTGAACCACGAACTGGGGGATTCCGTGCTTTGCCGCGGCAATGGCTGAAGCCCCGGCGCGGCGGGCAGCGTCGTGGGGCACGAGATCGAATGACGCCGGCGCGCTGGTCGACGGTTTCGCCTGCACCGACGATCCCGGCGCCGGTCGCGCCGGGATGTCGCGCCCCATGACGCGGCCGTGGGGACTGGAGCCTTTCAGGCTCTCGACGCTGATTCCCGCTTCCGCCGCCAGGCGGCGCGCAAGAGGCGTGATCGGGATGCCGCTCGGCAGCAGCGCCGGTCCAAAGCCCCGCGCGGGCAACCGCACTTCGTTGAAGGGATCGAAGGCGCCACGGCGCGTGATTTGCGCGATGGGTGCGGTGACCGCCAGGGGCGGCGCGTGCGCCGAAGGTTTCGCGGCGGCGCTGACTGCCACCGCCGGTGTCCGCCCCGTCGTGATCACGGCTCCATCATCGGAAATGACCGCGACGACCGTGCCGACCGGCACCGTTTGTCCGGCGGCGACGCGGATCTCGGCGACGATGCCGGCACTCGTCGTCGGCACTTCCATCGCCGTCTTGTCGGTCTCGATCTCGAACAGATTGTCGCCGACGCTAACGCGATCGCCAACCGACTTGAACCAGGCGCTGATCTTGCCTTCCGCCACGGTCTCGCCGAGCTGGGGCATCAGCACGTCCATCGTTGCCCTCAGCTCTTGAGGGCGCGACGGACGGTGTCGGCGATGCGCTCGACCGTCGGGATCGTCGCGTCCTCGAGATTGTCGGCCGCGGGCAGGGGAAGGTGCGGCGTGGTGATCCGCACCGGCGGCCCGTCGAGATCGTAGAAGTTTTCCTGGCTGGCGATCGACACGATCTCGGCGCCCCAGCCGCACAGCCGCGGGTTCTCTTCGACGGTGAACAGCCGATGGGTGCGCGCGATCGAACCCAGGATCGTCTGGGTATCGAGAGGCACCAGCGAGCGCACGTCAATCACCTCGACGTCGATCCCATGCTCGGCCTTGAGCTTCTCTGCGGCCAGTACCGCACGCGGCACCATCAGCGCCAGCGCCAGCACCGTCGCGTCCTTGCCCGGGCGGACGATGCGCGCGGTGCCCAACGTGTCGAGAATTTCGCCGTCGGGCACCTCGCCCTTGGTCGGGTAGAGCGACTTGTGCTCGAAGAAGATGACCGGGTCGGGATCGCGCACGGCGGCGGCGAGCAGGCCGATGACGTCGGTCGGGTTTGACGGCGCCACGACCTTGAGGCCTGGGATCATCATCGCCCAGTTCTCGACGCTCTGGCTGTGCTGGGCGCCGAAGCGGGAGCCGGCGCCGTTGGCCGTGCGCACGACGAGCGGGCACTTGGTCTGGCCGTTGCTCATGTAGCGCGACTTCGGAAACTCGTTGGCGATGTAGTCGAAGCACACCGCGAGGAAGTCCGAGAACATGATCTCGGCGATCGGCTTGAGCCCGGTCATGGCGGCACCCATGGCGGCACCGAGGATCGCCTGCTCGGAGATGGGCGTGTCGCGCACGCGCTTCGGCCCGAACTGCTCCAGGAGGCCGACGGTGGCCTTGAAGACGCCGCCGGCGGCGGCGACGTCCTCGCCGAGGAACACGACATCGGGATCGCGCGCCATTTCCTGGGCGATGCCGCGGGCGACCGCATCGCGGTACGTCAGTTCCGCCATGCGGCCCCTCCGTCGGCGTAGACGTCGGTGCCGATGACGTCGAGCGGTACCGGGGGTGCTGCTTTGCAGGTTTCGGTCGCGCGATCGACCTCGGCCAGGACCTCGCGCTCGATCGCGGCGACCGCGGTTTCGGCGATGCCGAACTTGCTCAGGCGCTCTTTGTAGAGCTTCAGCGGATCGCGTTTGAGCCACGCATCGAGCTCGCCGGGCGGCCGGTATTTCGCGGGATCGGCGCGCGAGTGTCCGCTGTGGCGATAGGTCATGCACTCGATCAGCGACGGGCCGCCCCCGGCGCGGGCCTTGGCATAGGCTGTCTGCGCCGTGCGGTAGACCGCATCGGCGTCGTTGCCGTCGATGACGATGCGCTCGAGCCCATACGCCGATGCGCGGTCGGCGGCGGGATGCTCGACAGCCGTCACCGCGCCGATCGGCGTGTATTCCATGTAGAGATTGTTCTCGCACGCGAACACGACCGGCAGCTTCCAGACGGCGGCGAAGTTGAGTGCCTCGTGGAACGCGCCGATGTTCGTCGTGCCGTCGCCGAAGAAGCAGGTCGAGACGTCGTCCTGGCCTTTGTATTGGGCGCGCCACGCCGCGCCGCAGGCGATCGGCAGGTGCGCGCCGACGATGGCGTACGAGCCCATGACGCCGTGGGGCTCGGAGGTGAGGTGCATCGAGCCGCCCTTGCCGCGCATCAGGCCGTTGTCGCGCTGCATCAGCTCGCCCAGCACCTTCTCGACCGGCACGCCGCGGGCGAGCGTGTGGGCGTGGCCGCGATACGTGCAGAAGCTGAGGTCGCCCGGCTTCATCGCCTGGGCGAAGCCCGCCGCGATCGCTTCCTGGCCGAGCGACAGGTGGCTCGTGCCTTTCACGAGATTCTGGAGGAAGAGGTCGTACGCACGTTGCTCGGCGGTGCGGATCACGCACATCGAGCGGAACAGCGAGAGCCGTGTCGCCTCGCCGATGTCGTCGTTGGCGTGGTCGCGGGCGGGGGCTTCTCTCGTCGCCATGGTGTGCTCAGTACGCGTTTGCGATCGGCAGGTCCTCGGCGGGGAAGAGCGTGATGACCTTGCAGCCGGTGTCGGTCACCACGACCTCTTCCTCGATGCGCGCGGCGGACGCGCCGTCGGTTGCCGGACAATAGGTCTCGAGCGCGAACACCATGCCGGTCTTGATCTCCATCGGATGATCGAAGGAGACGAGGCGGCTGATGATCGGCCGCTCGTGGAGCGCGAGTCCGAGGCCGTGGCCGAACTGGAGGCCGAACGCCGCCATCTCATTGGGGAAGCCGAACTCCTCTGCCTTCGGCCAGACCTTGGCGACCTTGTCAGTGGTGATCCCCGGCCGGATCATCTGGATCGATGCATCGAGCCACTCGCGCGCCCGCTTGTAGGCGTCGCGTTGCGATACCGTCGCCCGGCCGACGTTGAACGTCCGGTAGTAGCAGGTGCGATAGCCCATGTACGACTGCAGGATGTCGAAGAAGGCCTGGTCGCCCGGCCGCACCAGGCGGTCGGTGAAATTGTGCGGGTGCGGATTGCAGCGCTCGCCGGAGATGGCGTTGATCGCCTCGACGTCGTCGGAGCCCATGGCGTAGAGCATTTCGTTCGCCTTGGCGACGATGTCGTTTTCGCGCACCCCCGGTTTCAGCTCCTCCCAGATCATGTGATAGACGCCGTCGACCATCGCCGCGGCCTGGTTCAACAGCGTGATCTCGTCGACGTTCTTGATCTCGCGGGCGTCGAGCATGATCTGCTGGCCATCGACCAGCTTGAGGCCGACGCGCTCGAGCTCGAACCACATCGCGGGCTCGATCAGATCGACGCCGACCGGCATGTCGGCGACGCCGGCGGCCTTGAGCAGCTCCTTCACTTCTTCGGCGTGGCGGCGCATCAGCCCGGCCTCGGGCGGCACGGTCCCGCGCAGACCCAAGAGCCCGGCGCGGAAATTCTCCGGCGGCAGCCAGTCGCAGTAGAGGCGGTGGTGGACGGCGGCGGAGCCGAAGTCCCATAGCACCGGATCCTCGTCGCCCGCCAGCAGCGCGAAGCGCGTCAGCTTGTCGCGCTCCCATTCGCCGATCTTGGTCGAGGTGACGTAGCGGACGTTGTTGACGTCGAACAGCAGCAGCGCGCCGCACTTCGACGCCTTCAGCGCCTGACGGGCGCGCGCCATGCGGTAGCTGGTGAGACGGCGGAAGTCGACGCGGCCCTCGAAGTCGACCGCCATCTTTCCGGGCGCCTGGATCGGGCGCTTCCAGTTCCAGTGTGGCTCGATGATCCGGCTTTCGCTGGCCTGGGCGACCTGGCGCGATGCGACGACCGGCGCCATTGGCTGGCCCCCGACCGAATTTCCATGGTGATCGGTGCACATGGTGAACCTCGCGCGTGAAGCCTAATTCGCGGCCCTGTCAGCGTGCTCGCGGCAACACCCGGGTCCGTTCTGCAATCGTTTGCAAGGAGATAGGGATAAAGCTGGTCGGGGCCGGAGTCAATGCCGGAGAAGTGGCGAAAAACGGCCTTTTCCACAGCGTCCGGTGACCGACCGGGGGCGGCGAAGCCTCAGGAACGAACGGGATTCCCGCGCGTTCCCTCCGCTATGAGGCGGAAACACCCGGTATTGCGCGTCCTCGGCATCATCGCGGCGACGTTGGTGGTGCTGATCGTTGCCGTCTTCCTCGCGTGGGACTGGAACTGGTTCAAACCGCTGGTCGAGCGCACCGCGTCCCATGCGCTCAACCGGCCGGTTACGGTCGACAAGCTCAACGCCAGTCTGTGGGACATGACGCTGGAGGCCGAGGGCATCACCGTCGGCAACCCGCCCGAATTCCCCGAGGGAACCCGCACCGGCACGATCGACAAGATCATGGTGACCCTCGATCCCAAGGAGGCGATCCGTGGGCATCTGCGGATCCCGTCGCTGATCATCGACCGTCCGATCGGCGACCTCGGTCGCAACCCCAAGGGAGTCGCCAACTGGACGCTCACGTCCTCCGGTGAGAAGCCGCCGGAGGAGGACCAGAAGGTGCAGGAGCCGAAGGGCGCCCCGCCGCTGCTCGGCAGCGTCATCATTCATGACGGCCACATCCACATCGTCGATCCGAAGCTCAAGTCGGACTTCAAGATCGACGTCGACACGGACGAATCGAAGCCCGAGCCGGAGATCGTGCTGAACGCCGACGGGACCTATGTCGGTCAGCGCATCCGCATGGCGTTTCGCGGCGGGTCGCTGTTGTCGCTGCGCGACCCGAGCAAGCCCTATCCGATCGATTTCACCGCCGATCACGGCCAGACCCACGTTGCCATCAAAGGCCGTGTGCAGGATCCGTGGGCGTTCGGTGGCGCCAACGTGCAGCTCTCGCTCAAGGGCAACGACCTGTCGGAGCTGAAGAACCTCACCACGGTTCCCCTGCCGCAGACGCAGCCCTACAGCCTCGAAGGGCACCTCGATTATCAGAAGGGGCGCATCCGCTTCACGAACTTCGTCGGCCGCGTCGGCGACAGCGATCTGTCAGGACAGTTTGCTGTCGAGCCTGGGAAGGAGCGGCCGCTGATCACAGCGGATATGAAGTCGAAGACCGTCGATATGGCCGACCTCTCGGGCTTCATCGGCGGCGAGCCGGGCAAGGAAGCCCAACGTCCGCGGCTGTTCCCCGACAACCGCTTCAACCTCGAGGCGCTGCAAAAGAACGACTACGACATCAAGTACACGGCGGACAGCATCAAGGACAAAAACATTCCCATCGACGGCCTCGACACGCATCTGGTGATCAAGAACGGCGTCGCCAGGCTCGAGCCGATCAATTTCAAGATCGGTGAAGGCAAGCTCGGTGGCCGGGTGTCGCTGGACGCGAGCTCCACTCCGCCGCGCGCCAACATCAACGTCGACGTGAGCCGGGTCGATCTCAGGCGGCTGGTGAAGGAAACGCCGGTCGAAGGCGCGGGCCTGATCGGCGGCCACGTCGCGCTCGACGGCGTCGGCAACTCGACCGCCGAGATCATGGGCGACGCCAACGGCGATTTGAAGCTGTTCATGACCGGCGGCGACATCAGCGCGCTCCTCGTCGACCTCGCCGGGCTCGACTTCGGCAACTCGTTGATGTCGGCGCTTGGGCTGCCGCGGCGTGCCGTGCTGCGTTGCATGGTCAGCGACTTCGAGGTCAAGGATGGGCTTGCCACCACCCAGCTGTTCATCGTCGACACGACCGAAGCCAACATCATCCCCGCCGGAACGATCAACTTCGACACCGAGCAGATCGACTTCCGCATGGAGACCGAGAAGAAGAAGCCGAGCGTCGGGTCGGTTTCGACTCCGATCCGCGTCACCGGGCCGTTGAAGAAGCCGAGCATCGCCCCCGAATACGGACCGCTCGGCGCGCGCGCCGGTGCGGCGGCGCTGCTCGGCGCGCTGCTCACGCCGCTGGGCGCGCTGATCCCGACGATCCAGCTCGGTCTCGGCGAGAACAACGACTGCAACGCGCTGGTGCAGTCGGTCGGCGCTGATGCCGGCAAGGCGACCCCGTCCGACACCGGCCGCGGCCCGAGCGGTAAGAACGGCGATAACGGTGGCGACAAAAACGGCGGCAAGGGCAACGCACCCGCCGCCGCGAAGCCGACGGCTCCGCGCAACCAGCCGGCGCCGCCGAGCGCTCAGCCGCAGGCGCCGCAGCGTTAAATCGCCGCGGCGCCTGGCGTCACTTCATGCCCTTTTGCGCCAGTTCGACGATGTCCTTCGGGGCGCTGACGATGGCGAGGCTCGCCTTCTGAACCTCCTCGCCCGGCGACGGATCGATCTCGGCGCCGCGCTTCTTGGCGGCCGCGAGGAACTCCGGATCCTTCACCGTCTGGTCGAACGCCTTGCGCAGCGCGTCGATGCGGTCCTGGGGCACCTTGGGCGGCGCGAGCAGGGCGCGGCCGATGGCGGCGCCCGCCGAGGTGAACTCGAACACCCTCTTGAGCTGCGGGTCGTCGACCAGCTCCTGCATCAGCGGGATATTGGGCAGGTCCTTGTGACGCTTGAGCCCGCTCTGGATCATCGGCACGAACTCGCCGCTGGCGATCTTCTGCGGGTGCGCGCTGGTCCACTGGTTCCAGGCGCTCGACACCATGTCGACCTCGCCCTTCTCGAGCGCCAGCACGTACTCGGCCGAACCCGGATAGCCGCAGATCAGATTGAACTTGAAGCCGGCGAGGTTCTTCAGCATCGCCGGCGACTGGTAGCTCTGCGAGGTGCGGCCCGAGCAGCCGACGTTCATCGGCGTCGTCTTCATCTCCTCGATGGTCTTGACCGCCGAGTCCTTGCGCCGCACGAACGCGGCGTTCACGCCGGAGAACGAGCCGATGTAGGTCATCTCCTGCATCTTCCACTTGCCGATCGATGGCTCGAGCAGCTGGGTGTGGCCGATGGTCTCCGAGAACAGCCCGAGCATCGTTCCGTTCTTGGGCGCGATCTCGTAGAGGAACGCGGTCGCCACGGCGCCGCCGCCGCCCGCCTTGTACTGCACGATGATCAGCGGATTGCCGGGGATGTACTTGCGCATGAAGTCGGCGGCGAGGCGCGCGTAGAGATCGTAGGAGCCGCCCGGCGGCTGCCCGAGCAGGATGGTGATCTGGTTGTTCGATTTGTAGAACTGCTCGACCGACTGCGCCGACGCCGACCCGGCGATCGCCATGAGCGCTCCCGCCGCCATCGCCGCACGCGTGATCCGACCAAACGCGACCATTCCCGCCTCCTTGTGTCTGCTGAGCGCCGCCGGTTCGTCCGACGGTCGTCTAGGCCTTCTTGTCCTTCTCGACGCTGCGCACCGGCGTCTCGGGCGTGAGCCCGCCGCGGCGACGCGCGTACGTGTCTTCGCCGTTCTTCGCCCAGTCGCCTTTCGCGGCGTTGTCGGCGAACCGCTGCCAGACGTCGTTCCAGTCGCCCAGCGAATATCCGTGCCACGGCGGCTGCGGCGCGATTCGGGGGAGCCCGAGCTCCTCCCAGATTTTGCGCGCGTTCTCCATGTACGGCTTGGCCGGAAGCGCCACTGGCGACGCCGGATGCTTGAGCGTGGCGTCGATCAGCATTGCCGAATCCTCGCCGCCGCCCTTCGGCCCGTGGCCGCCCGAGCGGTAGGGGACGATGTGAACGTCGTCGGTCGGCGTTGAGCGATACGCCAGCGACCAGAACACCGCGTCGGGATTCGACGGGTCGATGTCCTCCGACACCGCGATGACGATCTTGCCGCACTGCGCCTGCAGCGTCGCCGCGCCGTGCAGGCCACGCCAGACCTCGGTGTGAGGCGCGCCGTGGGCAAACTGCAGGAACAGTACCTTGCGCAGGTTGGTCAGCGCCTCGTGCATGACGACGCGCTTGATGCCCTTGATGTCGAGCTGGTCGCGCAGGTGGTTGAGGAACAGCGTCTCGTACGCCGCCTTCTTCAGCACGCTCGATTCGCTCGGCGTCACCTCGCTGATGATCGAGGCGAACACCGCGTCCTTGCGCATGGTGATGGCGGTGACGCGCATCGACATGTTGAAGTCCTCGAGCGCGACGTGGCCGTGGCTTTCGCCGAACGGACCTTCGGGCTCGAGCAGATCGGTGTCGATCAGCCCCTCGACCACGATCTCAGAATCGGCCGGGATCTCGAGGTCGATGGTCTTGGCGCGCGTCACTCGCAGCGGCCGGCCAGCGAGCCCGCCCGCCACCGCCATCTCGTCCTGGTTGAGCGCGAGCTTCTGCGGGCCGGTGTAGGCGACGACCGGCGCGCAGCCGACGACGATGGCGCACGGCATCGGTTCACCGCGCTTCCTGTACTTGAGCCAATGCATGTAGCCGCCGGCGCCTCCGAGCCGCGAGGCCATGCGCACGCCGAGGCGGTCGTTGGCCTTGAGGCCGGCGCGGTAGGTGCCAAGGTTGCGCACGCCGGTCTCGGGATCCTTGGTGACGCACACCGTGGCAGTGAGATAGGGCGCGGCATCGAAGCCCGGCGTCGAGATCGGGATCGGCAGTGACGTGAGGCCACCGGCCTTGACGAGCGCGTCGCCGGTCAGCACGATCTCGTGGCACGGCGCTTCGTCGACGAACACCGGCGCGATGGGATGGGCCATGGCGCGGGTCCACGCATCGCCGATTTCGTCGACCGAAACGCCCATGCCGATCGCGTAGATCTCCGACGACGCCGCCAGCGCGCCAACCACCACCGGGATGTCGTAGCGTTCGCCGCGCGCCCCAATGACGTTGGTGAACAGGAAGGCGCGGCGCGCGCTCTCCGGCAGGCCGCCGACGAACTGCCAGCGCACCAGCGGATGAATCTCGGTGTCCTTGCTGATGGGACGATCGACGCGCACCAGAAGCCCGCGGGCTTCCAGCCGCGCGAGATGGTCGTGCAGATCGACGGGAGCATTGACCGGCGGCGGCGCGTTCATGCGTTTCGTTTTCGGTGGACGGGAGGCTTTGCGCAAGCCGTGCCGTTCTCGTTGTGCGGCACTTGGTCTTGTGCCAGTAAGGGTATCGGGGCCGGTCTGCGACGACAATGAAAATGCGGAGCGGCCCGCACCACACGGCATACCGCCGGCACACCTAAAGACGTCACACCTAAAGACGACACACATCGAGCCAAGGGTCGGACACGTGGACGGAACCCTCGAAAGTGATTTCCGGGCCATCGGCAAGCCCGTGCGCCGCAAGGAGGATCAGCGCCTCCTCACCGGACGCGGCCAGTTCAGCGACGACTTCAACGCGTCGGGCCAAACCTACGCGGCAATGGTGCGCTCGCCGTATCCGCACGCGCGCATCCTGCGCATCGAGACGACCAGGGCGCGCGCCATGCCGGGCGTGCTCGGCGTCTTCACCGGAGCCGACGTCGCCGCCGAGGGGCTCGCGCCGATTCCCCACGATCCGGTGCCATCGACCAAATACGACATGAAGCTGAAGGGCCCCGGAAACACCAAGGTGTTCGAGGGGCCGCACGTGTTGCTGCCCGCCGACAAGGTGCGTCACGTTGGCGAGGCCTACGCGATGGTCGTCGCCGAAACCAAGGCGCAGGCGCTCGACGCGGCCGAAGCCGTCGAGACCGAGTTCGAGGAACTGCCATGGGTCGCGCAGTCGCAGGACGCGCTGGCCGAGGGCGCGGCCCTGGTGTGGGACGAAGCGCCCGGCAACGTGCTGGTCGACACGACCTTCGGCGACGCCGAAGCCACCGAGCGAGCATTCGCCGCGGCCGATCACGTCGTCAGCATGGAGTTCCACATCGGCCGCGTCACCGCGGTGCCGCTCGAGACGCGCGCGGCACTCGGCGTGTTCGATTCGGAGACTCAGCGCTTCACGCTCCATGCCGGATCGGGTGGCGCGGTGCGCCAGAAGCGCGAGCTCGCCAACGTGCTCAAGGTCGCGCCCGATCGGGTGCGCGTGCTGTCGCTCGATGTCGGCGGCAACTTCGGGTCGCGCAACCGCGTCTACGTCGAGTTCGGGCTGGTGCTGTGGGCGTCGCGCAAGATCGGCCGGCCGGTGAAGTACACCGCGACCCGTTCCGAAGCCTTCCTCACCGACTACCAGGGGCGCGACCTCGTCACCAGGGTGTCGCTGGCGCTGCGCAAGGACGGCCGCTTTCTCGGCCTGCGCGCCGACAACGTGTCGAACGTCGGCGCGCGCTGCGTGTCGCTGTCGCCGCTCAGCAAGGGCTCGGCGCTGATCACCGGCTCCTACGACATTCCGGCGGCGACGCTGCGCGCACGCGCGGTGTTCACCAACACGATGTGCACTCAGGCCTATCGCAGCTCGGGCCGGCCCGAGGTCACGTTCGCCATCGAGCGGCTGGTCGACGCGGCGGCGGAGAAACTCGGGTTCGATCGCGTCGAACTGCGGCGCATGAATCTCGTCGCCGCCGATCGCATGCCCTATGTCAACGCCGTCGGCGCCAGGTACGACAGCGGCACCTACGAAGAGAACATGGACCGGGCGATGGCGATGGCCGACTGGAAAGGCTTCGCCGCGCGCAAGGCGGACGCCGGGCGCCGCGGCAAGCTCCTGGGTCTCGGGCTCGCCAACTACGTCGAGTCGTCGATCGGCGCGCCGAAGGAACGCACCGAGATCGCCGTGAAGCCCGACGGCCGTGTCCGCGTCGTCATCGGGACGCAACCGAGCGGGCAGGGCCACGAGACCAGCTTCGCCCAGGTCGTCTCCGACCTCATCAAGGTCCCGGTCGAGGCGATCGACGTCGTCATGGGCGACACCGACGTGGTGTCGGTGGGCGGTGGCTCCCACTCGGGCCGCTCGATGCGCCATGCCGGCACGGTGTTCTCGCTCGCCGCCACGGACCTGATCGAGCGCGGCAAGCGCATCGCCGCAATCTTGCTCCAGACTTCGCCCGACAAGGTCGCGTTCGCGGACGGCCGCTTCCGCGCACCGGGCGTCGATCGCACGTTCGATTTTCTGGATCTGGCCAAGGCGGCCGCGCGAGCCGAGCTGCCGGGCGACCTCAAGGACGGCGTCGCGGTCGCCCGCGACAACGAGATGCACGATCCGGTGTTCCCCAACGGCTGCCACGTCTGCGAGATCGAGATCGATCCCGATTCGGGCGAGCTCGAGATCACGCGCTACGCGGCGGTCGACGACGTCGGCCGCTGCATCAATCCGCTGATCGTCGAGGGCCAGACCCGCGGCGGCATCGTCCAGGGCGTCGGCCAGGCGCTGTGGGAGCAGTGCGCGATCGATTCCGGGTCGGGCCAGCCGGTGTGCGGCTCGCTGATGGACTACGGCATGCCGCGCTCGTTTCACTTCCCGCGCTTCAAGACTCACATCGCCGAAGTGCTGTCGCCGACCAACCCGCTCGGCATCAAGGCGGGCGGCGAGGGCGGCACGACGCCGGCCCCGGCGGTGATCGTCAGCGCGATCCTGGACGCGCTGCGTCCGCTGGGTGTCAGCGACATCGCGATGCCGGTGACGCACTTCACGGTGTGGCAGGCGATCCAGGACGCGAAGAAGACCAAGAAGGACCGAGCGTGACATGGCCCACAGGATCGAGCTGATCGCGTTCCCCGGCGCGCCGAACCTTCCCGTGTTCGTCGCCCGCGAGAAGGGGTTCTTCATGAATGCCGGTGTCGAGGTGAACCTCACGACGACGCCGAGCTCGGCGTTCCAGGCGGAGAACCTGGCCGCGGGCAAGTTCCAGATCGCCGGCACCGCGTTCGACAACGTCGTCGCCTACGACGAGGGGCAGGGCGCGGTGCAGCTCAAGCAGACACCCGACTTCTTCGCCTTCATGGGAGCGACCCAGATCGAACTCGCGTTCGTGACCAGCCCCGAGGTGAAGGGCTACGCCGACCTCAAGGGCAAGTCGCTCGCGCTCGATGCGTTGTCGACCGGGTTTGCGTTCGTGCTCTACGAGATGCTGGAGCGGGGCGGGCTTGCCACGGGCGACTACACGATGGCGGCGGTGGGCGCCACGCCGCAGCGCTGGGGATCGGTGAAGACCGGCCAGCATGCCGGCACGCTGACGATCGAGCCGTTCACCAGCATCGCCAGGGCCCAAGGCTTCCGTGTGCTCGACACCAGCACGGCCCTGTTCGCGAACTACCAGGGCGGCGTGTTTGCGGCGAGCCGTGCGTGGGCCGCCGCCAACGCCGATGCCTTGAAAGGCTACATCAAGGGCTATCTCGCGGGACTGCGCTGGACGCTCGCTCCGGAGAATCGCGCCGAGGCCGCCCAGGTGCTGCTGCGCAACATGCCGGAGATCAAGCCGCCGGTGGTCGACGCGGTGATGAACAGCCTGCTGTCGCCCGTGTCCGGCCTTACCCCGGAGGCCCGCATCCTGCCGCCCGGCGTGAACACAGTCCTTGATCTCAGGACCAAGTACGGCACGGGAACGGCGCCGCTGGTCGACCCGGCGCGCTACATCGACCTCTGGTGCTACGACGCCGTCATCGGTTAACGGGCGACCTCCCCGGGCCGCACTGGCTCGTTGACCGCGGCCGGCGAACGTGTCCTGAATCTTCGCAGTTGGCGTGCGCGTCATGTGGCGACGAGGGAGAGGCCCATGCTGAGTAGACGACAACTCCTCAAGGGGATCGGTGGCGGTTCACTCGCCGTAGGATCGGCATCTCTGGCGGGCGGCCTCGCCCTTCCGGGAATCGCCGAGGCGGCGGACGAACGCGTTCCGCTGGCGCCGGGGCTGCCTCCGGGGGTGCGCGATGAGGCGATTCTCGACGCGCTTCCCGGCAAGGTGCCGCTGATCAAGCTCGCGTACCGGCCGCCGAACTACGAGACTCCGGTCCACTATCTCGGCACCACGTTCACGCCGAACAACGCCTTCTTCGTCCGCTACCACCTTGCCGTGATCCCCGAGGTCGAGGCTGCGTCGTGGCGGCTGTCGGTCGGCGGCGAGTCCGCGGAGCGACCGCTGACGTTGACCCTCGATCAACTGCGCAACGATTACCCGACGGTCGAGATCGCCGCGGTATGCCAGTGCTCTGGCAACCGCCGTGGCCTGTCGCAGCCGCACGTGCCCGGTGTTCAATGGGGCTACGGCGCGATGGGGAACGCCAAATGGAAGGGCGCGCGGCTCAAGGACATCCTCGAACGTGCCGGGATCAAGAAGGACGCGGTCGAGATCGTCATGGACGGCGCCGATGGGCCGGTGGTCGAGAAGACCCCTGACTTCGTGAAGAGCATCCCGGCCTGGAAGGCGCTCGATGAGAACACGCTCGTCGCCTACGAGATGAACGGCGAGCCGCTGCCGCACTTCAACGGATTCCCGGCGCGGGTCGTCGTCCCGGGCTGGACCGCGACGTACTGGGTCAAGCATGTCACCACGATCAACGCGATCGCCAAGCCGTTCGACGGCTTCTGGGTGAAGAGCGCCTACCGCATCCCGACCGGGAAGTTCCCGGTGGTTCAGCGCTTCGCGACCCAGGAGACCGAGGCGAACACGCCGATCACCGAGATGGTGATCAACTCGCTGATCACCAGCATCACCGACGGCCAGCGGGTAGCGGTCGGCAAGCCGCTCGACGTGCGCGGCGTCGCCTGGGACGCTGGCTACGGAATCCAGACCGTCGAAATCTCCCTCAATGGCGGCCGCAGTTGGCAGAGTGCCTCCCTCGGCGAGGACGCCGGTCGCTTCGCGTTTCGAACCTGGCGTTACCGCCTCACGCCGCAACGCGCCGGCAACCTGACGGTCATGGCCAAGGCTACCAACAAGATCGGCCAGTCGCAGGCTTCGGAACTCATTTTCAATGCGGCGGGCTACCACAACAATGTGATGCAACGCATCACGGTGCGCGCGGCCTAGGAGACGACGATGAAGACGATTGCCATCGCTATTGCGTTCGTCGCCGTGTCGGGGGTCGCGTTCGCTGACGAGAAGCCGATCGAGCTCAAGGACGCGCCGGGCCGCGACGTCGTCGAAAAGAACTGCGGTGCTTGCCACAGCCTCGACTACATCAAGATGAACTCGCCGTTCATGAAATCCGACGTGTGGAACGCCGAGGTCGCCAAGATGATCAACGCCTACGGCGCGCCGATCGACCAGGGTGATGTGAAGACAATTCAGGATTATCTGGTTCGGAACTACGGCGGCTGAGGCTCACGCGTTCATCGCGATCAGGCCGGCGACAATCAGCGCGGTCGAAATACCTTTGAGCACCAGGTTGCGGCGCGACAGGTCCTCGCGGCCGATGCCGGGGCAGCACAGCGACAGCGCGATTCCGAACAGGAAGACGAACAGCGTCGTCGTGCTGGTGATCGCCTGGACGAGACTCAAGGGCGCGAGCACCAGCGCGTAGCGCGCGGCGAGGCCGCCGCCGAGATTGATGATCTCGTTCGAGCCGTTGATCGCGAGCAACGCCCCGGTGTTCCGGCGCATGATGGCTACGAACTCGCGGCGGTTGCCCGGCATCAGCAGCAGCGCGAAGCCGAACGCCGCCTGTCCGACGAAGCTCCAGAACGTCGTCGGCCAGAACGCGTCCTCGACGGCGAAGACCTTGAACACGGTCGAACTCGCGGTCAGCGCGAGCGCGCACAGCAGCATCCGCGTCACCAGTCTGGCCCGGAACTGGAGGCCCTTGCCGGGCTGCATCGACACCAGCACGGCTCCGGCGACGATCATCGCGCCGCCCAGCATCTGCCGGTGGCTGAGCGTTTCGCCGAGTATGAAATAGCCGACGAGGTAGCCCATCAGCGGCGCCGCCTGGAACCACGGCGCCACGACCGACGCTTCCTCGCGCTGCAGCGCCTGGAGATAGAAGTACATCGCGCCGAGGTAGAGCACGCCCGAGGCGGCGACGACCGCGATCGCGCCCGGCGGCAGATCGATCACGTCGGGCTGGAGCAGGGCGATGACCGGCAGCGACGCGAGGCCGATCAGGGCCGTGAACACCAGCAGCACGCCGACGCCGGTGTCCTTGAAGTACCGCTCGACCAGATACTTGTCCAAATGGGTCGAGATCGCCCAGAGGATGGGACCGGACAGGGCGAAGACGAGCCAGGACATCGAATCGGCGTCGGATTTGCGGGGAAGGACATTACGGCGGAGCTTTACATCGCTGCCGTCCGGCCCAATCTATACACGGGCTGTCCTGCGGGCACCGTAATACGGAGCGCGCGTCGGGACGGCGCGTCCGTGTGACTGTTTGCCACGGCGAAGCCCGGCGCCGGGCGCTGTCGTTCCCCGTCATCCAAGGATTTGCGTTCATGTCATTGGCCGAAGGCGCCAGCGCGCGCCAACCGCTTCCCTCCGAAGGCGACCCGAAGGCGGGCGGCGCGCGCCCCACGGCGCGCCTCGACATCGCCGCGCTGCGCTCGCTGGTCCCGTTCCTATGGACCGCAAACCCGCCCGAGCTGCGCGTCCGCGTCGTGCTGGCGCTCGTCTGCATGATTGTCTCGACGCTCGCGACGGTCGCGGTGCCGATGATCTACAAGCAGGCAGTCAACGCGCTGACGCCTGGCGCGTCGACGGTGATTGCCCTGCCGCTGGCGATAATCGTCGCCTACGGGCTGATCCGCTTCTCCGCGGCGGCAACCGGCGAGCTGCGCGACGCGTTCTTCGTCAAGGTGACCCAGCGCGCTGTCCGCAACGTTGCGACCGCCGTGTTCCGCCATCTGCACGATCTCGCGCTGCGGTTCCACCTCGACCGCCAGACCGGCGGTCTGTCGCGCGCCGTCGACCGCGGCACGAAGGGCATCGAGTTCGTACTCTCGTTCATGCTGTTCAACATCGTGCCGACGATCCTCGAGATCTTGTTCGTGTGCGGTGTGTTGTGGTGGCTGTACGACATCCGCTACGCGCTGGTGACGTTCGTCACCATCGGGTCCTACATCGTCTTCACGCTCGTCGTCACCGAATGGCGCCTCAAGTTCCGCCGCGAGCAGAACACCGCCGATTCGACGGCCAACACGCGGATGCTCGACAGCCTGCTGAACTTCGAAACCGTCAAGTACTTCACCAACGAGGGCCACGAGACGCGGCGCTACCAGGATGCGATGGAGCGCTACGAGCGGGCGGCGGTGCTCAACAAGACATCGCTTGCCGGCCTCAATATCGGCCAGGCGCTCATCATCGCCGGCGGGCTCGTCATCGTCATGGTGATGGCCGGACGTGGCGTAGCCTCGGGAAAGCTCACCATCGGCGACTTCGTGCTGGTGAATACCTACCTCATTCAGCTCTACCTGCCGCTCGATTTCCTCGGCTACGTCTACCGCGAGGTGAAACAGTCGCTGACCGACATGGAAGCGGTGTTCCGCCTGCTCAAGGTCACGCCCGAGGTGACCGACGCGTCGGACGCCAAGGCCCTGGTGGTCCAGGGCGGCCGGGTCGTGTTTGACCGGGTGTCGTTCGGCTACCGCCCCGACCGCATCATCCTGAAGGACGTGTCGTTCACCGTGCCGGCCGGACAGACAGTCGCCATCGTCGGTCCGAGCGGCGCCGGCAAGTCGACGATCTCGCGACTGCTGTTCCGATTCTACGATGTGACCCAAGGCTCGGTATCGATCGACGGGCAGGACGTGCGTCGAATTACGCAGGCTTCCCTGCGCGCCAATATCGGTATCGTTCCCCAGGACACGGTGCTGTTCAACGACACGATCTACTACAACCTCGCCTACGGCCGGCCGTCGGCGACGAAGGAGGAGATCGAGCGGGCGGCCCAGCTCGCCGCAATCCACGACTTCATCGTCTCGACGCCGCAGGGCTACCAGACGCGCGTCGGCGAGCGCGGCCTGAAGCTTTCGGGCGGCGAGAAGCAGCGTGTCGCCATCGCCCGCACGATCCTCAAGAACCCCGAGATACTGGTGTTCGACGAGGCGACCAGCGCGCTCGATTCCAAGACCGAGAAGGACATCCAGGCGTCGCTGCGCGCGGTTTCCGCCGATCGCACGACGCTGATCGTCGCCCACCGGCTGTCGACCGTGATCCACGCCGACGAGATCATCGTGCTGGATGCCGGGCGCATCATCGAGCGCGGCCGCCACGCCGAGCTGCTGGCGACCGGCGGCGCCTACGCCCAGATGTGGGCGCGCCAGCAGGAGGCGGAGCACCTCAAGGAGATCGCCCACGACCTCGAGCCGAGCCCCGGCAGCGCGGGCCGGAGCGCCGACGAGTCCGGCGAGACCGAGGAAGCCGTCGCGTCCTGACGATGGGCTGCCCGGTTTCCTAGCGCGCCAGTTCCGGCGAGTCGGCGGGCGCCGTCGCGCCGTAGTCCGACGGGTTGGTGATGTCGTGCGGCCGGTCGGCATTCATCGCGATCGCGACCGCCGAGGCGACCACCGCGACGACGATGTTCAACACCAGCGCGGTCAGGCCGATGTAGACGGTGTAGGTGTGGCCGCCGAAGGCGAGCGCGTGCACCGGCTTCAGCCCTTGACTGAAGGCGATCCCGGTACCGATGGCCATGCCGACGACCCACCCGCCAAGCAGTCCCGTCGGTCGGACCCAGCGGCCGAGCGGCGCGAACAGCCCGAACACGATCGCCGGGAAGGTCTGCACGATCCACACGCCGCCCAGGAGCTGCAGGTCGATCGCGTACTGCGTCGGCAGGAAGAGGATGAACGCGAGCGCGCCGAGCTTGACCACCAGCGACACGATCTTGGCGAGCGTCGCCTCGCCCTGCGGCGTGATGTCGCGGTTGACGTAGGGCTTCCAGATGTTGCGCGTGACCAGGTTGGCGGCGGCGATCGACATGATGGCCGCAGGGACCAGGGCGCTGATGACGATCGCCGCGAAGGCGAAGCCGACGAACCAGTCGGGGAAGATCGCCTGGAACAGCATCGGCACGGTCAGGCTCGGCGAGGGTGCCTGTACACCCACGGCGATTGCCATGTAGCCCATCAAGGCCACGAGTCCGAGCAGAATGGTGTAGAGCGGCAGGAACATTGCGTTGCGCCGCACCACGTCGCCGCTCGCCGAGCTGAGCACGCCGGTGGTCGTGTGGGGATACATGAACGCGGCCAGTGCCGAGCCGAGCGCAAGAGTCGCGAACGGCACGAGCTGCTCGGGCTTCAGGATAATACCGGTTGCGCCGCCCTTGGCCTGGAACGCCTTGTCGGCGGCCTCGAACATCGCGCCGTAGCCGCCGAGGTGGATTGGAATCACGACGACCGCGGCGATCACCGCGACGTAGATCATCACGTCCTTGACGAAGGCGATCATCGCCGGCGCGCGAAGGCCGCTGGTGTAGGTGTAGAGCGCCAGGATGACGAAGGCGATGATCAGCGGCAGATCTTTCAGGAATGCGCCCCCGTCCTGGCCGAATCCCATGGCCTGGATGACCACCTGCATGCCGACGAGCTGAAGCGCGATGTAGGGCATGGTCGCCAGGATCCCGGTGACGGCGACGGCGAGTGCGAGCCAGTGACTGCCGTAGCGGCCGTGGACGAAGTCGGCGGGGGTGATGAAGTTGTGGCGGTGGCACACCGCCCACAGCCTGGGCATCGTCGCGAACACGATCGGGTAGACGATGATGGTGTAGGGCAGGGCGAAGAAGCCGTAGGCGCCGACCGCGTACACCAGCGCCGGAACGGCGATCACGGTGTAGGCGGTGTAGAAGTCGCCACCGATCAGAAACCAGGTGATGACGGTGCCGAACCGCCGCCCGGCCAGTCCCCACTCGTTCAGCACCGAGAGGTCGCCCGCCTTCCAGCGCGCGGCGACGAAGCCCAACACGGTGACGAGCAGGAAGAAGAAAACGAAGACGGCCAGCGCCGTTGGGTTTATGCCGCTCATCGCCGGATTCCCCGATAGACGACGAAAATCAGGAGGCAGGTCACCGGTACCCAGGCGAACTGGTACCAGTAGAAGAACGGAAAGCCGAGGAAACTGGGCTCCGTCTGATTGTAGAACGGCAGCCACAACAGGCCGATGAACGGCAACAGGAGCAGAAGCCAGCGCATGGTGCCTCCGAGGCGAAGCGTGCCGTAAGCGGAACGCCCATCACGACATTTCGCGGCGCAACGAGGAGGGGCGATTACGTGCCAATTTCGGGACGGCCTGTTGCAGTTGCAACGCCAATGTCCGCCGCCCATTCCGCCGATGGTACGCGTGCGTTCCATGCATGCGTCCCTTGACATGGGGACGGACCGGATTCGCCCTCCGCGGGCGTGTATGATGTGGGGGTCAATCCGGGGCCGTCGCCAGCGGCCGTGTGGCGCTTGACGATGGTCCCTTGCCGGGAGGCGGTTCGCCGCGCCCGAAGGGAGCGTGCCCATGAAAGTCGAAGACATTCTCCGCGTCAAAGGACGCGGCGTCATCACGACCCGGCCGACGGTGTCGGTGAAGGCCGCCGCCGACCGGCTTCGACTCGACAACATCGCGGCGCTGGTTGTCATGCACGACGACCAGGTCGTCGGAATCGTCTCGGAGCGCGAGATCGTGCGTGCCTATTCCCGCGACGGAGCCGAACTCGGGGCGCGCACCGTCGGCGACATCATGGCCGGCATCGTCGCCGTCTCCCCCGAGGATGGTCTGCGCAAGGTGATGGCGACGATGACGCGGCTGCGCGCGCGCCATGTCGTCGTCCTGAAGGACGGCGGGCTCGCCGGCATCATCTCGATCGGCGACGTGGTGAAGCACCGCCTGAGCGATCTCGAGCTCGAGGCGAGCGTGCTGCGCGACGCCTACCTGGCGGCGCACTGAGCGACCGGATCGCTACCGACCGCGACGGGCCGCGCGGGGCTTCGGTTTCGCGCGGCGCGCCGCGAACACCTCGGCGGCGGCACCGACCGCGTTGAGGGCGGCGGGGAAGCCCGCGTACACCGCCATCTGCATCAGGATTTCGACGATCTCGTCCTCGGTGATGCCGAGGTTGAGGGCGCCGTTGATGTGCGACTTGAGCTGCGGCAGGGCATGGCCGAGCGTCGCACACGAGGCGACAGTCGCGATCTGGCGATCGCGCAGCGAGAGCTGCGGCCGGGCATAGATCTCGCCGAAGGCGAACGCGATGACGAACTCGGACAGCTTCGGCGCGGTCCGGGCGAGCTTCTCCAGCACCTCGACGCCGGCATCGCCGTGGATGCGCCGGAGCGTGCTCAGGCCCGTCTTGTAGCGGGCGCCGGTCTTTGGTTTCGCTGCCTTGGCCATCCTGTCCTCCGAAATCCGAGACGGCGCTGATAGTTGTTCGTCGCCGTCCGGGTATCAATTACGATTTTGGAGTGGGCGCCAAACCATACCGGGGGCATTCGGATGCCGGCGGAAGCAACCCAGGGCGAGTTGAAATACACCGTGCCGACCGGCGAGATGCCGGTGCGCTACAAGGGATTCCCGCCCGGCACCAGGCACGACATCCTGGCGCAGTTCGAGACGCGCACGATGACCATCCGCAACGGGCGGCCGGCGGGCACCGCGTTCTCGCTGGATCGCCACGGCTTCACGCTTCTCGACCGGCCGACGACGGCAGACGATCTCTACGACGATGCGGTGGTGCGCGACGTCTACTATCCGGAAACGGCGGCCATGGTGCGGGACGCGACCGGTGCGTCGCGCGTGCTGGTGTTCGATCACACCCTCCGCAGCAGCGCCCCCGGCCGCAAGGGGACGGCGGGCGTCCGCGGCCCGGCGCATCGCGTTCACAACGACTACACCGAGACATCGGGTCCGCAACGTGTCCGCGACCTTTTGCCTCGGGAGGCGGAGCGGCTGCTCGCCCGGCGCTTCGCGATCGTCAATGTGTGGCGGCCGATCGCCGGCCCGCTGGAGGACGCGCCGCTGGCGGTGTGCGATGCATCGAGCGCCGCCACGGACGACTTCCTCGCCAGCGCGCTCATCTATCCCGACCGCGCCGGCGAAACCTATGGCGTCGCCTACAACGCGCGCCATCGCTGGTTCTATTTTCCCGACATGCGCGCGGACGAGGCGCTTCTGTTCAAATGCTACGACTCGGATGCCTCACGCGCGCGCTTTACGCCGCATTCGGCGTTCAGGGATCCGCGCGCGCCGGTGCCTCCGCGGCCACGGGAAAGCATTGAGACGCGCATGCTGGTGTTTTTCGACCCCTAGGGTCCGGGCGCGGGCGGTGGCGGGTTTACTTCCCGCCGCTCAACGCAGCGAGGGCCGCGGCGGCGCGCCCGAACACGCCGCTCCAGTCCCCGGGCTCGGCCTGGCGGATGAGCGTCGCGCTCGAATACCACGGCGTCTCGGTGCCGGCGTCGCCCCAGCGCCAGTCGGGCCGGTGCGACAGCAGGATCCAGGTCGGGCGGCCGAGCGCGCCGGCGAGATGGGTGAGCGCCGAATCCGAGCAGATGACGAGGTCGAGCGACTCGAGCAGCGCCGCTGTGTCGACGAACGGCGCGTCGCGGTCGAGATCGGGCGGCTGCAGCAGCCGGACTTCGGGCGTGTCGCGCCACTCGTCCTCGCCCGGGCCCTTCTGCAGGCTGATCAGGCTGACGCCCGACAGTGCCGTAAGCGGCACGAAGTTGGCGAGTGCCAGCGACCGCGTCGCGTCCTTGCGATAGGCGGGATTGCCGCGCCAGGCGATGCCGACGCGAAGTCGTCGCGCCGGCACGGTGCGGTCGAGCCAGTCGCGCCACTCGGCCTTGCGATCGTGGTCGACCGCGAGCCACGGCGTCTCTCCGAGCTCGTCGCCCGCGGCGACATCGAGCGCGAACGGCAGGCTCATCAAGGGCAGATGGAGGTCGTGCGCGGGCAGCGGCGCGTCGCGGTCGACCACGGTATCGATGCCGACTGCCCCGGCGAGACAGGCCAGCAATGGTTTCTGCGCGGCGAGTACGACGCGACCGACCCGCGCGCGTGCGCGCAGCGCGAAGCGTACGAACTGGAAGGTGTCGCCCAGGCCCTGCTCGGCGACGAGGAGCAGCGTCTTGCCCGGCTGCGGGGTTCCGTCCCAGCGCGGCGACGACGGCACGCTCGGCCCAAGGCCTGGAACACGCAACCGCCACTCGTAGGCCGGGAAGCCGCGCGCCCACTCGCCGGCTGCGAGCAGGTTGAGCGCGAGATTGAAATGCGCATCGGCGTTGTCGGGCTCGAACGCGATCAGCGTTTCGAGCGCGGTCGCGCCCGCGGCGGTCGCACCGCATTCCTTGAGCGCGACGGCAAGGTTGAGGAGCGCGCGGCTATGGCGCGGCTGGGTGCCGAGCACGGCGAGGAAGCTGTCGATCGCATCCTTGGCCTGGCCGAGCGCGAGCTCGATCGTGCCCTGGGTGTAGCGGATCTCGGGATCGGTCGGAGCCAAGGTGCTGGCGTGGCGCGCGGCCGAAACTGCGGCCGGACCGTGTCCGGCGTCCTGGAGCGCGAGCGCCAGATTGCTCCAGCCATGGGCGTAGTTCGGATCGTCGGCGAGGGCCGCGCGCTGCGCGGCAATGGCCGCGGCGAAGTCGCCCTGGGCACGCAGCACGTTGCCGAGGTTGGAGCGCGTGACGGTGGCCTCGGGAACGAGGACGAGCACGGCCTCGTAGGCGGCGCGCGCCTCGTCGAGGCGACCCGCCTGCTGGTGACGCAATCCGTCCGCGTGCAGCGCCTCGGCGGCCTTGATGGCGGCGGCGCGGTCGGCCGGCGGCGCGCCGGCCGGCGGAACCGGACTCGGGCGTGGATCGCGGCGGGGCGCGGCGCTGGGACCGGCCATCGCGGGTCTCCCATACAGACGTCGATGACAAACTTAACGCGCCGAAGGTCGCGCGCTTTGGTTTAGAAACCATTGACGGCCTGCCGGCCCGAAGCACCGGCGGGCTTCGCGCACGCCAATGTGACCGCCCAGACGGAGGGAGGTGGCCGGGCGCCGTGTGTGCGGCGCCCCGCGTGCGTAGATGTGGGCGTGCGGTGGATGTGGAACGAGGACGAGGTCACGACGCGATGACATCGGTCGAGAAGCTTGCGGCGAAGATCCTGTTGGCGCTGGTGTTGCTCGCGTCGGCGGTCGGCATGATGCCCGCGACGTCGCTGGCCCAGGTCCCGGCGAGCCCGGCGGCTCCGACGCCACAGCAGCAGGCCCAGCAGCAGAAGCAGACCGCCGACGATCTCAACTGGCTGATCGGCGTGCTGCAGGACGACCAGCGCCGCTCCAATCTGATCGATGCGCTCAAGGCTCGCGCCGGGCAGGCGGGGCAGCCTGTAGAGGAGGAGAAGGCGCCGCCGGCGGAGAAGCTGGTGGTCACGCTCTCCGACCGAGTCCGCGACGCGAGCGAGCGGGCGCTCCGGCTGGCCGCCTCGCTCACCGCGTTGCCGGGCCTCGTCACCGACGAATTCCGCCAGTGGCGCAATCCCGACATCCGCGCGGCGCGCGTCGACGTCCTGCTGCGGGTGTTCGGCGCCATCGTCATCGGCCTGATCGCCGAGATCGTCGTGGTGCGGCTTCTCCTTCCCGTGATCCGGCGCTTCGACGCCAGCACGCCGGGGTCGGTGTTCGGCCGCCTCATCGCTCTGGTCGTGCGCGCCGTGGTCGAGGCGTTTCCGGTCGCGGCGTTCGTCGCCGCCGCCATCGTCGCCCTCGGCCTGCTCGATGCGCCGCTGCGCGCCCGGCTCGCGGCCGATCTCCTGATCTACGCCCACGTCACCGTGCGCGGTGTCCTGGTCCTCGCCCGCGTCCTGGTCGCGCCCGGCTCGCCCAATCTGCGCCTGATGGCGATGACCGAAGAGACCGCGCACTACATCTACATCTGGACTCGCCGGATCGCGGTGATCGCCGTCTACGGCGCGTACCTCACCGAGGCGGGGCGCTACTTCGGCCTGTCGTCGTCGGCTCGCGAGGGCCTGTTCAAGACCATCGGCGGGCTGGCGGCGCTGCTCGTCGTTGTCATCGTCATGCAGAACCGCACCGCGGTCGCCCGGCTGATCGCCAACGAGCAGACGTCCGCGCTGCTCGGTGTCCGCAAGGCGCTCGCCGACGTCTGGCACATCCTCGTCATCCTGTACCTGGTCGCGTTGTTCCTCGTCTGGCTGTTCGACGTGCGCGGCGGCTTCGAATATCTCTCGCGCGGCTCGGCCGGCACGCTCGGCGTCGCGATCGTCGCCGTGATCGTGATCGGCGCGATGAAGCGCATCGTCACCGGCGCCTTCCGTCTCCAGCCGGACATCGTCCACCGTTATCCCGGCCTCGAGGCGCGGGCGAACCGCTATCTTCCGGTGTTCCGCGAGGCGGTGCGGGTCGCGATCTGGCTCGTGGCGCTCCTGTTCATGCTCCAGTTCTGGGGCGTGCGCTCGCTGCAGTGGTTCAACTCGCCCGCCGGGGTGCGCTTCGTCGGCACGCTGGTGTCCATCGGGTTGGTGGTGCTGGTGTTCCTGGTGGCGTGGGAATCGTTCGCCATGGCGCTCGAGCGCTACGCGTCGCGGCTCGCCGCGCGTGGCGTCGGCGGCGCGCGGGCACGCACGCTGCTGCCGTTGTTCCGCACCACCGCCTTCATCGTCATGGCAGTGCTGGCGGGCCTCGTGGTGCTGACCCAGGTCGGCGTCGACATCACGCCGCTCCTTGCCGGAGCGGGAGTCGTCGGCCTCGCCGTCGGCTTCGGCTCGCAGAAGCTGGTGCAGGACGTGATCAACGGCGTGTTCATCCTGATCGAGGACGTGATGTCGGTCGGCGACGTCGTCGATCTCGGCGGCGGCCATGCCGGCGTGGTCGAGAGCCTCAGCATCCGCACCATCCGGCTCCGCGACGGCAACGGCGCCGTGCACACCATCCCGTTCAGCGAGGTGAAGACCGTTCAGAACATGACCCGCGACTTCGCGCGCGCCGCGTTCGAGGTAGAGGTCGCCTGGCGCGAGGACGTCGACCGGGTCATCGCGGCGATGAAGGAGGTCGGCGCCGCAGTGTCGACAGACCCGACGTGGGCGTCGTACGTCACCCAGCCGTTCAACGTCATCGGCGTCGACAAGGTGCGGGGTTCGGGCGTCGTCATCGCTGCCCAGATCTCGACCCTGCCCGGCAAGCAGTGGGACGTCGGCCGCGCGTTCAATCTCGCGCTCAAGCGCAAGTTCGACGAGATCGGCGTCGAGATGCCGAGCGGCCGCGTCGTCGTCAACATCCAGGGACTCGGTCACGACACCGAGAAGGCGGGCGAGAAGAAGGACGACACGATGGACGAGAAGGGCCAGGAGGATGAGCGGCCCCCGGCCGCGGGCGCGGCCAGGTCGCGCAAGGCCGAAGGCAAGGCCTAGTCCCCGCGACCGATCGAGGTCGCCCTAATCCACGTCGCCGAGCAGTGCCGCCAGCGTCTCGGGCGAGCAGGCGCCCGCCACCGTGCGGGCGACCGCGTAGGAGAATCCGCCGCGCGCCAACGCGGCGAGATCGCGCTTCATGGTTTCGGCGTCGCGCGTGCCGCTGCGGTATGGACCAAGTTTGCGGCGCAGGGCGAGCGTCGCCGCCGCCCGCAGCTCGGCGTTGTCGTCGTCGCCGTCGGTCGCGGCCAGCGCCGCCTCGGCGGCATCGCGCTTGATGCCCTTGGTCCCGAGCTTCTGCTGGATTGCGCGCTTCGAGCGTCCGGCGCGCCGCATCGATCCGGCCTTGGCGCGGGCGACCGCGTCGTCGTCGAGGTAACCCGCCGCCGCGACTCTGGCGACGACGGCCTCGACCATGCGCGCCGCCTCGTCCTTGCCGATCAGCTCGGCGCGGATCGCGCGCATCGTCCGCCGGTTGAGCACGCGGGTGAGCTCCGCCTTGGTCGCCGCGAAGCGGCCGAGGTGGTGCAGTGCCGATTTCTCGAGCCGCGCCGGAGTCGGTCGCTTCGGCGGCCGAGCGCCGCGTCGCCCGGGCTTCCGATTCGACATTGGTCTTGGAGAGGACTCGCTCACGTCGCGAGCTTAAGCCAAGCCGCGCCGCGGCGGCAGTATCCGCTGCGCAATGACCGGGATTCTTGCGTGGCCCGCATCCGTCCTATAATGCTGAGCGATGGCCACCAAGCTCGATCCCCTCCAGTCCTCCGCCCGCAACGCGGTGCCGGCGGCTCCGCCGCCAGCCCCCGCGCGCGGCGAGCCCGCGCCGTTCACGGTCCGCCGCATCGGCAGCGTCAACTGGCGTGGTCTGTACGCGCTGGTATTCAAGGAAGTCCGCCGCTTCATCGCCGTCGGCATCCAGACCGTGGCGGCGCCGATCGTCACGACGCTGCTCTATCTCGCGATCTTCACGCTCGCCTTGGGCCGCGGCGCCCGCACCATCGATGATGTGCCGTTCTCGGTCTTCCTGGCGCCCGGTCTCATCATGATGTCGATGGTGCAGAACGCCTTCGCCAACACCTCGTCGTCGATCGTGTCGGCGAAGATGCAGGGCAACATCGTCGACGTGCTGATGGCGCCGCTCAGCCCGAGCGAGCTGTGCGCGGGTTACGCGATCGGCGGTCTGACCCGCGGCCTCACCGTCGGCCTGACGGTCGGCCTCGTCATGCTGCCGTTCGTCCACTTCTCGATCGAGCACTGGGCGCTGGCGCTGTACCACGCCGTCGCCGCGTCGATGCTCTTGTCGCTGCTCGGCATCGCCGGCGGCATCTGGGCCCAGAAGCACGAGCAGATGGCGGTGGTGTCGAACTTCATCATCACGCCGCTGTCGTTCCTGTCAGGCACCTTCTACTCGGTGACCCAGCTGCCGCAGCCGTGGCAGTCGCTCGCTCACATCGATCCGTTCTTCTACATGATCGACGGCTTCCGCTACGCCTTCATCGGCCATGCCGAGGGCTCGCTGGTCGCCGGCGTGATCGTCATGGCGGTCGGCAACGTCGGCCTGTGGCTGCTGTGCCGCTGGATGCTGCGGACCGGCTACCGCCTCAAGGCTTAGCCGCGACCGGCGGCGGCTCGTTCGAGCACTCCACCTTCACCGTGAAGCGCCGCCCGATATCCGCGACGTCGGCGACGGGCAGATCGTGCTCGGGGCGCTCCGCCGTGGATGCGAAGTCGGCACTGTTGGTCTCGAGGAAGTTGCGCAGGATGCTCGCCTTGATGGCGAAGTTGACATTCTGCGGAACCGGGCCGCCGATCAGGAGGGCGAGAGCCAAAGAGTTCAGGGTGCTCGACACGACGCCGATCACGTTGCCCTGACCGTCGAGCAGCGGTCCGCCGCTGTTGCCGGGCTGGATGGGCGCGCTGACCTGGAAAATCCGGCTGTCGTCGCCGAGGCCGCTCAGCGCCGTCAGCGAGCCGGTGGTCACCGCCATGTCGGAGCCCACCAGACCGGCGAGCGGATAGCCGGTGACGACGACGGTTTCGCCGGCGCGCACGGTGCGCGTCTCGCGCACCCGCGCCAGCACGTCCCAGTGGCGTCCCGTCGCAAGCAGCGCGAGATCGTTGGCCGCATCGCGCGCGATCACCGTCGCTGTGTCGGTGCGGTGGGCGGTATCGATGACGCGGATCGTCTTGCACGCGCGCACGACGTGGTTGTTGGTGACGATCTGCCCCGCGCCGTTGATCGCGAAACCGGATCCGCTGCCGCTGACAGCGGCGGCCGCGCCGCCCGGCACGGGCGGCTTCAACGCGCTCAGCTTCACCGCCGCGTCGTGCAAGGTCTTCAGGAACGCGTTCATGCGAGGTGCGCCGGACGGAACTCCGGGGTCGAAGGCGATCTGGGTCGAAATGGCGCTGTTCTTATGACGGACGCGCCACGCGGAGACCCACGGGCCGACGTTGTTGGCCCCGGTCGACCGTACCTGGAACCAGACGATGAAATCGTCGTCTCCGAGCTCGGGATTGGCGGTATCGTTCTGTTCGACGATCCGGGCCGACGCGAAGATGCCGGCCTTGATGATGGCGTCGGCGGTTTCGTGCTCCGAAAGGCTCTGGGTTTCGATGTTGGCGCTCACGTCGGCCTGATTGCTCGTCAGCGCCCGCAGCCGGTCGCGGTCGGCGAGCACGATGCGTGCGCGGCCCGCGATCGGCTCCGGCTGCTTCACCACCCCGGCGAGCGTCGCGGCGATGCGCTCGCGCTGCGCGGCGAGCGCCGCCTGCGCCGTGGGGTACTGCTTGCCGTCGTAGGTGTACGTGGTCCTCGTCGTCGGCTGAGTGGGGGCTGTCGGCAATGCGGGCGGCTGGGCGACCGGCAGGCCCGCCCACTTGCTGCTCATGGGTCTGGCGCCGATCCGCAGTGCCGTCGCGCGGACGCCCTTGGCGAAAGACGCGGTCCAGTCGGGCTCGTTGGCGTCGTAGGCGATTGGGGTCTCTTTCTTGTCGTCCTTCTTGCGGATGTACCAGCCCTTCGACCACGTGCCGCTTCCGGGCGACGGATCGACGCGGTACCAGACGACAAAGTCGGCGCCGACCGCCGCGGGATCGCGGCTGTTGTGGGCTTCCTCCACCGAAGCAGCCTGGAACACGCGGGATCGGACCACGGCGTCGGCCATGGCGCGCTCGCGCTTCCACGCGGCTTCGACGCCCTCGGGGCCGCCGATGATCGTCGGTCGCAGGAGATTTCGGTCGGGGATCACCAGCAAAGCGCGGCCGATGATGGGGTCGATCTGTTCGGCCAAGCCGCTGCTCGTCCGCGCTGGGGCGGGAGAACTGGCGGCAATGCCGGCGGTGCTGGTGCCGGTGGTGCCGGTGGTCGGCGCATTGCACGACGTCGCGGTGAGCGCGAGCGCGGCAAGCATCGTAAGCCGTCCGCGCCACGTGGCGCGGGTGCGCAAATTCACCCTCATGACGTATCCCCCTCTGGCCGCCGCAAGATCCAATCGTTGCGTCGGCGCTACTTGGCGGTTTAGCACCGCCGTTCTTTCTTCTTTCCTAGCAAGTCCCGGCCCGTTCCGGAGGCGAAATTACGCGCCGCGGCCGCACCACCGGCCTCGCGACGGCGGCACCCGTCGCGCCCCAGCCCCCTCCAGGAAGCTTCAAGCCCCTTGAAATCCCGACTTTTTTAGCCAGACCGGTCGCTCCGGGCGCATTGACACGGCCCGCCCAAGCCCCGATACTCCGCCCCTTCCTTGATATCCACCGCCTTGCCGGCCGTTGCCGGGGATTCCGTCAATGGCGGTAAGGAGGCTTTTGTGATTCCTGCTGTGCTTCCCACCTATGCCCGGGCGGACTTCGCCTTCGAGCGGGGGGAAGGGGCCTATCTTTTCGCCACCGATGGGCGGCGCTATCTGGATTTCGCGTCCGGCATCGCCGTGACGTCGCTCGGTCACGGCCATCCGCACCTGACCAAGGCGCTGAAGGCGCAGCTTGACCGCGGCATCTGGCATCTGTCGAACCTCTACAAGATCCCCGAGCAGGAGCGGCTGGCGGAACGGCTGGTGGGCGCGACCTTCGCCGACACCGTGTTCTTCTGCAACTCGGGCGCCGAGGCGGTCGAGTGTGGCCTCAAGATGGTGCGGCGCTATCACGACGAAACCGGCAATCCGGAGCGCTACCGCGTCATCGCCTTCACCAACGCCTTCCACGGGCGGACGCTGGCGACCATCGCCGCCGGCGGCCAGGAAAAGCACTTGAAGGGCTTCGATCCGGTGGTCGACGGCTTCGACCATGTGCCGTTCGAAAACCTCAACGAGGTCCGCAACGCGATCACCGACAAGACCGCGGCGATTCTGGTCGAACCGGTGCAGGGCGAGGGCGGCATCCGCGCCGCCAGCCCCGAATTTCTGCGCGGCCTGCGCGACGTCGCCGACGAGTTCGGCCTGCTGCTGATGTTCGACGAGGTCCAGTGCGGCATGGGCCGCACCGGCAAGCTGTTCGCCCATGAATGGGCGGGCGTCGCCCCCGACGTGATGGCGATCGCCAAGGGCATCGGCGGCGGCTTCCCGGTTGGCGCCTGCCTCGCGACCGAACGCGTCGGCAAGGTGATGACTCCGGGCACCCACGGCTCGACGTTCGGCGGCAATCCGCTGGCGATGACCGTCGGCAACGCAGTGCTCGACGTCATGCTCGGCGACGGCTTCATGGGCCGGGTCGACGCCATGGGCAAGAAGCTGACGACGAAGCTCAACGCCGTCGCCAAGCAGCACCCGAAGGTGGTGAGCGGCGTGCGCGGCGCGGGGCTCATGCTCGGCATCGAGTGCATCGCCTCGAACGTCGAGGTGCTGGCGCGGCTGCGCGCCAATGGCCTGCTCGCCGTCACCGCCGGCGACAATGTCGTCCGCATCCTGCCGCCGCTCATTATCGACGACAGCCACGTCGACCAGGCAGGCGCGATTCTCGATCGCGCGTGCGCGGATTTGGAGGGCTGATCATGGCCGCCATGAGAGGAAACAAGGATAAGACTCGGGCGACCAAGGCCGGCGCGCGTCGCGTCGCGTCGCAGTCGACCGCGCTCAAGACCACGGCGGCGCCGACGACGCCGCGCCACTTCCTCGATCTCAAGGATTTCGACGCCGCGACGCTGCGTCGCCTCCTGGACGAAGCCGCCGCCGAGAAGGCCGGGCGCTTCCCCGGCGGTGTCGCCAAGCCGATGACCGGCAAGACGCTGGCGCTGATCTTCGAGAAGCCGTCGACGCGCACGCGCATCTCGTTCGAGGTGGCGATGCGCACGCTCGGCGGCGAGGTCACGATTCTCGGCCGCGACGATTCGCAACTCGGCCGCGGCGAGACGATCGCCGACACCGCGCGCGTTCTGTCGCGTTACGTCGACGGCATCATGCTGCGGACTTTGACCGAGAAAAGCCTCATCGAGATGGCGCAGCATGCGAGCGTGCCTGTCATCAATGGACTCACCGATCACAGCCATCCCTGCCAATTGATGGCGGATATCCTCACCTTCGAGGAGTGGCTTGGCCCCATCAAGGGTCGCAGCGTCGCCTGGGTCGGCGACGGCAACAATGTCTGCGAGTCGTGGATCCATGCCGCGGCGCGCTTCGATTTCGAGCTGCGCATCGCGGCTCCCGCGACGCTCGCGCCGCCCGCCGAGACGATGGCGTGGGCGAAGCGCGAGGGCGCGCACGTGACGCTGACCGAGGATCCGGCGGCGGCGGTGCGCGGCGTCGACTGCGTCGTCACCGACACCTGGTTCTCGATGGGCTCGGGTGCGCCGGATGCGGTCGCCCGCGAAGAGAAGCTCAAGCTGCTTTCGCCTTACCGCGTTGACGAGAAGCTGATGGGCCTCGCGCGCGCCGACGCGATCTTCCAGCATTGCCTGCCGGCATGCCGTGAGCGGGAAGTCTCCGCCGGCGTGATCGACGGCCCGCGTTCCGCGGTGTGGGATGAAGCCGAGAACCGGCTCCACGCCCAGAAGGCGATCATCCGCTACTGCATGGGCTAGGAGGCAATGGCCTCCCCTGTGTCAAAGTCGACCGCCCGGGCCGACTTCGTGCTCCCGTTTCACCTCGAGGGAGCGGCGGTGTCGGGACGGCTGGTGCGACTCGGCCCGTCGGCCGACGCGATCCTGTCGCGCCATGACTACCCGGCGCCGATCGCGGCGCTGCTCGGTGAGACGCTCGCGCTCTCCGTCGGTCTTGCCGGCGCGCTCAAGTACGACGGCGTCTTCACGCTCCAGACCAAGGGCAACGGCCCGGTGTCGTTCCTCGTCGCCGACGTGACGAGCGAGGGAAACCTGCGCGGCTACGCGCAGTTCGATCCCGAGCGCGTGCCGGCCGATGCGCCGGTGCGCCCCGAAGGACAATCGGTGCCGACGTGGCTCGGCGCCGGCCATCTCGCCTTCACCGTCGACCAGGGCAGCAACACCGAACGCTACCAGGGCATCGTCGCGCTCGAGGGCTCGACGCTCGCCGAGTGCGCGCACCATTACTTCCGCCAGTCGGAGCAGGTGGAGACAGCGATCAAGGTCGCGGTCGACCGCGCGCCCGGCGGGTGGCGCGCGGCCGCGCTGTTCCTGCAGCGGTTGCCGGCGGCGGGCGGCGCCAAGGAAGCGGCCGACGATCGCTGGCTCGAGGCGCTGTCGCTGATGGCGACCGTGACCGGTGCCGAGCTTGCCGACTTCGCGTTGGCGCCGAACGACCTCCTGTTCCGCCTGTTCCACGAGAAGGGGGTCCGGGTGTATCCGGCGAAGGAGAAGGAGCTGCACGACCGCTGCCGCTGCTCCGAGGAACGCGTCGTCACGATGCTTCGCTCGTTCCCGCGCGCCGAAATAGAGTCGCTCAAGAAGGACGGGCACGTCGAGGTCGTGTGCGAGTTCTGCCGCCGTGAGTACCGTTTCGACGAAAGCGCCCTCGACAACGTCTATGCGCCGCGCCCACGGCGCGACGGTCGCGCCGAATCCGGGCGCTAGACGCGCGACAAGGCGATGCTGCCCTTTTTTCGCCGCGTTCCCATTCCACGTTTTCCGCCCAAGCTGGGCCCGATGTTTCAGGTCCCGGACACCCCTGAGGCAAACACCCACAACGCTTGAGACAAGAGGTGCGGCTATGACCGTCAGTCCCGTCCTGAGCAAGGTCCGTATCGTCGTCGCTGCCGCGGCCGCCGTCGCGCTTGCCGGCTGCTCGATGCCGCCGACCAAGCAGACATTTCCGGCGCTGACCTACGCCTACAAGGGCCCGATCACGTTCAACGTGGCCAACGTCGAGGTGGTCTCCACCTACGTGCCGCCGATGACCGAGCCCAACGTCGATCAACTGGCGCCGGCGCAACCGGCGGCGGTGATGATGCAGTGGGGCCGCGACCGCCTGCGCGCCGGCGGCGGCACCGGCACGCTGCGCATGACGGTGACCGACGGCCGCATCGTCGATACTCCGCTGCCGATCGAGGGCGGGATCCGCGGCGCCTTCACCCGCCAGCAGTCGGACCGATTCACCGCCTATGTTGCCGCCGAGATCGTCATCACAGACGCGCGCGGCCAGCAGGTCGGCTTCGTGCGGTCGAACGCCGAGCGCTCGCGCACCATTGCCGAGGGCACGCCGCCCGCCGAGCGCGACAAGGTGCTGTTCGAACTCACCGAGTCGGTGATCAACGACATGGACTCGCGGCTCGAGACGTCGATCCGCCAAACCCTCCAGCGCTTCATCCAGCCGTCGTAGGCGATTCGCCGACGCGGCGCTCCGCGCCACTCCAATGAAAAGCGCCCGGTGCGAGCCGGGCGTTTTTTGTTTGTCGTCCTGTCGCGGCCCTCTTTTGATAACGGGCGGGATGCAACCCGCCCGTAAGAGCGGGAATCCAGAGCTTCTGTTGTTTTCGTCATCCTCGGGCTTGGCCCGAGGATCCACGAGTTTCTTTCGCCGTTTGGACAAAGCTCGCGGATGGTCGGCCTTCGCCGGCCATGACGGAAGAAGCGATCCTTGAACCGCTTCAGCGATTCCCGACTTTCCACAGCCCCCTTGCGCGGGGTTTTGCGGGCGCGCATGGTGCGCGCGTCGCGACAAGCGGCCGGGAGCTATTAGGCCTAGCGCCCCGTCGAGTGAAGCGATGAAACCGCGAGAGGCCCCCGACAATGGGACACTGGCGCGGCGGATGATTGAGAAGGCAACGGCGCTTCCCCTTCGGGTCGCGACGCACCTTCCTTTTCGGTACCGACATAACCCAGCGTCGCGACTTGCGACCGAGGCAGCATCGGTAGGCTCGGCCACGCTTTCAACGCAGCGTGGCACCCTACTGACCCTC
>DATJIG010000137.1:0-5615 GCA_035493495.1 Alphaproteobacteria bacterium
GCAAGGCACCTACAACATCTCGACCGCGGCGGCGCTGGTCGTCGCCGGCGCCGGCGTTCCCGTCGCCAAGCACGGCAACCGCGCGCTGTCGTCGAAGTCGGGCTCCGCCGACGTGCTGTCGGCGCTCGGCGTCAATCTCGATTGCGACATGGCGCTGGTCGAGCGCGCGCTGCTCCACAACAACATCGGCTTCCTGATGGCGCCGCGTCACCACGCGGCGATGAAGCACGTCGGCCCGACCCGCGTCGAGCTCGGCACCCGGACGATCTTCAACCTGCTCGGGCCGCTGTCGAACCCGGCGGGTGCTGCGCGCCAGCTCATCGGCGTCTACCATCGCCAGTGGGTCCGCCCCGTCGCCGAGGTGCTGGCCCAGCTCGGCTCCGAGCGCGCCTGGGTCGTCCACGGCTCCGACGGCCTCGACGAGATCACCACCACCGGCGCGACGTACGTCGCCGAGCTCAAAGGTGGACGCGTAACGACGTTCGACATCCTGCCCGAGGACGTCGGCCTCAAGCGCGCCATGCCGGCCGACCTCAAGGGCGGCGATCCCGAGACCAACGCCCGCGCTATCCGCGAATTGCTCGACGGCAAGCCCGGCGCCTATCGCGACATCGTCGTGCTCAACGCCGGTGCGGCGCTGCTCGTCGCCGGCAAGGCCGCCGACCTCAAGGCCGCGATCGCCATCGCCTCGGCGACCATCGATCAGGGTAAGGCCCGCTCCGCGCTCGAGGGCCTGGTCGCCACCAGCAACGGCAAGCCCGTGGTCGCGGCGTAAGTCATGAACGACACCCTCGCACCGATCGTCGCCGCCAAGAGGATCCTGGTCGAGGAGCGCAAGCGCGCAATCCCCGAGCGCTCTTTGCGCGAAAAAGTGCACACGCTGCCGCCGACGCGCGGGTTCGTCACGGCGCTGCGCACCAAGATCGCTTCGGGCCAGCACGCGCTGATCACCGAGATCAAGAAGGCGAGCCCGTCGGCCGGCATGATCCGACCGGACTTCGATCCAGCGTCGCTGGCGAAAGCCTACGAGCGCGCGGGCTCCGCCTGTCTCTCGGTGCTCACCGACACGCCGTTCTTCCAGGGCCATGACCAGGACTTGGCGATGGCGACCAACGCCTGCGCCCTGCCCGTCCTGCGCAAGGACTTCATGATCGATCCCTACCAGGTGTGGGAGGCGCGGACGATCGGCGCCGACTGCATCCTGCTGATCATGGCGATTCTGTCGGACGACGACGCGAAAACGCTCGAGAGCGCGGCACTGTCGGCCGGCCTCGACGTGCTGGTCGAGGTCCACGACGACGTCGAACTCGATCGCGCGCTGCGCCTGCGCACGCCGCTGATCGGCATCAACAACCGCAACCTGAAGACGCTCAAGACCGACATCGCGACCACCGAGGCGCTGGCACCGAAGGTGCCGGCGGGCCGCATCATCGTCTCGGAGTCGGGCCTCAAGACCAACGCCGACCTGGCCCGCATGAACCGCGCCGGCGCGCGCGCGTTCCTGGTCGGCGAATCGCTCATGCGTGAGCCGGACGTCGAGGCGGCGACCCGGGCGCTGCTCGGCGTCCCCGCGACGGCGTAAGCGTAAGTCCCGAAAGCGGACGCTACCGCGCCGGCGGCGCATCCTTTTTGGCGGATGTCGACTTGAGACGCGGCGTTTGCGGCTTTACGCGAACGTATACGGAGCCGGACTCGCGACGGACTTCGAAGGCGCCGGACTTCTCGACGAGATCACCGAGCTTGGACTGTCCGTAGGTGCGCGGATCGAAATCCGACGCCAGCACCGCGAGCTGCTGACCGACTCGCCCGAGGGCCACCCAGCCGTCCTCACCCTCCACCTGCGCGATCGCCGTGCGGATGAGCCGCGTCGCCGCGCTCGGTGATTTGATCGCCGATGCGGGCCTTACCGATTGCTCCGGCTGGTCGGCAGCCGGGGCCACGGGCAGAAGATTTTCCGTGTACACGAACCTGCGACAGGCCTGACGGAAGCTTTCCGGAGTTTTCTGCTCGCCGAAGCCGTACACGTCCACGCCCTCTTCGCGGATGCGGGCCGCCAGCCTGGTGAAGTCGCTATCGGACGAGACCAGGCAGAAGCCGTCGAACCGCCCGCTGTGCAGGAGGTCCATTGCGTCGATGACGAGCGCGATATCCGAAGCGTTCTTGCCGCTCGTGTAGGCGAAATTCTGGTGCGGCATGATCGCGTGGGTCGACAGTATCTCGGCCCACGATTTGAGCCTCGTCCCCGAAAAGTCGCCGTAGATCCGGCGCACGCTCGCCTCGCCGATCTTGGCGATTTCTTCGAACAGGCCGGGTGCGATGCGGGCCGACGTGTTGTCGGCGTCGATCAGCACGGCGAGACGGGGGGAGCGGGGCTCGGACGAGCGGGGTTCGATAGCCATCGCCGCATAATGGGCAAAAACAGGCGCCGGCGCCATCGGTGATCCCGCGGCAGGGGCGGTTTTGGACGTCAGCCGAGAGACTTCTCTGTGGACGTTCCAAGTGCTTTGATATAGCGAGCCATTGTCAAAATCGTTCAACTCGCCCCTCTCGTCGTCAGGATCGCAGGATGGCCACCCTCACCCATCTCGACCGCAAAGGTCGCGCCCACATGGTCGACGTGTCCGCCAAGGACGAGACCGCGCGCACCGCCACTGCCATGGGCCGCATCACCATGCAACCGGCAACCTTCGAGCTGATCCGCGAGGGCGCGGTCGCCAAGGGCGACGTGCTGTCGGTCGCGCGCATCGCCGGCATCATGGCGGCGAAGAAGACACCCGAGCTGATTCCGCTGTGCCACCCGCTGGCGCTGTCGTCGGTGACGGTGCACCTCGAGCTGAGGAACGGCCGCCCGCCCACGATCGAGATCACCGCGACCTGCAAGCTGAAGGGCCAGACCGGCGTCGAGATGGAGGCGTTGACCGCCGTCTCGGTCGCGGCGCTCACCATCTACGACATGTGCAAGGCGGTCGACCGCGCGATGACGATTTCCGACATCCGCCTCGTCCACAAGGCCGGCGGCAAGTCGGGCGAGTTCGTCGCGCCTGAAGGTTTGAAGACGGCGTCGATGAAGGCACGCCCCGCGCGCCGTAAAGGAAAGTAGCGATGTTGTCCGTCGACGAAGCCCGCGCGCGCATCACCGACGCGTTCGAGACGCTGACGGCCGAGGACGTGTCGATTGAGCGCGCCATCGGCCGCGTTCTCGCCGCCGATCTCGCCGCACTCCGCACCCAGCCGCCCGCTCCGGTCTCGGCGATGGACGGCTACGCCGTGCGCGCGAGCGACGTGACCAAGGTCCCGGTCACGCTGTCGCTCGTCGGCGAAGCGCCCGCCGGCGGCGCGTATGCGCAGACGGTGCAGCCCGGCCAGTGCGTCCGCATCCTGACCGGCGGGCCCGTTCCCGACGGCGCCGATGCCGTGGTGATCCAGGAAGACACCGACAGGGACGGCGCGCGTATCACCATCAAGGAATCGGCGCCGCGCGGCGCCAACGTCCGCGACAAGGGCATCGACTTCAGGGAAGGCGCGGTGCTGCTCACGCGCGGCACGTGGCTCAACGCCCGCGACATCGGGCTTGCCGCGGCGATGAACCGGCCGTGGCTCTCGGTCACGCGCAAGCCGCGGGTCGCGATCCTCGCCACCGGCGACGAGATCGTCCGCCCGGGCGACCCCATCGGCGCCAACCAGATCGTGTCGTCGAACGGCCCGGCGCTGAAAGCCATGGTCGCTGAGCTCGGCGGCGAGGCGATCGATCTCGGCATTGCCCGCGACGACGAAGATTCGATCCGCGTGCTGTCGCGCGGCGCGAAGGGTGCGGATCTCCTGCTCACCACCGGCGGCGTCTCGGTCGGCGACCGCGACCTCGTCCAGAAGGTGCTCGGCCGCGAGGGCCTGACGGTCGACTTCTGGAAGATCGCCATGAAACCCGGCAAGCCGCTGATGTTCGGCCGCCTCGGGGAGACGCCGATGATCGGCCTGCCCGGCAACCCGGTGTCGGCGCTGGTCTGCGCCGTGCTGTTCCTGAGGCCGGCGATGGGCCGCATGCTCGGCCTCACCGAGGAGCGCCTCACCCTCAACCGCGCGCGGCTCGGCTCCGATCTCGGCGCCAACAACTTCCGCGAGGACTTCATCCGCGCGCGGCTGTCGCGCGACGACACCGGCGCGCCGCTGGCGACGCCGTTCAAGATCCAGGACTCGTCGATGATGTCGACGCTGTCGGCCGCCGACTGCCTGATCCGCCGCCCGCCCGACGCCCCCGCCATCAAAGCCGGCGAGTGGGTGCCCGTGGTGATGCTGTAGACGGTCTGTTGTAAACTCCCCCCATGATCCGCCTCCTTCGCATCGCACTTGCCGCGCTCGTGCTCGGACTGTTGTCGCCCGTCGCGCCTGCGCGTGCCGACGACAACCCGCTGCTCGGCAAGTGGCTGATGAAGGGCGACGCCAACCAGGGCGCGCTACTCACCGAGTTCACGCCGACGTCGATGTCGTTCACCGCGCTCGGCCCCGGCATGAAGCCTCAGGGCCCGGCCAAGACCGCCCAGGTGAAGGCCTATCGCAAGCTCACCGAGAGCTATCAAATCGAACTCGCCTCGGGCACCTCCTTTGTCGCCAAGCTCCAGGGCGCGGACGAGATGTGGCTGTTCGTCCCGAACACCGCCAACGCCGCCCACTACGTGCGCCTGAACCAATAGAATCGGCCGCTTTCGCGGCGCGCGGCGGTACCGGGGCACCGCGACGCAAGCCGAACGACCCACGAATGTTGCAGCGAAGCCGCGCAACTCCGAATTCGCCTGCCGTCACAAAAACTTGTACCCGGCCAAGCTTGCTGTCACACCCTGTCGCATGAGAGCAACGGGAGCCCGCGTTAACCAATGCGGGTGCCCCGTAAGTGGCGGGGCGTCTCCGTCAGCGCGTTTTGGAAGAACAATGCTCCAACAAGCCCTTGCCGGTATTTCCCCCGTCCACGTTTCCCTCGCGATCTTTCTCGGTGGTGCAGTCGGTTTCTTCGCCTGGGCGTGCGAGCGCCCGGACGGACGTCCGCCGGCGCAGCGCTCGTTCTTCATGGGCATGCTCGGGCCGCTCGCGCCGCTGCTGACCCAGCAGAAGCGTGACGACGACGACCTCGACGATGACGACGAGGAAGAAGACCGCCAGCGCCTGATGCGCACGATTTTCCCGCTGGTGTTCCTGACGGCGATGGTCATCGCCGCGCTCACCAGCCACTGGCCGTTCGGCCAGTAGGCCGCACACGTCGCCGCTCCGGGCGTAACCGGAGCGACAGCGCACGGCTCTCCTTTCCGGGGACAACTTCTAAAAAGTCGAGTACCGCCTCGTCCTCTCCCTCCTCCGGGAGAGGACTTTTCATTTGTGGCGGGTGCTCCCAAGCATCAATTCGTCACCCCCGCGCCCCTCTTTGTAAAGCGGACGGGGTGCAACCCGTCCGCAAATTGGGGTCCAGGGGCGATCAGACCCCGCTGCCCTGGATTCGCTGACTTCACAAACGAAGTGCAACACCTTTTGCGGGGGGTGTTGCGATGGGGGACAGATATCAGCAGTTCAGCGTCGAGGAGCGGTGCGCCATTGCCAGCCGCCGTGCCGCCGGCGAGTCGATCCGGCAG
>DATJIG010000138.1:0-2525 GCA_035493495.1 Alphaproteobacteria bacterium
TGAATGGCGTTCATCAACGTCAACCGCAACAAGCTGTTCTTCCGGGTCGACGGCGATCCCGGCGCGCCGCCGCTGGTGCTGTCGAACTCGCTCGGCACCGACCACCGCATGTGGGACGCCCAGATGGAGGCGCTGACCCAGCACTTCCGCGTCCTGCGTTACGACGGTCGCGGCCACGGCCAGAGCGACGCGCCCGACGGCCCGTACACGATCGCCGATCTCGCCGAGGACGTGCTCGGACTGATGGACGAGGTGCACGTCGGTCGCGGCAACTTCTGCGGCCTGTCGCTCGGCGGCATCGTCGGCCAGTGGATCGCGCTCAATGCGCCGGATCGCCTCGATCGCCTGATCCTCGCCAACACCGCGCCGTACATCGGCCCGCCGGAGGCATGGAACGAGCGCATCGCGACGATCGAGCGCGACGGCATGAAGCCGGTCGCCGAAGCGGTGGTGAAGCGCTGGTTCACCGACACGTTCCGCCGCCGCAACCCGCAGGCGGTGCAGGCGGTGAAACAGTTGATGCTGGCGGCCAACCCGGCCGGATACGCGGCAACTTGCGCCGCGATCCGCGACGCCGATTTCCGCGCGCAGGTGTCGTCGATCCAGACGCCGACGCTGGTGATCGCGGGGCGCGACGATCCGGTGACGACGCTCGAAGACGCGAAGTTTCTCGTCGACTCGATCCACGGCGCGTGGGGGAAGGTGCTGGCGGCCGCGCACCTGTCCAATGTCGAGGATGCGAACCAATTCAATGACGCGGTGTTGAAGTTCCTCATGGCTTAACGGCTCAGGAGACGGACTATGGACGAGCGGAAGCGGTACGAAGCCGGGATGAAAATGCGCCGGGAAGTGCTCGGCGACGCCTACGTCGATCAGGTGCAGAAAAAGGTCACCGCCTTCAACGAGGAGTTCCAGGACCTCATCACCCGCTACGCCTGGGGCGATATCTGGACCCGGCCGGGCCTCGACCGCATGACCCGCAGTCTCATCACCATTGCCATGATGGTGGCGCTCAACCGCGAGGCCGAGCTCCGGCTCCACATCCGCGCCGCCGAGAACAACGGCGTCACCCGCGACGAGATCATGGAGTGCCTGATGCAGACGGCGATCTACTGCGGCGTGCCGGCGGCCAACGAGGCCTTCCACATTGCCCAGGAAGTCTTCGGTAGTTCAGCGATTTAGCCGGATCTACTTAAAGTACTTCTTGAGGATGTCGGCCGAGCCCCGGTGCATCTCCTCGAGCACCTCGGGGCTGACGAAGGCCTCCTTGGTGCCGGCGTACCTGGGCACGATCGCCTTCTGGGCGTCGCTCGGCTCGACCTTCGAGTTGCCAGGCAGGTAGTCCTCCCGGGCCATGACCTGCTGGCCGTCGGGCGAGAGCACGAAGTCGATCAGCAGCATCGCCGCGTGCGGATGGCGCGCGCCGCGCGAGAGCTGGATCGTGCCGATGGTGCTCGGCACCGGCTCGATCGCCTGCGATGCCGACGGCGCTCCCTGCAGCGCGCTGTAGATCGGGTGGTGCAGGAAGATGTTGAGCCCCATCGCGTACTCGCCGGCGATCACCTGGTTGACGAGCGAGCGCGCCGACGATGTGTAGGGGACGATGTTCTGGCCACTGAGCCTGGCGAAGTAGGCGTCGGCCTTGTCTTCGCCCATGGCAAGCCGCGCAGCGGTGATGAAGAGCTCGGCGCCGGTCGCGTCGCCGACGCGCCACGCCATGCGGCCCTTCCACTGGGGATCGAGCAGCGCCTCGTAAGTCTTTGGCACGTCGGCCTTCGATACCTCGCGGGTGTTGTAGCCGAGTCCGTAGTAGGCGAACCGCGTCGCCGCCCACAGGTGCCGCGGGTCGCGGTAGATCTCCTGATAGTCGGCGATGTGGGGTGAGGTGAACGGCACGATGGCTTTGGCCTTGATCAGCGGCACCGCGGTGCCGCTGCCCTCGATCACGTCGACCACGGGATTGCGCGCCTGCAACTCGGCCGTCACCTTCTGGATGATCTGGGCGCTGCCGCCGCGCCAGTAGTCGATCTTCACGAACGGGTACTTCTTGGCGAACGCCTGGGCGAGCGGCCGCAGCACCGTGTTCTCGGTGAGCGAGCAATACCAGACGACCGAGCCTTCGCGCCGCGCGCCGTCCTCGAGCACCTTCTGACGGTCGGCGCCGTCGAGCATGGCGATGCGGGCGAGGTCCGCGTTCGCATCCTTGGAGGATTGGGCGAATGCCGGCGGCGCGGTGAGACCGAGGAGGATCGCGAGAGCGAGCACGCGGAGTTTCATCTGCATCCCTGTACGTTCGTTTTCGTTGTTGAAGCGAATTCTCATCCATTGCGGGCCCGGTGACCACCCCCTCCGCTGGGGCGGAGGGGGTGGGCGGTGAGGGGCCGAGTGCGCCCACTTTGCCAGGCGGACGCACTCCGTCGTCGGCGGCCTCGGCAGAAGCCGCCTTTGTCGTCCCCGGTGAGGGTCAGTAAGGTGCCACGCTGCGTTGAAAGCGTGGCCGAGCCTACCGATGCTGCCTCGGTCGC
>DATJIG010000139.1:0-2481 GCA_035493495.1 Alphaproteobacteria bacterium
GGCGCGTCCTTGAGGATCGCGCGGGCGATGGCGATGCGCTGGCGCTGGCCGCCCGAGAGCCGAAGCCCGTGCTCGCCGACCATGGTGTCGTAGCCGCCGGGCAGCCGCTCGATGAACTCGGCGGCGGCCGCGGCTTTCGCCGCCGCGCGCACCTCCTCGTCGGTGGCGTCGAGCTTGCCGCAGCGGATGTTGTTGGCGACGGTATCGTCGAACAGCACCACTTCCTGGCTGACGACGGCGAGGCTGTCGCGCAGGCTGGCGAAGGTGACGTCGCGCACGTCGCAGCCGTTGATCACCACGCGCCCGGTCTCGGGGTCGTAGAAGCGCGGGATCAGGTTGAACACCGTGCTCTTGCCGGCACCCGACGGCCCGACCAGCGCGGTGATGCCGCCCGACGGCGCCTCGAAGGTGACCGCGTCGAGCGCCTGTTCGTCCCCCGTGTAGGAGAAGCGCACGCGGTCGAAGGTGATCGCGCCGGAGAGCCGCGGAAGCGCGCGGGCGTTGACGGCTTCGAGCAGCGCTGGCTGCTTGTCGATGAGCGCGAACACGCGCTCGGCCGCGGCCAGCCCCTGTTGCAGCGAGACGTTGACCTTGCTCAGCGAGCGCATCGGCTGGTAGGCCATCAGCACCGCGCCGATGAACGAGAAGAACGCGCCCGGCGTCGTCGCGCCGTCGATCACCCGCGCGCCGCCGTAGACGATCACCGCCGCGACGGCGATGCCGCCGAAGGTGTCGATCAGGGGCTGGACCGCCGCCTGCAAGCGCGCGGCGCGGATCGACAGCTTGCAGATGAGATTGACGGTCCCGCTGACGCGCTCCTCCTCGAAGCGCTCGAGCCGGTACGCCTTGATCAGGCGGATGCCCTGGAACACCTGCGCGAGGGTCGCGTTGAGCGTGCCCATCTCGGTCTGGGTCTGGGTCGAGACGCGGCGCATGCGCTTGCTCAACTTCTGCAAGGGCACGATGGTCAGCGGCGCGACGACCAGGCTGATCGTCGCCAGCAGCCAGTCCTGATAGAACACGACGCCCATCAGGAAGATGACCGACAGCAGGTCGCGGCCGATGCCGACCATCGTGTTCGACACCGCGGCGCGCATCATGTTGATGTCGTAGGTGAAGTGCGAGACCAGCGTGCCCGAGGCGTGGGCCTGGAAGGTTGAGACGTCGTCGCGCACGAGGTGCGCGAACAACCGGTTCTGGATGTCGGAGACGACGTGCTGGCCGACGTACGCGAGCAGCACCTCCTGGGCGTAGCTCGCGGCACTCTTGAGCGCGAACACGCCGAACACGGAGGCGCCGATGATGTACAGGAGGTCGCGGTCGCGATCGACGAACACCTTGTTGACGACCGGGTCGAGCAGCCAGGCGCTGGCGGCGTTCATCGCCGCGACCACGCCCATGCAGATGACGGCCGCGGTCAGCGCGCCGCCGTAGGGCCGGACCGAGCCGATCAGCCGCCGCATCAGGGGCAACGACCGGCTGTCGCTCAGCACCGCCTTGCCTGGGTTCGCTCGGGTGTCGGTCATGGACCTTTGGTCAGGGACTGGTCATCGAGGCCCGTCCCGGGTGCCGCTCCGGCCCCGGTCACAGGTGAGTAGCTTGATACACCAGCGCGATTCGGCGGGCCAGTGCGCCGGCCGGCGGTTTCGGCGCCCGGCCCCGGTTACGGCGACGAGCACGGCCCTAAGCCGTGCCAGACACTCGGCTTTGTGGTACCCCTTTGCCGCCTCGCCGACGCTTCCTATGTAAAGCGTCACCATTCAGGAAGGCGTCGCGCCTTTTGGAGTAAACGTTGCCTGTCGACCTGCCGAGCCTCGCCCCGCCCTTGCCGCAACTCAGCCTCTGGGAGCGGACCCGCGCCGTCCTCGACTCCACCTTCATCGACCACGGCTTCCTGCGCGCCATCTACTGGAACGCGCACCAGATCGCGCCCGGCGTATGGCGCGGCGCACAGCCGTCGAAGCGCCAGCTCCGCTGGGCCAAGGCGCGCGGCATCAAGACCGTCGTCAACCTGCGCGGCCGCCGCGACACCTGCGGCTCCTACATCCTCGAGCGCGAGGCTTGCCGCGAGCTCGGCCTGACGCTGATCGATTTCCCGATCCGCTCGCGCAGCCCGCTCGATCGCCCGACCATCCTTGCCGCTATCAAGCTGTTCGACGAGATCGAGTACCCGGTGCTGATGCACTGCAAGTCGGGCGCCGATCGCGCCGGCTTCATGTCGACCCTCTACATGTTCGTCAAGGGCGGAATGTCGCTCCGGGCGGCGATGAAGAAGCACCTGTCGCTCGCCTACGGGCACCTGCGCCAGGCGAAGACCGGGGTCATCGATTTCTTCTTCGAGCGCTACCTCGCCGACGACGCCAAGTCGCCGATCCCGTTCGCGACCTGGGTCGAGACCGTCTACGACCGCGACAAGCTCCGCGCCGATTTCCACGAGAACTGGCTCGTCGGTATCCTCGTCGACCGGATTCTGAGGCGCGA
>DATJIG010000140.1:0-6773 GCA_035493495.1 Alphaproteobacteria bacterium
CTTCGCGGTCCGGCGGATTCGCCCGGTTCTGCTGTCTTTTCAGCCAATTACATGCGCATCTAATCCCATGTCGCTCGACAAAGCCACCGTTGCGAGAATCGCGCGGCTTGCCCGCATCAAGGTCCCGGCCGGAGAGGAGGATGCGCTCGCGGCCGACCTCTCGCGCATCCTCGCGTTCGTCGAGCAACTGAACGAGCTCGACTGCACCGACGTGCCGCCGATGACGTCGAGCGAGGCGATGAAGCTGCGCCGACGCGCCGACGAGGTGACCGACGGCGGTATTCCGGAGAAGGTGCTCGCCAACGCGCCGGAGGCGCGCGACGGCTACTTTACGGTGCCGAAGGTCGTCGAATGAGCGCGCTCACCGATCTGACGCTCGCCGAGGCTCGTGACGGCCTCAAGGCGAAGAAATTTTCCGCCGCCGAACTGACCGACGCCCACGTGAAGGCGGTCGAAGCGGCACGCCCGCTCAACGCCTACATCACCGAGACGCCGGAGCTCGCGAAGAAGCTGGCGGCCGAGTCCGACGCGCGCATCGCCAGCGGCGACGCCCGGGCGCTCGAAGGCGTTCCGCTGGCGATCAAGGATCTGTTCTGCACCGAAAACGTGAGGACAACGGCGGCGTCGAAGATCCTCGGCAACTTCATCCCGCAGTATGAGTCGACGGTGAGCGGGAAGCTCCTCGCCGCCGGCGCCGTGTCGGTCGGCAAGACCAACCTCGACGAGTTCGCCATGGGTTCGTCGAACGCCACCAGCGCCTTCGGCGCAGTGGCCAATCCGTGGAAGCGCAAGGGCGACAACCGGCCGCTGGTGCCCGGCGGTTCGTCCGGCGGCTCGGCGGCCGCCGTTGCCGCGCGCACCTGCCTCGGCGCCACCGGCACCGATACCGGCGGTTCGATCCGCCAGCCGGCCGCGTTCTGCGGCATCGTCGGCATCAAGCCGACCTACGGCCGCTGCTCGCGCTGGGGCATCGTCGCGTTCGCCTCGTCGCTCGATCAGGCGGGCCCGTTCGCGCGCACCGTGCGCGACACCGCGATCCTGCTGCGCGAGATGGCGGGCTTCGATGCCAAGGACTCGACCTCGGTCGAGAAGGCCGTCCCGGACTTCGAGAAGGCGCTCACGGGCGACGTGCGCGGCCTCAGGATCGGTATTCCCAAGGAATACCGGATGGACGGCATGTCCCGGGAGATCGAGGATCTTTGGGCGAAGGGCATCGCCTGGCTGAAGGACGCGGGTGCCACGCCGGTCGACATCAGCCTGCCGCACACCAAGTACGCGCTGCCGGCCTACTACATCATCGCCCCGGCCGAGGCATCGTCGAATCTGGCGCGCTACGACGGCATCCGCTACGGCCTGCGGGTGCCGGGCGAGTCGATCGACGACCTCTACGAGAACACCCGCGGCGCCGGCTTCGGCGCCGAGGTCCGGCGCCGCGTCATGATCGGCACCTACGTGCTGTCGGCCGGCTACTACGACGCCTATTACCTCAAGGCCCAGAAGGTCCGCAGCCTGATCGCCCGCGACTTCGAGGAAGCCTATAAAAAGGTCGACGCGATTTTGACCCCGACCGCGCCCTCGGCCGCGTTCGCCCTGGGGGAGAAATCCGACGATCCGATCACCATGTACCTGAACGACGTGTTCACGGTGTCGGTGAACCTGGCCGGTCTGCCGGGCATCTCGGTGCCGGCGGGGCTGTCGTCCGACGGCCTGCCGCTCGGGCTGCAGGTCATCGGCCGGCCGTTCGACGAGGAAACCGTGTTCCGTGTCGCGGGCGTGGTCGAATCGCAGGCGAAGTTCACAGCGAAGCCGGACGGTGCGGCATGAGCACGACGACAGCGAGTGCAGAGTCCAAAAACCTGATCGAGGGCAAGACCGGTCACTGGGAAGTGGTGATCGGCCTGGAAGTCCACGCCCAGGTGCTGTCGAAGTCGAAGCTGTTCTCGGGCGCGGCGATCGCGTTCGGCGCCGAGCCTAACAGCCAGGTCTCGCTGGTCGATGCGGCGATGCCGGGCATGCTGCCGGTCATCAACGGCTTTTGCGTCGAGCAGGCGGTGCGCACCGGCCTCGGCCTCAAGGCGCAGATCAACATGCGCTCGGTGTTCGACCGCAAGAACTACTTCTATCCCGACCTGCCGCAGGGCTATCAGATCTCGCAGTTCACCCAGCCGATCGTCGGCAGGGGCGAGTTGGTCCTCGACCTGCCCGGCGGCGAAAGCCGCACGGTCGGCATCACCCGCCTGCACCTGGAGCAGGACGCGGGCAAGTCGATCCACGACCAGGACCCGCAGCTCACCTTCATCGATCTCAACCGCTCGGGCACCGCGCTGATGGAGATCGTGTCGGAGCCCGACATGCGCTCGGCCGAGGAGGCCGCGGCGTATCTCAAGAAGCTGCGCTCGATCCTGCGCTACCTCGGCACCTGCGATGGCAACATGGACGAAGGGTCTTTGCGCGCCGACGTCAACGTGTCGGTGCGCAAGCCGGGCGCGCCGTTCGGCACGCGCTGCGAGATCAAGAACGTCAACTCGATCCGCTTCGTCCAGCAGGCGGTCGAGTACGAGGCGCGCCGCCAGATCGAGCTCATCGAAGAGGGCGGCACGGTCAAGCAGCAGACCCGGCTGTTCGACGCCAATCGCGGCGAGACCCGCGCCATGCGCACCAAGGAAGAGGCGCACGACTACCGCTACTTCCCCGATCCCGATCTTCTGCCGCTCGAGCTCGAACCCGACTTCGTCGCCCGGATCAAGGCGACGCTGCCGGAGCTGCCCGACGAGAAGAAGGCGCGCTTCATGAAGGACTACGGGCTGACCGCGTACGACGCGGGCGTGCTCGTCGCCGAGCGCGCGTCGGCCGACTATTTCGAGGCGGCCGCCAAGGGCCGCGACGGCAAGAGTGCCGCCAACTGGATCATGGGCGATCTGTTCGCCGTGCTGAACAAGACCGGCGTCGGCATCGAGCAGTCGCCGGTCTCGGCGGAAGCGCTCGGCGGCATGCTCGATCTCCTGAAGGACGGCACGATTTCGGGCCGCATCGCCAAGGACGTGTTCGTGGCGATGGTCGAGACCGGCAAGCCCGCCAAGGTCATCGTCGAGGAGAAGGGCCTCAAGCAGATCACCGACACCGGGCCGATCGAGGCCGCGGCCGACAAGGTGATCGCTGACAACCCGAAGCAGGTCGCGACCTACAAGGGCGGCAACCAGAACCTGATCGGCTGGTTCGTCGGTCAGGTGATGAAGGCGACCGGCGGCAAGGCCAATCCGGGCGTGGTGAACGAGATTCTGAAGAAGAAGCTCGCGGAGTAGCCGCGCGCTTCGTTACGGGCACGCGCGCCGGTCGGCGCGTCGGGGAGTGCCGCATCGGAGTACCGACGATGCTGGCCAGGGACCTGATGACGCGCGACGTCATTTCCGTGACGCCGGAGACCCCGGCGCGCGACGTTGCCCGCCTGCTTCTCGATCATGCGATCAGCGCCGTGCCGGTGATCGATTCGACCGGCGCGCCCGTCGGCATGATCAGCGAAGGCGATCTCATCGCGCGGGACGAAAGCAATCGCGACTGCCGCCGCGACTGGTGGCTTGCGCTGCTCGCCGAGGGGCAGGAGCTCAGTCCGGATTTCCTCAAATCGATGCACACCGTCGAGGAGGCGCGCCATCTCATGGCGGTGCCGGTCGTCACCGTCGACGAGACGACGGACGCGAGCGAAATCGCGCGACTGCTCGGGCAGTACCGGATCAAGCGCGTGCCGGTGGTCCGCGACGGCCACGTCGTCGGCATCGTCAGCCGCGCCGATCTTCTGCGCGCGATTGTAGCGGAAGTGCCTCCGGCGAAGCCCGCGAAGTCGGGTGGCGGCTTCGTCACCGACTTGATTCATGAAATCGAGCAACGGGCCCACGGCGGCGACGATCGGGAGTCGACGTCGCCGCAATCGCGCGAAGTGCCGAAGCAAGCCGACGAGGCGGTCGACGCCTCCGCGTTCCGCGAGGCGACGGCGGAAGCCAAGCTCGCCCAGAGTCGCCGCCGGGACGACGAGCGCAAGGCCGCGGCGGAGCGGCGGCACGCCAAATTCGAGGAACTGATCGAGAGCCACCTCGGCGACCGGGGATGGTCGGATCTCCTGCGCGACGCCAAGCAGGCGGCGGAGAGGGGCGAGACGGAGTTCACGCTGCTGCGGTTCCCGAGCGAGCTCCTCAGCGATGGCGGCCGCGCCGTCAACGTCCGCGAGCCGGACTGGCCGACGACGCTGCGCGGCGAGGCCGCGGAGATGTACCTGCGCTGGGAGCACCAGCTCAAGCCGCACGGCTTTCGCCTGTCGGCGGAGATACTCGATTTTCCCGATGGGAAGCCGGGCGATGTTGCCCTGGTGCTGGCGTGGGGCGAATAGCCGCGGCCGAAGAAAAAGAACCGCCGCGACGCATGCGCCGCGGCGGTTCGGGTATTGCCTACCTCCAGCCGTAACGATCGTCGTAGTGATGGTGGTGGTGGCCGCGATCAACGTAGTCGCGCTCGTAGACGATGCAGCCGGAGAGCATGGCCATCGCAGCGGCTATCAGCACGAGTCGTCGGATCATTGATGTCCTCCTTGGGGATTGGGCATCGGGGATGGGCAAGGATTTCGGGAGACCCGCCGTCCTGCCCGCGCGGCGGTGCGTGACCGGCTAGCCCCTCGTCTAGCTTGAGACGATGTGCCACAGGCCGTCCGGTTCGAGACAGGCGGTGCCGTAGAACGGCGCGCCGGTGTCGTTGATGATCGCGTCGCCGTGGAACTCCCGGCAGGCGGCGGCATCGGGGACTACGGTGTCGTCGTAGACGAGCACCTCCAGGTCCGGATCGGGGTACGGATAGATCGGTGCCGGGTAGAGGTACCAGGCGGGTCCGATCACCCACCACCAGCCCATGCGGCCGCTACGATAGCTGTGGACCCAATGACCGCCGTGCCAGCGATGCGGCTCGCGATCGGCGAACCGGCGCTCGTGCCATTGGCGATCGTGGCGGTCGACGGCGAACCCGGGTTCGATGCGTTCGTGGTGTCGGAACGCATCGGTTGCCGGCATCGCCGGGCGAGGCGCGATGCGGTCGCGCGGGCTGATCGCCGGCGGATGATCGGACCGCGGCGGCTGAAACGCCGGACGGTTGTCGACGCGCTCGCGAGGCTGGAATGGAGCGGGACGGTCGGACCGCGGTGGCGGCTGGACGTTCGGATGGCTGTCGACGCGATCGCGGGGCTGAAACGGTGGGCGACTGTCGACGCGGTTGCGCGGCTGTGGAACGGGATGATTTTCGACGCGCGGCGGCTGCGGCGCGGAGGGACGGGGCTCGGCGTGTCCCTGCTGCGGAATCGTCGGGCGGTGCTCGATGCGGTCGCGCGTACCGCGCTGGCCCATGGAAGGACGCGAGTCGGGGCGCGGATCGGGACGGTGCTGCTGGATCGCGGGCGCCGGTGCAGGCGTTGGCGCGGGGCGCTGCTCGGGGCGGCTCGGCGTCGGGCGATGGTCGCTCCGCGGCGGATTGCGGTCGTCGTCGGCGAACGTGGGCGTCGCGAGGGAGGAGAAGCCCAGCACCGCGAAGAGAACTGCGGCAGTCGCGCGTCGCGTCATGAACTCAGGGACTGTGCCCGAATGGTTGCCATGGCGTGAGAGTAAGCGTCGCTCGGCTTTACGGCCGATTGAGGGCGGAGATGTGGTCGCAATTGGAGCACAGCTCAGCCGGCGACGATGTGTCACTGACCGTCGGGCTGAAGACACGCGGTGCCGTAGAAGCGCTGGCCGGTGTCCCTGATCACGGCGTCGCCGTGGAAGTCCTGGCAAATGTCGGAGTCGGGCACCGCCCAGTCGGGCACCACGACGTCCGGTGGCTGGTAGAGGAGCATCGGTGACCCGGGCGCAGGATAGGGGTACAGGGGTGCCGGATAGAGGAACAAGGTGGAGCCGAACACGAACACTCGCCTGTCGCGCTCGACGAGATGGCGACGTGGGAACAATTCCCGCTGCGGAATCACGGGGCGGAATCTGAGGTGGTCTCGACGTTCGATGAACCGGCGACGGTCGATGCGATTGTCGAAGAAACCGTCATGCGGCCGGAACGCGGGGCGCGCGGGCACGATTGCGGGGCGGCTCTCGAAGATCCGGCGCTGCTCGATCACGCGATGCTGTTCGACGATCGCCGGATGGCGCTCGAATCGTTGTCCCGGCGCGATCGCGCGGTGCGGCTCGATGCGCTCTCGCGGCGGGACACGATCAAACCGCGCATTGGCGTATACGGGACTCCCGAAGGAGAGGAGACCCAGCACCACCACGCAGAATCCCGCTGCCACTCGTCGCCGCATGGGGAGAGGGGCTGCGCCCGACCAATTGCTACGACGTCTCGGAAAGATACGCCCGGCTTTGCGACCGATTGAGGGCGTTGGCGGAGGCTTATCGGTGACGTCCCGAGGGCGCGGATGGTACGCGGCGCAGACGAGTCCAGGGTTTCTTTACCCGTCATGGTCGGACTTGGCGGGCATCTGCGTGTTGTTTCCAGGCCAACAACGAAAAGAACGTGGATGCCCGCCTTCGCGGGCATGACGAAAAGAAAATGCGCATTGAACCGCTTCGGCGATTCCCGACTTTCCACAGCCCCCTTGTGGGGTGTGATCGGCGTGTGCATGGTGCGCGCATCGCGCGACAACGGCGTCGCCGGCACCTGCAGGCCACTAGACCCCGCGCGATGAAACCGGGTGATCACCCCGACAACGTGGACCGATCATTCGGCGGATTGAGCAGGCAGGACGCTTCCCG
>DATJIG010000141.1:0-15211 GCA_035493495.1 Alphaproteobacteria bacterium
TTCTCGATGCTGCGCTCGACGTTCTCGACGACGACGATCGCGTCGTCGACGACGATGCCGATCGACAGCACGAGACCGAACAGCGACAGCGCGTTGATGGAGAATCCGAACGCGTTCATGATCGCGAACGTGCCGACGATCGAGATCGGCACCGCGAGCAGCGGGATGATCGACGCGCGCCACGTCTGCAGGAACAGGATGACGACGAGGACGACCAACGCCACAGCCTCGAGCAGGGTGTGGACGACCGCGGTGATCGAGCCGCGCACGAACACCGTCGGGTCGTAGACGATCGAGTAGTCGAGCCCCTCGGGGAAGTTCTTCTTGAGCTCCTCCATGGTCGCGCGGACGTCGTCCGAGACCTGGATCGCGTTCGAGCCCGGCGACTGGAAGATCGGGATCGCGACCGCCGACTTGTTGTCGAGCAGCGAGCGCAGGCCGTACTGGGCGGCGTCGACTTCGATCCGCGCCACGTCCTTGAGCCGTGTCACCACGCCGTTGTCGCGCTTGATGATGATCTCGGCGAATTCGTCGGGGTCGTTGAGACGCCCCTGGGCGTTGACCGGAAGCTGCAGCTCGACGCCCCGGTCGTACGGCGGGCCGCCGATGACGCCGGCCGCGACCTGAACGTTCTGGCGGCGGATCGCCGCGACCACCTCGGTCGCGGTCATGCCGCGCTCGGCGACCTTCTGCGGATTGAGCCAGATGCGCATCGCGTAGTCGCCCGAGCCGAACAGCTGCACCGAGCCGACGCCGCGAATCTTGGCGAGCTGGTCCTTGACGTTCAGCACCGCGTAGTTGCGCAGGTACAGCATGTCGTAGCGGTCGTCGGGTGACTTCAGGTGCACGACCATGGTGAGGTCGGGCGAGCTCTTGACCGTGGTGACGCCGAGCTGGCGCGTGACGTCGGGCAGCCGCGGCTGCGCCTGGTTGACGCGGTTCTGGACGAGCTGGGTCGCGAGGTCGGGATCGGTGCCGAGCTTGAAGGTGACGGTGAGCGTCAGCGTGCCGTCGGAGGCCGCCTGCGAGAACATGTAGAGCATGTTCTCGACGCCGTTGATCTGCTCCTCGAGCGGCGCCGCCACGGTCTCGGCGATGACCTTGGGGTTGGCGCCGGGGAACTGCGCCTTCACCACCACCGACGGCGGCACCACCTCGGGATATTCCGAGATCGGCAGCCGGAACATCGAGATCAGGCCGGCGAGGAAGATCACGACGGAGATGACTCCGGCGAAGATCGGACGATCGATGAAGAACTTTGAGAGATTCATGGCGGGGTCCCCCGGACCTGACGCGTTGATTTCGGACGAGCGGTACTGGCGCGCCGGTAAGGCGCGTGGACACTCGGTACGAAACTGGGACGGAGCGGCCGGCGGCGATTGTCTAAGTGGCTGCGCCGCCGGCCTTGTTCATCAGCGCGCGGCGACGTCGCCGTTGCGCAGCGCCGCCTCGCGGACCTGGACGACTGCATCGGGGCGGACGTGCTGGACGCCGTCGACGATGACGCGGTCACCGGACTCGAGGCCCTTGAGGACGATGCGCTGGCCATCGACCTGCTGGCCGAGGCTCACCTCGCGATACGCCACCTTGTTGTCGTCGCCGACGACGTAGACGAACTTCTTGCTCTGGTTGGTGGCGATCGCGCGCGACGGCACCAGCAGGGCCGTGGTGTCGGCGCTGCTCGCGAGACGCACCGAGACGAACATGCCCGGGACAAGGCTTCGATCCTCGTTGGCGAACTTCGCCCGCGCCCGGATCGTGCCAGACGATACGTCGATGGCGTTGTCGAAGCTGTCGATGGTGCCGCGATAGACGTTCGTGGTGTCGCCCTCCACCGTCAGCTCGACCGGGACCTGACGCTCCTTGTCCGACGTCGACGCGTGCGACCGGATGCTCTTGATGTAGGTTTGCTCGTCGACCTCGAAGTCGGCGTAGATGCCGTCGTTGGAGACGATCGAGGTCAGAACGGGCGCGTTCGGCCCGGCCTGCACCAGATTGCCGAGGGTCACCTCGGCGCGGCCGATGCGGCCCGCGATCGGCGCCTTGACGTAGGCGTGCTCGAGATCGAGGCGCGCCTGGGCGAGATCGGCCTCGGCGGCCTTGATCGCGGCCTTGGCCGCACGCTCAGCGCTGGCGCGCTGGTCGAGGGTGCTCTGCGACACCGCCTGGGTCTGCACCAGCCGCGCCGCGCGATCGAGCTCGATTCGGGCCAAGCCCGCGTTGGTCTGCGCGGTCGCGCGGTTGGCTTCGGCCTTGGCCACCGCCGCCTCGTACGGACGCGGATCGATGACGAACATCACGTCGCCCGCGTTCACCGTCTGGCCGTCGCGCACGCGCACCTCGACCAGCCGGCCGCTCACCTCGGGGCGGACCGCGGCGGCGTCGACCGCGTGCATGCGGCCCGAGAACTCGGACCAGATGCGGACGCTCTGCAGGGTCACGGTGCGGACGGCGACGGCAACGGCAGGCGCCGGAGCCGCGGCCTGGGCCGCAGCGCCGGTCGCGGGGCCGTGACGAAGTGCCACGGCGCCAACACCGAGCGCGATCACCGCAACGGCGCCGAGCAGTGTCGCCTTGTGATGGAGGGCGGCGAAGCGCACCTTCGCCGCATTCGAATTGGCGGGAGCTTTCTCGGTCGTATCGGAGGTTTCAGCCGACGACGGGGTGTGCTGGGGATCGGGGAAAACGGCGGACATGGACAGCTCCATCGCGATATCTGTAGCGAACGCTATGAAAGTAGCGACTGGACGATGGCTGTCAAGCGAATTATATAGTGATCAGTACGGAACACAATCCCGGGGGAATCCAGGAGGACGAAATGGCTGTCGGCCGACCCCGTGCTTTCGATCGCGAAGAGGCCTTGGACAAGGCCCTGGAAGTCTTTTGGCGCCAAGGCTACGAGGCGACGTCGATCGCCGAGTTGACCAAGGCTATGGGCATCAACCCACCGAGCCTGTACGCCGCATTCGGCAACAAGGAAGCCCTCTTCCGCCAGGCGCTCGACCGCTACGTCGAGAAGGGCTCGGTGCGGATCCGCGAGGCGATGGCGCAACCGACCGCCCGGGCCGCCGTCGAAAAACTGCTGCGCGACGGCGCCGATCGGCTGACCGATCCGACCTGTCCCCATTCCTGCATGCTGGTGACAGGTGCGCTCGCGTGCAGCGAGGAGGCCGAAGAGGTGCGCGACGAAGTTGCGAGCCGTCGTGCGATGCTCGAGACGGCGCTGCGCGAGCGCTTCGAGCGTGCCCGGGCCGAGGGCGATCTCTCCGACAATACCGATCCGGCGTCGCTCGCCCGCTATGTCGCGACGATCGCCCACGGCATGTCGGTGCAGGTGGCCGGCGGCGCCACGCGCAAGGATCTGCTCGACATCGTCGAGGTGGCGCTGAAGGCGTTCCCAGCGTAACGCGCGCTGATCGCCCGAGCGCCCGGACCGTTCGACGTGCCGCCAGGGCGCGCCCGAAATTTTTTGCGCGCACCAGTCACATCCTGCGCCCCTATTTCGTCTTATGACCGACAACCACCCGCAAAGGAGGTCATGATGACGCCGCGCCTCAATTACGTCGCCACCGCCCCGAAGCTTATTCAGGCCATGGTCAACCTCGAGAAGGCCGTCGCCTCCAGCGGACTCGAGCACAGTTTGATCGAACTGGTGAAGACGCGCGCCTCCCAGATCAACGGCTGCGGCTACTGCCTCGACATGCACACGCGCGATGCGCGCAAGGCCGGTGAGACCGAGGCCCGGCTGTACCTGCTCGATGCATGGCGGGAGGTGCCGCACTACACGCCGCGCGAGCGCGCGGCCCTCGCTTGGACCGAAGCGCTGACGCTGATCGCTTCCACCCATGCGCCCGATGCGGATTATGAAGGGTTGAAACCGCATTTCTCAGACGAGGAGATCGTGAAGCTTTCCCTGCTCATCGTGACGATCAACGGCTGGAACCGGCTCGCCATCGGCTTCCGCAACGTCCCGCCGGTGGTCGCGACTCCAGCCGTCGCGTGAGCATGGCGGGCGAGCTCGATCCCGCCGAGTCCTTCGGCCGGCTGCGCGCCGAATTGATCGGGCTCGCCTATCGCATGACCGGCTCCTTCGCGACCGCGGAGGACATCGCGCAGGACGTTTTCCTGCGCTGGCACGCGGCCGACCGTGGCCGCATCGAGGTGCCGCGCGCCTGGCTCCTCAAGGCGACGGCGCGGCTCAGCCTGGATCATTTAAAATCGGCCAGGGTCCGGCGCGAACGTTACGTCGGTCCCTGGCTTCCCGAACCCGTTCTGGAATCCGAGGAACCGCCGCAGCAGGCCGCCCACGAGCGCGCGCAGGACCTATCGGTCGCCTTTCTGCTCACGCTCCAGCGCCTCTCCCCCGTAGAGCGCGCCGTTTTCATCCTGCATGACCTGTTCGAAACCCCTTTCACTGAAATTGCCACCCTCCTCGGCCGGAGCGAACCTGCGTGCCGCAAGCTGGCCACCCGCGCGCGCGCCCACCTGGGCAACGACACCCCGCGTCAGCCCGTCACCGACGCCGAGGCCCGGCGCATTGCCCGCGCCTTCCTCGCCGCCGCCCGCGAGGGCGACGAGGCGGCTCTGCGCGACCTGCTGGCGCAGGATGTCGTCCTGCGCAGTGACGGCGGCGGCGTGCGCTTGGCTGCCCTCAACCCAATCGAGGGCGCGGACAAGGTCGTGCGCTTCTTTGCGGGCCTCGTCCGGAAGCGCGTCGCTCCCCCGTCCCCGCTCCTGCACCTGGGCCGGATCAACACGTTGCCCGGCTATGTCACGTTGGAACCGGACGGCTTACCCCAGACCACGGCGCTCGACATACGGGACGGCCGCATCATCGCCATCTACGTCGTCCGGAACCCGGAGAAGCTGACCGCGCTCCAGGCGCAACTCCGCATGTGACGCGGTTCGACCGCGTCAACCGCCGGCAGCGCGTCGCGCCGCCCAGTTGAACGACAGCGTCGCGATCGCCAGCACCGCGAGGCAGCCCAACAGCCCACCCTGGTAGCCGAGCCCGAGATGCTCGGACAACACGCCGGTGATGAACGGCCCGACCAGCAGCGCGAGGTCCTGCATCGTCCGCAAGAGACCCATCGCCGGCCCGCGCTGATTGGCTGGCGCCACGTCGGCGACGTAGGCGGTGAGCGTCGGATTTCCGATACCGCCGCCGATCCCGAACAGAATCGAGCTCAGCACCAGGAATATCGGGTGATCGCCGAAGGCGAGCGTGCCGCAGCCGACCAGCGTCACCGCACTGGCGACGCTGATCATGCGGATGTGTCCGTAGCGCTTGGCCAGCCGGGCGTTGAACGCGAGGATCGACAGGTTCGACAGCGCGCCGCCGGTGAGGATCAGGCCGATGCTGGTCATGTCCAGGCCGAACCTCGTCTGGGCGATGATCGGCATCAGGATCCAGTTCGACGACGTGCGCACGTAGAAGATAGCGAAGCTCATCAGCCCGACGCCAAGGCCCGCGCGCGCCAACGCGCGGAGCTGCCCCGGCGTCGACTGCGGCCGGTCGCTCCGCTCCTCTTTCGGCCACGGCATGGTCGCGAACGCGACGATGCCGAACAGCGCGATGAAGCCGTTGACCAGGAACGTCGACGAATAGCCCCAGAGGCCGGCGGCGATGCCGCCGAGCGCCGGGCCCATGCTGGCGCCGATCATGTTGGCACCCTGGTAGTAGGACATGTCCTGGATGCGCCGGTCGGGTCTGCCGAGATCGGCGACGGCCGCCAGCGCCGAGGTGATCAGCACCGAGGAGGCGATGCCCATTACCAGCAGGCAGATGAAGAATGCCGGCACATCCGACGTCAGCACGATCGCGAACGAGGCGATCGCCAGAAAGACGCAGCCGATGCTCATCATCCGCCGGCGCCCGAGCTTCTCGGAGAGATAGCCCGCCGGCATGTTGACGACGAGGCGGGCGCCGCCGAACGCCGAGATCATCAGGCCGACCATCGCGGCGCTGGCGCCGAGGCTGTGGCCGTAGACGGCGAGCACCGACCACACCATGCCGTTGCCGATCTGCTTGGTGAACACCAGCAGCAACAGCACAACCATCGGTTTCGACGGCAGATTCGGGAAACGTTCGAGAAGTCGGGCGCGGAGCGAGGCGCGGAGATCCGGCACTTTTCTGAAACCTGCGGGCGGGCGAGGCCAGACCATACCACAGCGCGCCCGCGGCACGGCAGCGGGCCCGGAGAAAAACCGCTGACCGCACGCCCGCGCTCGGGTAGACAATAATGGAATAAGAAATCCAGGGAGGACCGACGTGTACGATCCGAATCGCAAGCAGCAGCTCTTCGTCGCCGTGTACCGGTTGGCGCCCAATCCGCCGAAGCTGAAGGTTACCGCCGACGAACTGCAGGCCGAGCACCGCTCCTGGCTCAAGGATCTGTCGGATCGCAAGATCCTCGTCGGATCAGGGCCGTCGCGCGACGAGAAGGATCAGAACCACGGCTATGGCGCGGTGATGATCTTCCGAGTCGGCACCAAGGTCGAGGCCGAGAAGCTGGCGCGCGAGGAGCCGATCTGCCGCGAAGGCCAGCGCGTCGCCGAGGTCGTTCCCTGGCACCGCGTCTGGTTCGAGGACTGACGCCGACCGCGTCGACGGCTGCGGACCGCGTCAGCGGTTGCGGAACGCCTCGCACATCAGCGCAAGCGGCCGATCGAGCAGCGCCCGAACGTCCGCGGCGACGCCGCACTCGTCCAGCGCGCGGCGCATGCACGCCATCCACTGATCGCGCTCGGCCGCGCCGATGGCGAATGCGCCATGGGCGGACATGATGCACTTGTGATCGGGCCGCTGATAGTAGAGCGGTGGACCGCCGAGCCAGCCGCTCAGGAACTGGAACAGGCGCTCGCGCATCGGCCTCAGGTCGACTGCGTGCATGGCGCGGAGTTGGGTCGCCCGCGGATCGGTGTCCATGATGTCGTAGAAGCGATCGACCACGGCGCGGAGCTGCACCTCGCCGATCTTCTGATAGGGCGCTGCCTCGGTCGTGGTCTTGGGCGGGGCGGCTGATTGGGTCATGGGCGACTCGCTGTGGTGTCCGCGAGTCGCAGGTTAGGCGCAGGCGTCGCCCGCGCCTTTGACGTGGATCAACCCGGCCCGAACGCCTTCAGGCCCAATGCCCGCCTACGCCCAATACCCGAAGGTCAGACCGTGACCGGTGCCGGCAACCGAGCGGTAGGCCGGCACGTAGTCGATCAGCGTCATGCGTCTGGGCGCCATCGCGCCGGCGACGGTGATCCAGTTGATGATCTCCGGCGTGCCCGGCGCGCCGTTGAGGCGATCGCGCGGGAACGCGGCCATGGCGTCGCGGTTGCCCGACACCAGCGCGCTGATCACCGCGCGGTCGAGCTCCTCGTCGATGATCTGGTGGCTGAGGCCACCCGACGAGACCAGCCCGACGCGGATGTCCTCGGGATAGGACTCGATGGCGCGGCGGAGCGCCACGCCGACGTCGTAGCAGCGCCCCGGCGTCGCCTGGTTCGGAAGGTCGCGGCTGACGTTGAACGGCACGATCGGAATCGGAGCGCCGAACATGTACTCCGACGGGAACACGAAGGCGTCGTCGAGCACCGAGCCTTCCGGCAGCGCCTCCATGTAGGCGACGTCGAACTGATCGTCGATCAGCCGGTCGAGGATGTGACCGGCGAGGTCGGCGTTGCCCTCGGCCTCGGCGACGGTGTTGGCCTTGCGCTTTTCCTCGGCGACGAAGCGGAGATCGGGATTGAACGGCTCGTCCGAGCGCTTGGCGACCGGAAAGCGCTCGCAGCCGATGACGCTGAACACCGGCTGGTGCTGACCCGGGCGGATGCGATGGGCGTTGCTGACGACGATCGCGACGTCGAGCCGCGCCTCCGACACGAGATCGCGGATCTTTTTGAGAGCGGCATGGGCCCCGGCGTGGCGCTTGCGCTGCACGTCGATGAGGATCTCGCTGTCGAGACCGGGCCTCGCATTCTTCAGCAGCACCTGGTAGTCGAACCGCGGATCGCGGGTGTCGCCGTCGGCGAGCTTGGCCCACCGCTCCGGCGGCGACTGAATGCTCGGTCCATGCGAACTGCCGACTCCCAACACCAACTTGGCCACGGTGCTCTCCCTCTGACGTTCTAGCCGAGCGCTGCGCCCGCGCGGCGTGGCGGCTCGTGTCCCACGCGCGCGCCGAGCTGGCGCGACAGCGCTTCGGCGGTCGCGCGTAGCGCCTCGGCGTTGGCGCCGTCGATCTCCATCCCCTGGGTGCCGGCACCGACGATGATGGTGATCACCATCGCGAGCCGCCCCTGGAAGTCGAACACCGGCGCCGCCAGCGCATCGCGCCGCGAGATGCCGGCGTTGCGGGCGAGCCCGCGGGCGCGCACCTCGTCGCACAGCGATTCGATCTCGGCGGCCGGTACCGGCTGATCGGCGGACGCCTGCGCCTCCAGCATCGCCCGGGTCTCCGACGACGGCAGATAGGCGAGGAACACGCGGCCGGTGGCCGACGTCAGCAGCGGAAGGTTCCGGCCCTCGCGCAGATAGGCGATGTGATCGGTGCGGGTCATCTGCGACTTGACGATGGTGGCGCCGTTCGAGCCCCACACGCTCAGCATCGCCACCATGTCCAGGCGCTCCGACAGGCGGCGGATCGCATCGGACCCGAGACGCACGCCGTCGAGACGGCCCAAAGCCGCGATGCCGAGCTCGAGCACCAGCCCGCCGAGGTCGTAGCGCCCGGTCACCGGGTCGTGGTCGAGCAGGCCGGACTTCACGAGACTGAGGAGATAGCGGTGGGTGCGCGCGGCCAGCATGCCGCTCGCGTCGGCGATCTCCTGCAGCGTCGCGCCGCCGCCGAGGCGCGAGATGGTGCGCAACAGGTCGGCGCCGATCAGCACTGACCGGTTGGCGTATTCGCCGCCGGCCCGCCGCCTCGATGAGTCGAGATCGTCCATGCCCTATCGCTTCCGCGGCGATCCTACTTCAGCACGTCGCGAGTGATCTTCTTGAACTCGACCATGTCCTGGGAGAGATCCTCGCTCTGGCCGCAGAGATAGTCTTGATACCGGCTCCAGTCGATGACCCGGCTCGGGTCGACCGTCGGCACGTCCTTGCGGCGGCTGTTGAGGTTGGCCGCCTTCATCACCTTGGCCTGCACATCGCGGCTCAGCAGCCAGTTGACGAACACCGTCGTCGCGTTCGGGTGCGGCCGCGGCTCGGGGATCTGGATGCCGCCGACGCCGACGCTCCAGATGTCGAGGCCCGACACCTTGCCGAAGCTGTAGTCGACGCCCTTGTCCTTGAACTCCTCGAACGCGGTGTTGGGGATGCCCATGGCGATCGGATACTGGCCCGAGGCGAACCAGCCCATCTGCTGACGCGGCGTCTTGACGATCACCGGCGCCTGGGTCGACAGCAGCTCGCGGACGAAGTCGCCGCCGAACTTGTGATAGACGATCGCCATGCTGACGGCAGTCGATCCGCCGCGCGGATCGGCGATCGAGATCTTGCCTTTCCAGCGCGGGTTGAGCAGGTCGCGGAAGCTCGGCAGGTCCTCCGCCTTCACCACCTTGGTGTTGTAGAAGGCGAGCGGGCTCTCGTAGACCGCGAACGACAGCATGTACTTGCGCGCGTTATCGAGGAACATGTGGTCGAAGCCGCCGTACCACTGCGCCTCGTCCGCCACCTCCGGCAGGATCAGCATGTCGCGCACAGAGGCAAGTCCGTTGGTACGGATCAGCTCGTACACCTGGGTCTCGGCGCCGCCGATGCGAATGTCCCACAGGTTCTGCCCGACCTCGCGCTCCTTGACGAGCCGCGGCCAGAAGTCGCGGCCGGCGAATGGCGTGATCTTCGGGTTGATCTTGGGATAGTCGTTCTTGAACGCTTGGAGCTGCTCGCGCCACAGCGAGCCCGACGGCGCCGCGATCGCGATCTCGCCCTCCTTCTCCGCGGCGGCGACCGTCGCCTTCCAGCGCTCCTGCCAGCCGTCGGCGGCGAAGGCGGCTCGCGGCCCGAGTGCCGCGCCCATCGCGAGCGCGCTCGCGGACGCCAGGAATACCCGCCGGCTCAAGTCTTTGGTCATCACGCCCCCTTTATGCCGAACCGAAGATGCGTTCGGCCGCCCGTTTGCCCGGGCGGCCGAATTTAGCACCGTTCGCGCGGTCTTACTCCGCCGCTTGCGGCGGAATGACCTTGGTCTTCCAGAGCTGCTTGTGGTCCTCGCCCTTGGCGGTCACCTGCGACACCACCACCATGTGCGACATATCGCGTTTGGCGGGATCGCGGACGACGTGGAGCGGCGATTCGCCGGCCTGGACCTTGGCGATGTTCTCCATGATCAGGCGGCGGACGCCGACGAGGATCTTGTCGGTGGTCGCCAGGTTCTCCTGGGTGCGGTCCTGGATCGGACCCATCGACTCGGTCGCGAACGCGTCGTGGATCGGGAACGAATCGCCCATGCCGGTGAAGTTCGAGGTCTTCATCAGCTCGGGGTCCTGCAGGTAGCGGTTCTCGAGCGTGCGGCGTTCGCCGTTCGGGCCGTTGACCTTGGTCCAGCGGTCGCGGTGCCACTCCTTGTCGATCGGGCGCGCGCGATTGAAGATCAGATCGAAGCGCATGTTGTGGGTGTCGTCGATCGGCACGTGCCAGTGCATCGAGTAGCCCTCGCCGATGCGCCCCTCCTCGCCGACGATCGCCACGCAATCGGGGGCGATGTAGTTGGTGATGCGGACGTACTTTTTCTCGTTGTCGTCGCGGATCGAATAGATGCGAACGCCGTAGTCGGTGCGCTCGAAGTCGAGGTTCGGACGACGGCTGCCGGCGTAGTAGTTGTCGGCCGACTTGTTCTCGCTGCCCGGAATCGGCCGGCGATCCTTCGGCTTCAGCGGCCGGTGCAGATACGACAGATGCGCCGGATCGAAGCCGCCCTCGAGCGCCTGCAGATAGTTGCAGTTGAGGACGATGCGCTGGCTGATGCGGTGCGCCTCGCCGACGCGCAGCGGCTCGTAGTCGGGGAGCTCGGGCGCCTCGCCCTTGCCGAGGTAGGCGAACACCAGCCCGCCCGCCTCCTTGACCTGATAGGCACGCGCCTTGACCTTCTCCTTGTAACGGCTCTCCGGCGGCTCGGCCGGCATCTCGAGGCAGTTGCCTTTCACGTCGAACAGCCAGCCGTGATAGAGGCAGCGCAGCCCGCCGTCCTCGATGCGGCCGAACGAGAGATCGGTGCAGCGGTGCGGGCAGCCACGCTGGATCAGCCCGAGCTTGCCGAACTCGTCGCGGAACAGGACAAGGTCCTCGCTCATGATGCGGACCGGCACGGGACGGCCGCCGTGCGGCACCTCCTCGGCGACCGCGATCGGGTGCCAGTACTGGCGCATCCACTCGCCGCCGGGCGTCCCCGGCCCCGTGCGCGTCAGAAGTTCGTTCTCTTCCCGGGTCGTCATCGGCGGTCTCCCTGTCAGCGCGTCACAAATTTCGAGACGGTTTCTTAGTTTATAACCTAGAAGGCGCCTCACAGTCCGTCAAATACGACAAAATTATGCTGTATTGACAATGAGATATCAGATTTCGACAATGACTATCGATTTCTGAACTCGGCGGCGTGACTTAGCGCAGCTGATTCCGAGGCAATGCTCCGCCCAGTCGCCAGGCCGGTCGCCAGGATTGTCGTCCGGACGTCGGGTCCCGTAGCTTGGGCCCGCGACGCCGGATCGGGCGGAGCCAATAACAAGAAAAGCGCCGCGCAATGTTGCCGGCGTCTCAGGGAGCGCGTGCGTGGCGATCAAGAGTGAGAGTCTGTTTCCGACCCCGTCGGCGGCGACGCCCCGGCTTGGCCCGCTGGCGTGCTGGGTCGTGCTCGCGGCGATGGCGCTGATCGTCCTTTATCCTGTCTCGCTCCTGATCTATTCGAGCTTCCTGGTGAAGGGCGCCGGCGACACCACCGCGCTCGGCCTCGACCACTGGCTCACCGCCTGGGGCCAGTCGGGCATCCTCGAATCGGTGATCAATACGCTGCGTCGCGTCGCCGCGACCGAGATCATCGCCTTTCCGGCCGCGGTGCTGCTCGCCTGGCTCGTGACCCGCACCGATATCCCCGGCAAGAAGCTGATCGACGCATTCTGCTGGGGCGCCTTCTTCCTGCCGGCCCTACCCGTCCTGATGGGCTGGATCCTGCTGTTCGACGCCCAGTACGGCCTCGTCAACCAGGCGCTGGTGTGGGCGTTCTCGCTCGATGCCCCGCCGTTCAACATCTACTCGTTCTGGGGAATCATCTTCGCGCATCTTGCCGCGCGGGCGGTCGCCGCCAAGTACATCTTCTTGTCACCCGCGTTCCGAAACCTCGACAGCGCCATGGAGGAAGCCTCGCGCATCTCCGGCGCCGGCCCCGTGCAGACGCTGTGGCGGATCGTCGTTCCGGTGCTGATGCCGGCGTTCCTGATCACGCTGTGCATCTCGCTGATCCACTCGTTCGAGTCGTTCGAGATCGAGCTGATCCTGGGTCCGCCGACCAGCTTCTACGTGTTCTCGACCAAGATCTACCAGCTCGTGAACGAGGACCCGCCGATGTTCGGCGCGGCGACCGTTCTCGGCCTCTCGATCCTCGTCGCCATGCTGCCGCTGATCTTCTGGCAGCAGTATCTGGCGCAAACCCGGAGCTTCGTCACCGTCACCAGTCGCTTCCAGTCGAACGTGCTGCGGCTACGCCGCTGGCGCTGGCCCCTGTTCGCCGTGACGATCGCCTTCGGCTGCGTCGTCACGGTGATCCCGGTGATGGCGCTGCTGCTCGGCACCTTCATGAGCCTGTTCGGCTACTTCAATATCGCCAACCCGTGGACGCTCGACCACTGGATCGACGTGCTGGGCGACCCGCCGCTCCTCCACGCGATCGGCAACACCCTGATCATGGGCGGAAGTGCCGCGCTGATCGGCGTGCTGTGGTACTCGCTGGTCGCCTACATCTCGGTGCGGACCAAGTTCCGCGCCCGCGGCCTGCTCGATCTGCTGTCGTGGCTGCCGGCGAGCCTGCCCGGGATCATCCTCGGCCTGGCGCTCCTCTGGATGTTCCTCAACGTGCCGCTGTTCCATCCGATCTACGGAACAATCGGCGTGCTCGTGGTCGCCTGCATCCTGGGCAGCATCTCGACCGGCACCCAGCTCATCAAGAGCAACATGGTTCAGCTCGGCCGCGACCTCGAGGAGGCGTCGTTCGTCACCGGTGCGTCGTGGCTTTACACGTTCCGGCGCATCATCCTGCCGCTGCTCGGTCCGGTGCTGGTGTCGGTGGCGCTGCTGACGTTCGTCGCCGCGGCACGCAACGTCTCCGGCATCGCCATGCTGATCACCGGCGACAACCGGCCGCTCGCCATGCTCCAGGTCGACTACATGGTGGATGGCCGCTTCGAGGCGGCGGCCGTCGCCGGCGTGCTGATCGTGGCGCTGACCACCGGCGTCGCGCTCGCCGCGCGCGCCGTCGGCAAGCGTTTGGGGTTCACCGGGCTGTCGAGCTGACCGGCTCTGAGAGAGTGGCGTTCCGCGCATATGCCGGGCCGGTGATCGCTGCGCGGGCGCTGCCCAGGCCCCGCGTTGACTCCGCTCACCGGCGCGACGAGAATTAATGAAATCACACACGGAGGGGACGATGGCGAAGGCAAGCGAGTTCGAGGACCACTGCTGGAAGGACGTGTTCAGCGAAGAGCTGCTCGCGATCTCGCGCCGCTACGCCCGCGACACCTACGTCGGCGACCACCCCGGCCTGATGCTGGTCGACCTCTACAAGTTCGTCTACGACGGCGGAGACCGCCCGGTCGCCGAGCTGGAGAAGGAGGGGCAGTTCTCCGGCTCCTGCGGCGAGAACGCCTGGAAGGCGATCGAGCCGACCAAGAAGCTGATCGCCGCCGCGCGCGGCGCCAGCATTCCGATCATCTACATCACCCGCCATCTCGACACCGGCGGCATCATCTCGACCAAGAGCGGCAAGCGCCGGACGCGCGGCCCCAATGCCTACGACATCTGGCCGGACTTCACGCCGCAGCCGGGCGACACCATCATCTACAAGGAACGCGCCAGCGCCTTCTACGGCACGCCGATGATCGCGCGCCTCAACAAGCTCGGCGTCCGCAGCCTGATCGTGTGCGGCGAGAGCACCAGCGGCTGCGTCCGCAACACGGTGCAGGACGCCTACATGAACGGCTATCAGGTGTCGCTGGTCGAGGAGTGCACCTACGACCGCAACATCCTGTCGCACAAGGTCAACCTGTTCGACATGCATCACAAGTACGCTGACGTGATGCACGTGCAGGAAGTCGTCGAGCACCTCGACAAGCTCGCCGACACCAACGGGCTGGCCAGGGCAAGCTGATGGACACCGGCGACGGGCGCCCCCGGGTTCCCGCATTCGCGTGACGGACAGGGCGATGGCCGCGGACCGCGGCCGTCGCCCTCATGTTTTTTGGGTGTTTTCGGCGGGAATGTTTACGGCACGACGCATGCCGCGCATGAGCCGATCACGGAGAGAACGGGAATCATGATTCGCGCGTTGATCATCGCAGCCTTCGCACTCGCGGCGGCCTCCTTCCATGCGGTATCGCCCGCCGCGGCCGATGCCTTCTATGCCGGCAAGACCCTGACGGTCGTCACCAGCACCGGCGCCGGCGGCACCTACGATCTCACCGCGCGCCTGCTGGCGCGGCACCTGCCGCGCTATCTCGACGGTACGCCCACCATGGTCGTTCAGAACATGCCGGGCGGAGGCCACGTCCTCGCCTCGAACTACATGTACAACGTCGCGCCGAAGGACGGCACGACCATCGCGACCGTCAACAACATCATTCCGCTGCACCAGGTCGTCTCCGGCGTCGGCGTCCGCTTCGACGCCGCCAAATTCAGCTGGATCGGCTCGACCGGACCGAAGAACTCGGTCGCCTACGTTCTGACGTCGAGCGGGATCAAAACCATCGATGACGCGACGAAGAAGTCGGCGATCCTCGGCGCCTCGGGCGCGGGATCGAGCACCATCGTCTACGCCAATCTGATGAACAACCTGGTCGGGACGAAGTTCAAGCTCGTCACCGGCTACAAGAGCGTCTCCGAGATCGACATCGCGCTGATGCGCGGCGAGATAGAGGCCAGCACCGGCAGCTACATGAGCATCCTGGTCGACCACCCCGACTGGATATCCCAGAAGAAGGTCGTGTTCATCTCGCAGATGGGTGCCGAGCGCGACAAGGG
>DATJIG010000142.1:0-63840 GCA_035493495.1 Alphaproteobacteria bacterium
CGTCACCATTATCCTGACGACGCACTACATCGAAGAAGCCGAGATGATGGCCGATCGTGTCGGCGTCATCAGCCACGGCGAGCTGATCCTGGTCGAGGAGAAGGCGGCGCTGATGGAGAAGCTCGGCAAACGCCAGCTCACGCTCCATCTGCAGGACCGCCTCGACACGGTGCCGCCGCAGCTTGCAGAGTACGGGCTCGAGCTGTCCGAGGACGGCATGACGCTGGTCTACACCTTCGATTCCCACAGCCGTCGGACGGGGGTCGCGACGCTCCTGCGCCAGCTTGTCGACCTCGGCATCGGTTTCAAGGACCTCCAGACCAGCGAGAGTTCGCTCGAGGAGATTTTCATCAGCCTGGTGCACAGCAAATGAACCTCCATGCGATCCGGGCGATCTACCTGTTCGAGATGACGCGGGCGCGGCGCACCATGATGCAGAGCATCGTCTCGCCGGTGATCTCGACGTCGCTGTACTTCGTGGTGTTTGGCGCCGCCATTGGCTCGCGCATGTCGACCGTGATGGAAGGCGTGAGCTACGGCGCGTTCATCGTGCCGGGTTTGATCATGCTGACGGTGCTGACCCAGAGCGTTTCCAATGCCTCGTTCGGGATCTATTTCCCGCGCTTCACCGGCACGATCTACGAGATCCTGTCGGCGCCGATCTCGCCGCTCGAAATCGTCATCGGCTACGTCGGCGCGGCGGCGAGCAAATCGGTGATCCTGGGCGTCATCATCCTCGCCACCGCTGGACTGTTCGTGGACTTCAGCGTCATCCATCCGGTGTGGATGCTCGGGTTTCTGATCCTGACGTCGATCACGTTCAGCCTTTTGGGATTCATCATTGGCATCTGGGCCGACGGCTTCGAGAAGCTGCAGTTGGTGCCGCTGCTGATCATCTCGCCGTTGACGTTTCTCGGCGGCAGTTTCTACACCATCGAGATGCTGCCGCCGGTCTGGCGCGCCGTCGCCCTGTTCAACCCGGCGGTCTATCTGGTCAGCGGATTCCGCTGGAGTTTCTACGGCGTGGCCGACGTCTCGATCGCCGTCAGTCTCGGCATGACGACGGTGTTCCTCGCCGTGTGCCTCGCCACCGTGTGGTGGATTTTCCGCACTGGCTACCGGTTGAAAGCCTGAGGTCACGGGAACGCCCGACCGGCGACACCGTTGATGGCACAAACCCAGAGAGGGTGTGTGCCATGCCCGACGTCAACTCCTCGTCGACAAGCGGAACTCGGCTGCAGGTCGCGAGCGCCCGGGCCGACGAATCCGGCCACGGCATCGCCCGGATCGGCGAGGCCGTGTTCCGCACGCTCGGCATCCGTCCCGGTGAGCCGATCGAGATCGTCGGCAAGCGCCACACCGCCGCGATCGCCTTGCCCGCCTACAACGAGGATGAAGGCCTGCAACTGATCCGGCTCGACGGGCTGCAGCGCATCAATGCGGGCGTGAGCTCAGGCGACTACGTCGAGGTCCAGCGCGCCGACGTCAAGCCCGCGACGCGGATCGTGCTGGCGCCGGCGCAGAAGAACCTCCGGCTGCAGGGATCGGGCCAGGCGCTGCGGCGTACCTTCGCCGGCCGCGCGCTGATGGCAGGCGACATCGTCTCGACCTCCGTACACCAGCGCTCGCGCAATCCGAGCCAGTTGCCGCCGGAGCTGCGCCAGATGTTCGACCTGCCGGCCTACGGTCTGCAGGAGATCCGGCTCGCGGTGGTGTCGAGCAATCCGCGCGGCATCGTCGTCGTCACCGACGAGACCGAGATCGAGCTGCGGCCGCAGTACGAGGAACCCAAGGAAGCGCGGCGCGGCGACGTCACCTACGACGATATCGGCGGCGTCGGCACGACGGTCGAACAGATTCGCGAGATGGTCGAGCTGCCGTTGCGCCATCCCGAGCTATTCCAGCGCCTCGGCATCGATCCGCCCAAGGGCGTGCTGCTGTACGGACCGCCGGGCACCGGCAAGACGCTGCTCGCCCGCGCCGTGGCGAACGAGGCGGAGGCGTCGTTTTTCCACATCGCCGGACCCGAGATCATGGGCAGCCACGTCGGCGAATCCGAGCAGCGCCTGCGCGACGTGTTCCAGGAGGCGCGCCAGAACGCGCCCTCAATCGTCTTCATCGACGAGATCGATTCGATCGCGCCCAAGCGCGAGGCCGTGACCAACGAAGTCGAGCGCCGGATCGTCGCCCAGTTGCTGACGCTGATGGACGGGCTCGAGCCGCGCCAGAACGTCGTGGTGATCGCCGCGACGAACCGCGTCGACGCCATCGACGAGGCGTTGCGCCGTCCCGGCCGGTTCGACCGCGAGATCGTGATTGGCGTGCCGGACCAGGCGGGCCGCCGCGAAATCCTCGGTATCCACTCCCGCGGCATGCCGCTCGGCGAAGGGGTCGACCTCGACGAGATCGCGCGCACGACCTACGGCTTCGTTGGTGCCGACCTGTCGGCGCTCGCCCGCGAGGCGGCGATGGACGCGGTGCGCCGCGTCCTGCCGCAGATCAATCTGCGCGAGGGCATCCCGCAGAAGGTCATCGACGAGCTCAAGGTCGAGGCCGAAGACTTCCGCAACGCCATGAAGCGCATCCAGCCGTCGGCACTGCGCGAGATCATGATCCAGGTCCCGGACGTCACCTGGGAGGACGTCGGCGGACTGTCCGACGTCCGGCAGCGCCTCAGCGAGGGCATCGAGCTGCCGCTCAAGAATCCCGATGCGTTCCGCCGTCTCGGCATCCGTCCGGCCAAGGGGTTTCTGCTGTTCGGCCCGCCCGGCACCGGCAAGACGTTGATGGCGAAGGCGGTCGCACGCGAGGCGGAGGCCAATTTCGTCGCGACGAAGTCGTCGGACCTGCTGTCGAAGTGGTACGGCGAATCCGAGCAGCAGGTGTCGCGGCTGTTTGCTCGCGCGCGCCAGGTGGCGCCGACGGTCATCTTCATCGACGAGATTGACTCGCTCGTGCCGGTGCGCGGCGGCGGCCTCGGCGAGCCGGCGGTGACCGAGCGCGTGGTAAACACGATCCTTGCCGAGATGGACGGCCTCGAGGAATTGCAGGGTGTCGTCGTGATCGGTGCGACAAACCGGCCAAACCTCGTCGATCCGGCATTGCTGCGGCCGGGCCGCTTCGACGAGCTGGTGTACGTACCGGTGCCGGACGCCGCGGCGCGGCGCCACATCCTCTCGATCCAGACGCGCGACATGCCGCTCGCCGGCGACGTCAATCTCGACGCCGTCGCCGAGCGGACCGAGCGCTACACCGGCGCCGACCTGTCGGACGTGGTGCGGCGTGCAGGGCTCTTGGCGCTCCGCGAATCCCTCACCGCCGAGACCGTGACATCTGCGCACTTCGAGCGCGCACTCAAGGAGACGCGCCCGTCGGTCACGCCCGAGATGGAGCGCGAGTACGAGCAGATGCTGCACTCACTCAAGCGTCAGGAGCCGCGTCAGCGCATTGGCTTCGCGATGGGGAGCGAGTAGGCGGCGGCGAATAGGGCCTACTGCTCGGCGAACGCGCGAGCCTTTTCGACGATGCCGGGCGGCAGCGCCGAGACTTCGGCGACCAGCCGCTGCACTTCCTCTCCCGAGACCGGCTGGACGTCGAGGCCGATCCGCTTGGCATCCGCGAGGAACTTCGGATCCTTCACCGTCGCGTCGAAGGCGCGGCGCAGGAGCGTGACGCGATCGGAAGGAACGTCGGGCGGCAGCATGAGCGGCCGTCCGGCGGTCTGCGGTACCAGCACCACCTTGAGGATGCTGCGCACCTCGTCGCTCTGCGGAAGCTCGGTGATCGCCGGCACGTCGGGAATCTCCGGATTGCGCTCCTGGCCGATCAGCACGAGGAAGTTGACGAGCTTGTCGCGAACCCACTCGGGCTTTTGCGTCTTGAGGCTGGAGTACGAGCCGCAGGCGCCGTCGACCTCGTGGCGTTCCAGCGCGAGCTGAACTTCCTTGCCGCCCGGGTAGCCGCTGACCAGCTCCATCTTGGCGTCGAACAGCTTGGTGAGGAGCAGCGCGTAGGTGTGGGTGCTGGTGCCAGGGCCCGAGGTGCCGACGATGAGCTTTTTCGTCATCAGATCGTCCCACGTCCGCACGCCCGAACCGTGCCAGGCGATGCAGCTCGAATCCTCGGTGACGACGCTGCCGAGCCAGATGAATTTGTTGGCGTCGAACTTTGCGGCCTCGACGCCGAGCAGCGGCATGGTGATGACGGCGCGGCTCGGCGCGCCGATAACCGTGCCGTCCTTCGGGGCGACCGAGTAGACGAGATTGGTGGCGCGTAGGCTGCCGCCGCCCGGCATGTTTTTCGCCACCATCGCCGGCTGGCCCGGAATGTAATTCGGCATGTGGCGCGCGACCAGGCGCGCGTTGATGTCGTAGCCGCCGCCGGTGGCGGCGCCGATCCAGACCTCGATGGTCTTGCCGGCGAAGACGTCCTGGGCCGATGCCGGAGCACCGGCCAGCAGCGAGATGAGCGCCAACGCGGAGAGTCGGGCGACACGAATCGCCAGAGTGAATCTACGCAAGGTGAGCCTCCGTCAGATCGCGCCATCTCGAGCTGACGCGTTGGTATGTGCGCACGCGGCTAACGCGACGGAACTGACGTGGCTGTAGGCTAGCACCGCGCGCGGCGACGGACAGCGCCGATGAGCGACTGCGCGCGAATCAACCCGTTCGGAGTGAGGTTATCGAACGAGCTTGCGGTCGGGGACTACGGCGGCAGCGGGCTCCCAGCCGAACACGCTGCGGCCGCCATAATCGTGCGAGCGCGCGCGTTCGTCGGCGACCAGCGCGTCGACTGACGGCCCGGTGGCCACGCGTTCGAGCAGCCGCGCCTGCTCGTCGAGCCGCTTGAGCGCGCCGAGCTCCTCGTCGCGTCCGAGCTTGGCGCGCTGCACCGCCGACTTGAGAACGCGGATCGTCTCGTCGTAGACCCGCGTCGGCACCGGAAACGGGTGGCGATCCTTGCCGCCATGGGCGATCGAGAAACGCGCCGGGTCGGAGAAGCGGTAAGGCGCGCCGTGCACCACCTCGGCGACCATGGCGAGTGCCCGCACGGTGCGCGCACCGACGCCCGGTGTCAGCAGCAGCTCGGGGAAATCCTTGGGCGCTCGGTCGGCGGCCGCGGCGAGGTTGCCGTGCAGCCGGCGCGCGATGATGTCGCTCGGTCGCACGTCGTGGTGCGCCGGCATGATGAGATGCGGCAGAAGCGGCTGCTCGGGCGCCGGCGGCGTCGGCGCGTGACGCGCCTCGATCGCCGACAGCTCTCGGGCGATGCCATCGGGGCCGAGCGAGCCCAAGAGCTCGAGCTGGGCGCTGCGCGAGACATCGGCGCGACGGTCGGTGAGATTGACGATCTCGCCCTGGCCGGGCCCATCGATCGCCGCGTGCGGCTCGTCGACGAAGCTCTTGAGGCCTTCTGACAGCCAGTGGTAGCGCCGGGCCTGTCGGCGCTCGCCGTTCATGCCCTGCTGGACCACGACCCAGTGCCCGTCGTCGGTGACGATGAAGCCGTGGAGATAAAGGTCGAATCCGTCCTGCACCGCGGCGCTGTCGACCTTGGCGACGAGTCGGCTCGCACCGGCGAGCGCCGCGCCGTCGATGCCGGTGCGGTCGCCGATCGCGACCAACTCGTCGGGCGTCTTGCGCGAGTGCTTGCGGCGTCCGCCGCAGACGTGGATGCCGAGCTCGCCCGCGAGCGGCGCGAGGCCGCGCTTGAGCGCGCCGATCACCGATGTAGTGATGCCGGAGGAATGCCAGTCCATGCCCATGACGGAGCCGAAGGACTGGAACCAGAAGGGATTGGCGAGCCGCCGCAGCAGCTCGTCGCGGCCGTAGTGATGGACGATGGCCTCGCTTATCACAGCGCCGAGCCGCGTCATGCGGTCGGCCAGCCACGGCGGCACGCGGCCGCCGTGCAGCGGCAGGTCAGCGCTGCCGGCGCGCCGCGCCATGGCTACGAATGCTCCACAGTCATCGCCCCATTATCGTCGCCCGGGAGCGGCGGATGTAATGAAAAGGTTGAGGCGAAAAGGTCGGGACGGCTTGGCTTTACGGCGAACGTCGCCGGCGGGTTTCCCCGCCGGCGACGTCGCCACCGCGCCTCGAGGAGCGACTACCTGCCCATGCCGCCGCTTGGCGAGCCGCCGCTGCTGCCACCGGGGGTGGCGTTCGGGCTGCTACGGCTGGGGCTCGATGTACCGGAGGAACCGCTGGAGCCCGACGGCACGCAGTTCGCGGCGCTGCTGCCGCTGCTGCCGGTCGCGCTGCTCGAACTGCTGCCGGTGCTCGGCATGTAGCCCGGCGGGCACTCAGCGCCGGACCCCGACGAGCTGCCGCTTGGGCTGTTCATGCCCGGGCTGCTCGCGCCCGGGCTGGTGGTGCCCCTCGGACCGCTGGTGCCGGACTGCTGGGCGAGGGCGGTACCGCTGAGCAGCACCACGGCCGCGGCCGCCGCGAGCAGACCCGTGTAATCATGTTTCGTAAACTGCATCGGACGTCTCCTGTTGTGGCGTTTGTCAGGTCGCGCCGGAGATTTTCATTACCGTTCGATAACCGGTGTGTGAGATATCGCGGCGAATTTCCGAGCAACGAGGCTCGGCGGGCCGCCGAGCGTGACATCGATGCCACGCGACGTGTTGCATGGAACAATCAGGCCGCGGGTCGGCGGCGGACGAAGTAAACGATGCCATAGGTCATCGCGAGCTCGTCGCCATCGCGGACTTCGATCGCGATCTTGGCGATGCCTCGGTCCGGCTTGCTTTCCGACGGACGCACCGACGTCCAGCGGGCGCGTACTGCGTACGGACGATCAGGCCGGACGGGACGAAGCAGCCTGATGTCTTCCCACGCGTTGCCGCCCATCACCTGCACGCCGGCGATCGCGCGCACCGTCAGTCCGCACGAGAGAGCAAGCGATTGCACCGACGAGGCGACGAGACCGCCGAACACCGAGGCCTCAGCGGCGGCGCGATCGAGATGGAACGGCTGCGGATCGTATTGCTCCGCGAAGTCCATGATCTCCTGCTCGCTCAGCGTGAAGCTGCCGCACTCGAACGGGGCGTCGAGCGGTAGATCATCGAGATAGCGGGGCGGGCGAGCGGTCACGGAACAGAGAGATGCGCCGCGGCGCTGGGCCGCGACGCGGCGTCGCTTACAGGATTTTCAGCACCGACTCCGGCGGGCGGCCGAGCGCCGCACGGGCGCCGTTCACCACGATCGGGCGTTCGATGACGATCGGGTTCTTCACCATGCCCGCGATGATCTGGTCGTCGCTGAGCGACGCCTTGTCGAGCCCGGCCTCCTTCGCCTCCTTGGAGCGCAGAAGTTCGCGCGGCGACTTGCCGAGCATCTTGAGCAGCCGTTTCAGCTCGGCTGCATCCGGAGGCGTTTTCAGATATTCGACGATCTGCGGCTTGACGCCTTTTTTCTCGAGCAGGGCCAGCGTCTCGCGCGACTTGGTGCAGCGCGGATTGTGATAAATGGTGACCATCGTTCAGTCCTCGTGCGTGTGACCGGCGGAGTGTATCGGGAATTACGGCAGCCGCCAGCCGTGTTGAACACGCGCTAGTCGGGATCCTCGATCGCGAGCAGGCTGGCGTTGCCGCCGGCGACCGTGGTGTCGACCGACACCGTGCGCTCGACGGCGAAACGGGGGAGGTAGTGGGGCCCGCCCGCTTTCGGGCCTGTGCCCGACAGGCCCTCGCCGCCGAACGGCTGCACCCCGACGACGGCGCCGATCATCGAGCGGTTGACGTAGATGTTGCCGACCCGCGCCCGCGCGCGGACGCGCTCGACGGTGGCGCCGATGCGGGTGTGGATGCCGAGGGTCAGCCCGTAGTCCGTGGCATTGATCGCGTCGACGACCTCATCGAGACGGTCGGCATTCCAACGCACGACGTGGAGGATCGGGCCGAACACTTCCTCGCGCAGCTTCGCAGGGCTGTCGAGCGCGACAAGGTGTGGCGCCATGAACCAGCCGGCGGTGCAGTCCGGCGAAAGGGCGCGGGCGTGCAGGATCGTTCCGATGCCCGAGTCGAGCCACGTCTGCAGCCGCGCCCGCGCCGCCTCGTCAATCACCGGGCCGACATCGGTCTCGATCCGCTCCGGATCGCCGACCACCAGCTCTTCCATCGCGCCTTTCAGCATGTCGAGCACCTGATCGGCGGTGTCGTCCTGCAGGTAGAGAATGCGCAATGCCGAGCAACGTTGGCCCGCGCTCTGGAAGGCCGACGTCACGACGTCGTCGATTACCCGCTCGGGCAGCGCCGAGCTGTCGACGATCATCGCGTTGATGCCGCCGGTCTCGGCGATCAGCGGCACGATCGGTCCCGGCTTGTCGGCGAGTGCCTCGGCGATGGCATGCGCCGCGCGGGTCGAGCCGGTGAAGGCCACGCCGCGCAGTTGCGGATGCGCAACCAGCGACTCGCCGACGTCGGCGCCTCCGGGCATGAGGTGCAGTACGTCGGCCGGTACGCCGGCCTTGTGGAGGAGGCGCACGGCGCGGGCGGCGATCAGCGGAGTCTGCGGCGCGGGCTTGGCCACGACCGCGTTCCCCGCGACCAGGGCGGCGGTGATCTGGCCGAGGAAGATCGCGAGCGGGAAGTTCCACGGGCTGATGCAGCCGAACACGCCGCGGCCCGCCATCAGGAGTTTGTTGGCTTCGCCGGTCGGTCCCGGCAGTGGCTGCGGCGCCAGCCGGCGGCGCGCCTCGGCGGCGTAGTAGCGGCAGTAATCGACCGCCTCGCGAACCTCGGCGAGGGCATCGGGGATCGTCTTGCCAGCCTCGCACACGGCGAGCGCCATCAGCGCGACCCGATCGCCGTCGAGAAGATCGGCCATGCGGTCGAGGCAGGCCGCCCGCTCCTCCACGGCCCGAGCGCTCCACGACTCGGCTGCGCGGGCCGCCGACTCGACGGCCTTTGCCACCAGCGCCGGGGTTGCCTCGATCACCTCGCCGACGACGCGGCGACGGTTCGCCGGATCGAGCACCGGGCGATTCGCGCCGCCTGCCTCACGGCCATCGATCAGCGGTGCGGCCGTGTAGGCATTGGTCCACGCGGATGCCATCTCGGTCGTTAGTCTGGCGACGGTCGCACTGTCGGCGAGGTCGATGCCGCGCGAGTTCGACCGCTCGGCGCCGTAGATGTGGCGCGGAAGCGGGATGTGCGGATGGGGCGCGCCATGGACCCGCGCGACGGCCTCGGTCGGATCGGCGATCAACAGCGACATCGGGACGTTCGGATCGCTGACGCGATGCACGAACGAGGTGTTCGCGCCGTTTTCCAGTAGGCGGCGCACCAGATAGGCGAGGAGATCGCGATGAACGCCGACCGGTGCGTAGATCCGGCAGGAGATGTGCTCGTCCGCGATCAGCCTTTCGTAGAGCCCCTCGCCCATGCCGTGGAGGCGCTGGAACTCGAGATCGCGGCGGGTGCCGATCCACTCCAGCACCGTGGCCACGCTCAGCGCGTTGTGTGTCGCGAATGCTGGGTACACGTGTGGCGACTCGAGGAGCGCCCGCGCGCAGCCGAGGAACGAGACATCGGTCGCCGCCTTGCGGGTGAAAACCGGATAGCCATCGAGGCCGCGTTCCTGGGCGCGCTTGATCTCGGAATCCCAGTAGGCGCCCTTGACGAGGCGCACCATCAGCCGGCGATTGGCCGCCGCACCGAGGCTCTCGGCCCAGTCGATCACTGGACGGGCGCGCTTCTGATAGGCCTGTACGGCCAGTCCGAATCCGTCCCATCCGGCGATCGCTGCATCGATCGCGACGGCTTCGATGATCTCGAGCGACAGTTCCAGCCGGTCGGCTTCCTCGGCGTCCACGGTGAGCCCGATGCCCGCGTCGCGCGCCGCGACAGCGAGGGCCAGCAGCCGTTCGACGAGCTGGCCGCGCACCATCGCGGCCTTCGACGGCTCGTAGCGTGGGTGCAGCGCTGAAAGCTTGACGGAGATGTTGGGACGTCGATGGATGTCGCCCTTTTGCCCCGAGGAGCCGATCACGGCGATGGCGTCGCGATAGGCGGTGAAATAGCGCTCGGCGTCGGCCGCCGTCCGTGCGCCCTCGCCGAGCATGTCGTAGGAGTGCGAGAAGCCGCGGGATTCCGCGTCGCGCGCGTTGTCGAGCGCCTCCTCGATGGTGCGGCCGAGCACGAACTGCCCACCCATGATGCGCATCGCCGCGGCGACGGCGCGCCGCAGCAGCGGCTCGCCGCCCGCCGCCATCAGCCGGGCGACGACGCCGTCGCCCGCCGTCTCGCCCAGCAGATGGCGCGTCAACGTCAGCGCCACGGTCGACGCGTTCACCAGCGCCGACGGCGACTTGCCACGATGCGACTCCCAGTCGCCGGCGCCGAGCTTGTCGCGAATCAGCGCGTCGGCGGTGGCACTATCGGGAATGCGGAGGAACGCCTCGGCGAGCCCGAGCAGCGTCACGCCCTCGGGCGTCGACAGGCTGTATTCGTGGAGGAATTGCTCGACGCCGAGACCGCGCGCGCCGCTCGCGCGGATGCTGGCGACCAGCGCTTCGGCGCGTAGCGAGATGTGCCGGCGCTGCTCGGGAGTGACCTTCGCACCCGGTAACAGCGCAGCGATGGCGCTGGCCTCATGGGCACGAGTGAGCGCCGCGATCGACGCGCGTCGATCCGCCAATGTCTGTGCCACGGCACGGTCCAGCATCACCCACAGGATAGTCTATTCCGCTGGCGTTTGCCGGGTGGCAAAGGGATGATCGGACACAATGACTGCCGAAACCATGACCGTGGCGCCTTCAAACGTCGACACCTCACGGGGGCTCAGCGAGAGCGAGGCGGCGATGCGCCTCAAGATCGAGGGGCCCAACGAGTTACCCTCGGGGCCGCGCCGGAGCGCCCTGCGCATCGTTGTCGACGTCGTGCGCGAGCCGATGTTCGGTCTGTTGCTTGCTGCCGGTGCTCTGTACCTGGTGCTGGGCGACATCGAAGAAGCGCTGGTGCTCCTCGGCTTCGCCACCCTCTCGGTTTCAATTGCCGCAGTGCAGGAGACCCGCAGCGAGCGCGTGCTTGACGCGCTGCGTGATCTCTCGAGTCCCCGCGCGCTCGTCACGCGCGATGGGCGCCAGCGCCGCATCGCCGGACGCGAGGTGGTGCGGGGCGACCTCATACATCTCGCTGAAGGGGACCGCGTGCCGGCCGACGCTCGTCTGGTCGAGGCGCGGAATCTGCTCGAGGACGAATCGCTGCTGACCGGCGAGTCAGTGCCAGTGCGCAAGGTCGCGAGCGTGACCGCACCGGAGAACGCGCGGCCGGGCGGTGACGATCTGCCGTTCGTCTACTCCGGGACGCTGATCGTGGCCGGTTCCGGCACGGCAATCGTCACGGCGACAGGGGCTCGCAGCGAAATCGGCCGGATCGGCGCTGCGCTCGGCGGCATCGAGGCGGCGCAGCCACGACTGACATCGCAGACACGGCGACTGGTGGGGATCTTCGCCGCAATCGGAGCGTCGTTCAGCGTCGTTTTCGTGTTGCTCTACGGCCTACTGCGCGACTCCTGGATCGAGGCCCTGCTCGGCGGCATCGCACTCGGCATGTCGATGCTGCCCGAGGAGATACCGCTCGTTCTTACCGTGTTCATGGTAATGGGCGCCTGGCGGATATCACGTGCCAATGTGCTGACGCGCCGGGCCGCCGCGATCGAGGTGCTCGGCGCCGCTACGGTCCTCTGTACCGACAAGACCGGAACCCTGACGCTCAACCGCATGTCGATCGTGCGGCTCGAGGTCGACGGCGCGTCTTGGGACGCTGCCGGCGATGCGGCACCGCCGGATCGCTTCCACGCCATTGTCGAGACCGCATACCTCGCCAGCGCACCGGTCCCGTTTGATCCGATGGATCGCGCCTGCCACGATCTCGCCGTGCGGGCGGGAGTGGACGAGGCGCACGCGGGCCGCGACTTGCTCCGCTCTTATGGCCTCAGCTCCGATCTGCTCGCCGTCACCAACGTCTGGAATGGCGCGGACGGAGCGTTTGTGGTCGCAGCCAAGGGTGCGCCCGAGGCGATTGCCGATCTGTGCGCCCTCGATCCCGCGGGACGGACGCGCATCCACGCGCAGGTCGACGCGATGGCGCGCCAGGGAATGCGGGTGTTGGGTGTTGCCCGGTCTGTTTCCGGCGGCGGCGATCTCCCGTCGAGCCCCCGTGGCTTCCGATTCGCCTTCGTCGGACTGATCGGCTTCGCCGATCCGCTGCGGCCATCGGCGCCGGCCGCGATCGAGGAATGCCGCGGCGCCGGCATCCGCGTCATGATGATCACCGGAGACCACCCGGCGACCGCGCGCGCCATCGCCGCGTCGGCCGGCCTAGCGAGCGGCGACGTCGTCACCGGAGACGAGCTCGCGCGACTGGACGACGCCCAGCTCGCGGCACGCGTCCGCACCGTCACCGTGTTCGCGCGCATCCTGCCGGAGCAGAAACTGCGGATCGTCGAGGCGCTGAAGGCCGATGGCGAAGTCGTGGCGATGACGGGTGACGGCGTCAACGACGCGCCGTCCCTCAAGGCCGCCGACATAGGCATCGCCATGGGTGGGCGCGGCACCGACGTCGCGCGCGAGGCGTCGTCGATCGTGCTGCTGGATGATGATTTTGGCTCGATTGTCGCCACTATCCGCCTCGGGAGGCGCATCTACGACAATCTGAAGAAGGCGATGGGTTACGTCCTCGCCGTGCATGTCCCGATCGCCGGCATGGCGCTGCTGCCGCTCGCGGCGGGCCTGCCGCTGGTGCTGACGCCGATGCTGATCGCGCTCCTGGAGATGGTGATCGACCCGGTGTGCTCGATCGTGCTCGAGGCCGAGCCCGAAGAACGGAATGTCATGAGCCGACCGCCGCGATCGCCGCGCGAGCCGCTGCTGTCGGCGGCACTGATCGGCTGGAGCCTCGTGCAGGGCGCGCTCGCGCTCTTGGTCGTGGCCGCGGTCTTCCTGTTTGCGGTGCGCGAGGGCATGTCGGAGAACGAGGTGCGGTCGCTCGCGTTCGTCGCTCTGGTCGCCGCCAACGTCGGGCTGATCTTTGCCAACCGGTCGTTCTCGGCCTCATTGCTTACCGCCGTGGCGCGCCGCAATCTGGTGCTGTGGGGGAGCCTCATCGCGACCGGCTTGCTGCTGAGCGTCATCATCGCCTGGCCGCCATTGCGCGATCTGTTTCGGCTAGGACCGCTACACTTTGACGATCTGGCGATCTGTGTCGCCGCCGGCCTCGGTCTGCTCGTCGCGCTCGAAGCGCTCAAGGCGGCAATGGCGCGCCGCAGCACATGACTCAGCTCAGGCCAAGCGCGAGCGCGATGGCGGTGTAGAGCACGCCGCCCGCGGTCAACACGATCAGCGGATGGACGCTCCGCCACATCATCACCGAGGTCGACGTGGCGGCGACCGCCCATCCGAGGGGGCCGGTGTCGGACGCGCGGATGATGGCGATGGCGCCGGCGATCATCAGGCCGGCGGCGAGGGGCACCAGGCCCTGTTCGAGGGCGGTGTGGATGCGCGAGCCGCGAGCGCGGTTCCACGCCTTGGCGACGCCGTAGCAGAGCAGCGACGACGGCGCGAAGATGCCGAGCGAGGCGGAGATCGCGCCGGGCCAGCCGGCGATCTTCCAGCCGATCAGCGTCACCATGATCGATCCGGGGCCGGGGGCGGCGCGCGAGATCGCGAACACGTCGATGAACTCGCGCTGGGTCAGCCAGCCGTGGACCTCGACCATCTGGTGATGAATGGGGGCGAGGATACTGGCGCCGCCGCCGACCGCCAGTAGCGACATCGGCACGAAGATGATGAACAGCGTCCACAGAAGGTCGGCGCGCATCAGGTCCTCCGGGGACGGAACCAGGCGATGGCGATGCTGACCGGCGCGAGCACCAGCGCGGTCTCCACCAAGGGCCACCGCAGGATGCCGACGGCGACGACTGTCGCGACGAGAACGGCGATCGGCCCGATGCCGCGGATGGTCGCCTTCGCCGACTTGAGGCTCACCGACAGCACGAGCCCGACGGCGCTCACCGCGACGCCGTCCATGAAGTGATGGACCCACGAAATGGCGGCGAGCTGCTCGTAGACCGCGGCGAGGCCGATGACGGCGAAGAACGGCACGGTAAGAAGGCCGACGACGGCGGTCGCCGAGCCGACGAAGCCGCGCATGCGCTCGCCGACATAGACCGCGAAGTTGGTGATGTTGATGCCCGGCAGCACCTGGGCCAGCGCGATGCCGCTCATCGCCTCTCCCGGCCTGAGCCAATGGCGTTTCTCGACGACTTCGCGGTAGGCCCACGCCATCAGGCCGCCGCCGAAGCTCATGGCACCGATCTGGAAGAACAGGATGAAGATGGCGCCGAGCGACGCCTGGGGGTGGGTGTGCGAGGAGGCCTGGACGTGCGCGTGGGGCTCGGGGGACGCCGAATCCTCCACTTCAGGCCACGCGCCGCTTGGTCTGGCCTGAGTGTTTGCCGCGGGCGGAGGTGCGCTGTGAAGCCGCGCCGGAACGCTTGGCTGCACCCGGCGTTTTGGCTGCTTCGTCGGAAACCAGACGCGTGCGGATCCGGCTCAACGCCTCGACGATGGTCTCGCGCAGCTTGGGATCGATGTCGGCGAAGCCGAGGCTGAGGACCGAGCAGCCGACCTCGCGCAGACGATCGAGGACGGTGCGTCCCTTCGCGGTGATGAAGAGGCAGGTCGCGCGGCGATCCTTCGGATTGCGGCGTCGCTCGACCCAGCCTGAGGACTCCATGCGATCGATCTGCTGGGTGAGCGTAATCGGATGAATTTCGAGTTCCTCGGCCAAGCTCGCCTGACCAATTCCCGGATTGCGGGAAATCACGAACATCGCCTGCCACTGCGCCTGGGTCAGCCCGGTGCTTTTGGCACGGCTGTTGAAGCTGCGACGCACGAGTCGTGCCACGTCACAAATCAGGAAGCCGAGATTGCGGTCGCACTCGTTGCTGGACGGCGCCATGACTCCTCCGTGCTGACAAGCCTCGCCTTGTTCGTAAGCGATGTATATGATATACACCACTAGCCAGGGTGACGGAAGCGCCCTGCGGCCGTCTCCCCGACAAATCGCATGTACCTCGCGATCATCGCAGCGGAGAGGCTTTCACCGGACGATTTCTCAGACGTACGCCAGTCCGTTTCATCTGGCGGTTGGTGCATTTCACTGCGCGGGCGAGGACGGACGTGGCACATATGAACGGCAGTGGTCGGAGCGACGCGAGCGCTGCGACCCCGACGCGACGGACGCTGCGCGCGCTCGCGCCCGTGTTCGCCATTGCCCTGTCGGCCTGCACCGTCGGGCCGGACTTCCTGCGCCCGAAGGCGCCGGACGTCGATGCTTACACGCCCGCGAAGCTGCCCGACAAGACCGCGTCGGCGCCCGGCCCGGCGGGCGCCGCGCAGACATTCGTCTCCGGCCGCGACCTGCCGTACGAATGGTGGACGCTGTTCCGCTCCGAGCCCCTCAACCGGCTCGTCTCCGACGCGCTCAAGGTCAACCCCGACGTGCAGGCCGCCGAGGCCGCGCTGCGTCAGGCGCGCGAGACCTACTATGCCGAGCAGGGCGGCCTGTACCCGGAGGTCGACGGTAGTCTGTCCGCCCAGCGCCAGCGCTCGGCGGGAGCCCTCCAGGGCCGCACCGGCACCACGACCTTCAATCTCTATCGCGCGTCGATCGACGTCTCGTACGGGCTCGACATCTTCGGCGGCGAGCGTCGGCTGATCGAGGCACGCGCGGCGCAGGCCGAGTTCCAGGAATATCAGCTGGAGGCCACGTACCTGACGCTGTCGTCGAACGTCGTCGGACTGGCGATCCAGGAGGCATCGCTGCGCGAGCAGATCGCCGCCACCGAAGACATCATCGGCGCGCAGACCGATCAGCTCGACGTCGTGCGGCGGCAGTTCGAGCTCGGCGCGGTGTCGCGCTCGGATGTGCTGGCCCAGGAGGCTGCGGTGTCGCAGACTCGCGCCACGCTGCCCGGCCTTTCCAAGCAGCTCGCCCAGACCCGCAACCAGCTCACCTCGCTCGCGGGCCGGTTCCCGAGCCAGAACATCGAGCAGACCTTCCGCTTCGGCGATCTGGCGCTGCCCGAGGAACTGCCGCTTACGCTGCCGTCGAAGCTGGTCGAGCAGCGGCCCGATGTGCGCGCCCGCGAGGCGCTGCTGCACGCGGCAAGCGCCGAGATCGGCGTCGCTACCGCCAATCAGCTTCCCCAGATCACGCTCACGGGCAGCGTCGGCACCGCCGCGACCCAGTTCAGCGATCTGTTCAAGTCGCAGTCTCTGATCTGGAGCGCCGGCGCGGGACTGGCGCAGTCGATCTTCGACGGCGGTCGCCTCGATCATGAGAAGAAAGCGGCGGTGGCGGCCTTCGATCAGGCCGCGGCGCAGTACCGCAGCACGGTGCTAACCTCGTTCCAGGATGTCGCCGATGCGCTGCATGCGCTGCAGAACGACGCCGATGCGCTCGCCGCTCAGGCCGAGGCCGAACGTTCGGCGGCCGACAGCCTCGCGCTCGCCCGCGACCAGTTCAATGCCGGAGCCATCAACTATCTCACGCTGCTGAACGCGGAACGCACGTATCAGCAATCCCGTATCAGCCGAGTTCAGGCGCAGGCGTCGCGCTACGCCGATACGGTTGCGTTGTTCCAGGCGCTGGGCGGCGGCTGGTGGAACCGGAGCGACCTCGCTTCCGGCCAGCCCTCCAGCCCGTCCACACGGTAGGTCCTCTCATGACGATGCACGACTACAGGCAGGATTACGACCGCCGTCCGCGCCGCCGCTTCCTCAACCTTCGCATGATCATCATGCTCGTGCTGGTGGCGGTGGTGCTTGGCGGCGTGTTCGGCTACTCCGCCGTCCGCGGCTACATGATCAAGAAGTTCATGGCGTCGATGGGCGCGCCGCCGCAGACCGTCTCGACGATGAAGGCCGAGATATCCGAGTGGCAGCAGCAGATGCGCGCGGTGGGGAGCTTGCGCGCCGTGCGAGGCGCCGATCTCAGCGCCCAGGTTGCCGGCATTGTCTCCGCGGTGCATTTCGAATCCGGCGCCGAGGTCCAGGAGGGCGCGCTCCTGGTCGAGCTGATGGCCGCCGATGACATCGCCAAGCTCAACGCATTGAAGGCGTCCGCGGCATTGGCGCGGATCACCCGCGACCGCAATTTGGCGCAGTTCAAGGCGCAGGCGGTCAGCAAGCAGCAGGTTGATGCCGATGAGCAGAATCTGAAAAGCGCCGAAGCGCAGGTCGCGCAGCAGGAGGCGCTGGTCAACTACAAGTCGATCCGCGCGCCGTTCGCGGGGCAACTCGGAATCCGTCTGGTCGACATCGGCCAGTACCTCAGCGCGGGGACGGCGGTCGTCACCCTGCAGTCACTCGATCCGATCTTTTTCGACTTCTATATGCCGCAGCAGGCGCTCGACGTGCTGAAGACGGGCCTGCCGGTAACGGTCGAAACCGACACTTACCCGGGCATCACGTTCACGGGCTCGGTGCTCGCGATCAATCCCAAGGTCGATCCCGACACCCGCAACGTGCAGGTGCGCGCGACGCTTAGCAATCCCGAGCACAAGTTGCTCCCCGGGATGTACGCCAACGTGACGCTGCGGTTTGGAGAGCCCCAGCCCTATGTCACGGTGCCGCAGACGGCGATCAGCTATAACCCGTACGGCAACCTGGTGTACGTTGTCGACAACCAGGGCAACGACCAGTCCGGCAAGCCGAAGCTCGTCGCGACCCAGAAGTTCGTCACGCTCGGCGAGACGCGCGGCGACCAGGTGGCGATCCTCACGGGCATCGACGATGGCCAGGAGATCGTCACGAACGGTCTCAACAAGCTCCGCAATGGCATCCCGGTGGTCGTGAACAACTCCGTCCAGCCGTCGAACGATGCGAACCCGACTCCGCCAAACGAGTAAGGCGCGCCGATGAAGTTCACCGACCTCTTCATCCGCCGGCCGGTGCTGGCGACCGTCGTTAGCCTGCTGATTCTCGTGCTCGGTCTGCGCTCGGTCTTCACCCTGCCGGTGCTGCAGTATCCGCGCACCACAAATGCGGTCGTCACCATCACCACGCTTTATCCGGGGGCGTCGCCCGACGTCGTGGCCGGGTTCATCACGACGCCGCTCGAGAACTCGGTGGCGCAGGCCAACGGCATCGACTACCTGACGTCGAGCTCCATCCAGGGCACGAGCACGATCACCGCCAATCTCCGCCTCAACTACAGCGCGGACTCGGCGCTGACCGAGATCAGCACCAAGGTCAACGCCGTCCTGAACCAGCTTCCCGCGGAATCGCAGCGGCCGACGTTGACGGTGCAGATCGGCCAGACCATCGATGCGATGTACATCGGCTTCAAGAGCGATGTGCTGCCGTCAAATAACATCACCGACTATCTGCTCCGTGTCATCCAGCCGAAGCTGCAGGCGGTCGAGGGGGTGCAGACCGCCGAGCTGATCGGCCAGAAGCAGTTCGCGCTTCGCGCCTGGCTCGATCCCGAGAAGATGGCGGCCTACGGCCTCACCGGTGGCGACGTCCGTAGCGCACTGGCCGCCAACAACTTCACCTCGGCAATCGGCAACGCCAAGGGCCAGATGGTGCAGATGAGCCTGACGGCGACCACGGGCCTGACATCGCTCGACGGCTTCCGCGATATGGTGGTGAAGCAGAAGAACGGCGCGATCGTCCGCTTAAAGGACATCGCCAACGTGACGCTCGGCGCCCAGGACTACGAATCGCAGGTGTCCTTTGACGGCCAGAAGGCGGTCTACATCGGCATCCAGGTGGCGCCGAACGCCAACCTGCTCGAGGTGGTCAAGCGTGTCCGCACCGCATTCGAGCCGCTCCAGCAGCAGCTTCCGCAGGGAATCCAGGGCACCATCGTCTACGACTCCACTGAGTTCGTGAACAGCGCCATCCACGAGGTGGTGCTGACGCTGATCGAAGCGGTGCTGATCGTCACGGTGGTGGTGTTCATCTTCATCGGTTCGCCGCGGTCCGTGCTGATTCCCGTCGTGACCATTCCGCTGTCGCTCATCGGCACGTTCACGGCGATGCTGATCCTCGGCTACTCGATCAACCTGCTGACGCTGCTTGCGCTGGTGCTTGCTATCGGCCTTGTCGTCGACGACGCGATCATCGTCGTCGAGAATGTCAATCGACATCTCGAGGAGGGAATGAGACCGATCCCGGCGGCAACCCGCGCCGCGCGGGAGCTCGCCGGGCCGATCATCGCGATGACCGTCGTGCTGGTGGCGGTCTACATCCCGATCGGTTTCCAGGGCGGTTTGACCGGCGCGCTGTTCAGCGAGTTCGCCTTCTCGCTCGTGGGCGCGGTGACGATCTCGGGCATTATCGCGCTGACATTGTCGCCGATGATGTCGTCACGGCTTCTCAAGCCGCACACCGAGGAGCATGCGGGCTGGGAGCAGCGGACCGTGCAGTTCATCGATCGCACGTTCGATCGGCTGCGCAAACGCTACAGTCGCATGCTCCACTCGAGCCTCGATACGCTCGCGGTGACGGGCGTGTTCGCCGCGATCGTGCTGTGTTCGGCATACTTCCTGTTTGTCGGCTCGAAAACCGAGCTTGCGCCGCAGGAGGACCAGGGCGTGGTCATCGCCTTCCTGACGCCCCAGAGCAATGCCACCCTTCAGCAGAAGCAGCTCTACGACGACCAGCTCTACAAGATTCTCAGCGCCCATCCCGAGACCAAGCTGGTGTTCCAGCTCGATACGCCGGCACGGGTCGTCGCCGGCATGGTGCTTAAACCGTGGGACCAGCGCACGCTGACAAGCAACCAGCTTCAGCCGATGGTGCAGCAGGAGATCGGCGCCATTGCCGGTGCTCAGTCGGTGACCTTCCAATTGCCGCCGCTGCCGGGTTCGACGGGCCTGCCGCTGCAGTTTGTCATCCAGTCGACGGAATCCTTCGATAGGCTCAACGAGGTCGTGCAGGAGTTCCTGCAGACGGCAACCAAATCGGGCCAGTTCCTGTTCCTGAACAGCGATCTCCACCTCGATACGCCGCAGACCGAGGTCGTCATCGACCGCGAGAAGGCGGCAATGCTCGGCCTGAACATGCAGGACATCGGCACGGCGCTCGGTTCAATGCTGGGCGGCGGCTATGTGAATTACTTCAATTTTGCGGGTCGCTCTTATCAGGTGATTCCGCAGGTAGAGCGCGAGTCGCGGCTCAATGCCGATCAGCTGCGCAACTACTACATCCGTACGTCGACCGGCCAGTCGGTGCCGATCTCGACGGTGGTGTCGCTCAAGACCAAGGCGATCCCGCAGTCGCTGAATCACTTCCAGCAGCTCAACAGCGCGACCATCCAGGGCGTGGCGGTGCCGGGTGTTACGCTCGGCACCGCTCTCGATTATCTCAACGGACTTGCGCGCGATACCCTGCCGGCCGGCTATTCGGTCGATTACGGCGGGCAGGCGCGGCAATTCGTGCAGGAGTCGAGCGGGTTCGTCGTCACCTTCGTATTCGCCCTCATCATCATCTTCCTCGCGTTGTCGGCGCAGTTCGAGAGCTTCCGCGACCCAGTCATCATCCTGGTTTCGGTGCCCATGTCGATCGCAGGCGCGCTGCTCTTCATCTTCGTGCTGGGCATGGTCGGCCAAACGGGCGTCATCGGGGCCACCATCAACATCTACACCGAGGTCGGCTTGGTGACGCTGATGGGCCTCATCAGCAAGCATGGCATTCTGATGGTTGAGTTCGCCAACAACCTGCAGCGCGACGCGGGTCTGTCGAAGCGCGACGCGATCGAGCAGGCCGCGGCCATCCGCTTGCGGCCCATTCTGATGACCACTGCGGCGATGGTCGTCGGCGTCATGCCGCTGATCTTCGCGAGCGGTGCCGGCGCCGTGTCGCGGTTCAGCATGGGCCTCGTCATCGCCTCCGGGCTTTCGGTCGGCACCCTTTTCACGCTGTTCGTGGTGCCGGCGGTCTACATGATGATCGCCGCCGATCACTCGAAGCACACCGAACCCGAGGACAACGTCCTGGTCTGACCATCGGAAACGGCGGATTTCCGGGGTTCCGAGGCGCTGGACCGGGGCGCGCGCGCTGGCTAGATTGCGCGCCTCTTTCCGTCCCTATTTCGTTCCTATCCAGGAGGTCCCGATGCCCCTCGTTTCAACCCGCCTGATCGGAGCCGCGCTGATCGCGGCCGCGGGCGCCGCTTTCGCGGTTCCACCCGCGCAGGCGCAGTCGGTCGAACAGTTCTACAAGGGTAAGACCGTCAACCTCTATATCGGCTACGGGCCGGGCGGCGGCTACGACTTCTTCGGCCGCCTTGTCGCGCGCCATCTCGGCCGCCATATCCCCGGTCAGCCGACGGTTGTGCCGTCGAACATGCCGGGTGCGGGCAGCCTGCGCGCCGCGAACTTCGTCTACAACGTGGCGCCGAAGGACGGCACCGCGCTCGGCATCGTCACCCAGACGGTGGCGCTCGAGGACGCCTTCGGCACGCCGGGCGTCCAGTACAAGGCGACCGGGTTCAACTGGATCGGCCGCGCCACATCGAACGTCGATCTGATGCTCATCTGGCACACGTCGAAGATCAAGACGTTCGAGGATGCGCTGAAGATCGAGACGCCCGTCGCCGGTACCGGCCCGGGCTCGCCGGCCGAGTTCATGCCCAAGGTCTTCAACAACGTCCTCGGCACCAAGTTCAAGGTCATCACCGGCTATCCGGGCTCGACCGAGGGCATGCTGGCGATGGAGAAGGGCGAGGTCGACGGCGCGACCACCTCGTGGAACACCGTCAAGACGTCGAAGCAGGACTGGCTGCAGAGCAAGCAGATCAGCATCATCGTCCAGTATACGCCATACCGGCACAAGGAGCTGCCGGACGTCCCCAACATGGTGGAACTCGGCAAGACCGATGAGCAGAAGCAGATCCTCGGGCTCTATGCGAGCGGTGCAGTGATCGGCCGCTCGATCTTCACCTCGCCGGGCGTGCCGGCAGAGCGCGTCAAGGCGCTGCGCGACGCCTTCACCGCGATGACCAAGGATCCCGTGTTCCTCGCCGAAGTCGAGAAGACCAAGGCGGAGTTCGACCCGATGTCGGGTGAGGAGTTGCAGAAGACCATCGAGGAGGCGACGAAGATCTCCCCCGAGGTCCGCGAAAAGGCGCGGCTCGCGCGCGGGCTCGACTAGACGCCCGGCGAACCGACGGTCAAACGGCCCGCGCCCAGCGCGGGCCGTTTTGTTTATCGCTTATTCGGCGGGATGTCCTGCACCCAGCAGTCGCTGGGCCGATGACGCATGAGCCACGTGCTGCGCGCCGCGACGGCGGGCGAGCAGGTGAACGAGCCGGTCCATGTAGAGGTACACGACGGGTGTGGTGTAGAGGGTAAGGACCTGGCTCACGAGCAGGCCGCCGACGACCGCAAAGCCCAGCGGGCGGCGAAGCTCCGACCCGGTGCCGGTGCTCAGCATTAGCGGCAGGCCGCCCAAAAGTGCCGCCATCGTGGTCATCATGATAGGCCGGAAGCGGAGCAGGCACGCCTGATAGATCGACTGCTCGGGGCTCAGGCCCTGACGCCGCTCGGCGTCGAGGGCGAAGTCGATCATCATGATGGCGTTCTTCTTGACGATGCCGATCAGGAGCAGGATGCCGATCAACGCGATGACGCTGAGATCGTAGCCGCCCGCCATCAGGATCAGCAGCGCGCCCAGACCCGCCGACGGCAGCGTCGACAGGATGGTGATCGGGTGGATGTAGCTCTCGTACAGCACGCCGAGGATGATGTAGACGGCGATGATCGCCGCCAGAATCAGATAGGGCTGCGAGGCGAGCGACGACTGGAATGCCTGCGCCGTGCCCTGGAACGTGCCGACCAGCGAGGCCGGCGTGCGCATCTCGCCTTCGGCCTTGTTGATGGCATCGATGGCGGTGCCGAGCGACACGCCCGGAGCGAGATTGAAGCTCACCGTCACCGCCGGGAACTGCCCTTGGTGGCTGATCGACAGGTAGGTCGTCTTATTGGTGTCGAGGTGCACGAACGCCGACAGCGGCACCTGTTTCCCGGTCGTCGGCGACTTGATGTAGATCTTGTCGAGCGCGGCCGGGTCCTGCTGGAGCGTCGGGTTGACCTCGAGCACGACGTTGTACTGGTCGACCTGAGTGAAATACTGCGCGACCTGGCGCTGGCCGAACGCGTCGTAGAGCGTGTCGTCGATGAGCTGCGGCTGGATGCCGAACCGGGCCGCGGTGTCGCGATCGATGGTCATCGTGACCGTCGTCGCCTTGGTCTGTTGGTCGCTCGTCACGTCCTGGAGCTGGGACAGCGTGCGCATTTTTTCGGTGATCTTCGGCGCCCACTCGTTGAGCTCAGGGAGATTGGCGTCCTGCAGCGTGTACTGGTACTGCGTGCGGCCGATGCGGCCGCCGACATTGATGTCCTGGTTCGCCTGCAGAAACAGGCGGATGCCCTCGACCTTGTCGAGCTGGGGCCGCAGACGGTTGATCACCTGGTCGGCGGTGACGTCGCGCTGATCGCGCGGCTTGAGCGTGATCCAGAAGCGGCCGGTGTTGACGGTCTGGGCGCCGCCCGTGGCGCCCGCGGAGTAGGCGTAGCTGGCGACTGCCGGATCGCGTGCCACCACCTTCGCGAGCGCCTGCTGGTGCTCCGCCATCGCCGTGAACGAAATGTCCTGCGCCGCCTCGGAGAATCCGGTGATGAAGCCGTTGTCCTGCTGCGGGAAGAAGCCCTTCGGAATCACCATGTAAAGGTAAGCGCTGGTGGCGATGGTGCAGAGCAGCACGACAAGCGTGAGCGGCTGATGCCGCAGCACGATCTTCAGCGTCCGGTCGTAGCCCGCGAGTAGCTTCTCGAAGAAGTGCTCTGCCAGCATATAAAGCCGGTTGTGCTTGGGGTGCTCATGATGCCTGAGGAAGCGGGAGCACATCATCGGCGTCAGCGAGAGCGAGACTGCGGCGGAGATGATGATGGTGATGGCGACCGTCACTGCGAATTCGCGGAACAGCCGTCCGACGATGCCGCCCATCAACAGCAGCGGGATCAGCACCGCGATGAGCGACATGCTGATCGACACGATGGTGAAACCGATCTCGCCGGCGCCGCGGAGCGCCGCCTCGCGCGCATCCATGCCGTTCTCGACGTGACGGTAGATGTTCTCGAGCATGACGATCGCGTCGTCGACCACGAATCCGACGGCGATGGTCAGCGCCATCAGCGACAAGTTGTCGAGGCTGTAGCCGAGCGCGTACATCGCGGCGAACGTGCCGACGATGGTGATCGGCAGGGTGACGCTCGGGATCACCGTCGCCCACACATTGCGCAGGAACAGGAAGATCACCATCACCACCAGGGCAACGGTCAGCAGCATCGTGAACTGTACGTCGTTGACCGATGCGCGGATGGTCTGGGTACGATCCGTAATCACCTTGATGTCGACGCTCGGCGGGACCGCCGACCGGAGCGAGGGGAGAGCGTTGCGGACCTCCTGCGCCGTCTCGATCACGTTGGCGCCGGGCTGCTTGAACACCATCAGCTGAATGCCGCGGCGGCCGTTCTGCCAGCTAGCGAGCCGGACGTCCTCGGGTCCGTCGATCGCCGTGCCAATGTCACGCACCCGGATGGGTGAGCCGTTGCGGTAGGCGATAATGACGTTGTTGTACTCGTCCGCCTTCAGGAGCTGATCGTTGTTGTAAATGGTGAAGCTCTGAGTCGGCCCGTCGAAGCTGCCCTTCGGCGCGTTGGTGGTCGCCTGGTTCAGCCCGACACGGACGTCCTCGAGGCTGAGCCCGATCGAAGCGAGCTTGGCCGGATCCACCTGGACGCGGATCGCCGGGCGCTGCTCACCCAGGATATCCACCTTGGCGACACCCGGCAGTTGCGACATCTGCTGGGCGAGGATCGTATCGGCGTAGGTGTCGACCGTGGTGATCGGCAGGGCGTCGGAGTTCAGCGCGATAATCATGATCGGCGAGTCCGCCGGATTGACCTTCCGGTAGGTGGGCGGGCTCGTCATCGTCCGCGGCAATTGGCGGCTCGCGGCGGTGATCGCGGCCTGGACGTCTTGGGCGGCGGCGTCGATGTCGCGGTTGAGGTCGAACTGCAGCGTAATCTGCGTCGTGCCGAGCGCATTGCTCGACGTCATCTGGGTGATGCCGGAAATCTGGCCGAACTGCCGCTCGAGCGGTGTCGCGACTGATACCGCCATGGTCTCCGGACTGGCGCCGGGGAGCTTCGCCGAGACGGAAATGGTTGGGAAGTCGACCTGGGGCAGCGGCGCGATCGGCAGCAGCGGATACGCTGCGACGCCGACCAGGATGATGGCGGCCATCAGAAGCGAGGTCGCGATCGGGCGCTGAATGAATGGTGTCGAAATGCTCATGTGACGCCGTGCTGTGAGAGTCGCCGGGGACGAATTCAGCTACGGCGCGCGACGGGCTCGGGCACCTCGCGGGCATCCACCCGGGAACCGGGCTGGATCTTGTATTGCCCGTCGACCACGACGCGTTCGCCGACGGCGAGGCCTTCTTCGATGACGGCTATGCCGTCGCGCACCGGCCCGACTTTGATTCCACGCATCTCCACGGTGTCATCCGGCTTGATGACGTAGGCAAACGTCCCATTCGGGCCGCGCTGGATCACCTGCGCCGACACGGTGACTGCATTGTGCCGCTCATCGACGAGCAGGTGGACGTTAACGAACTGGCCAGGCCAGAGCGCGCTGTCCGGATTCGGGAACGTTGCCTTGAGCCGGATCGTTCCGGCGGAGGGATCGATCTGATTGTCGACCAGCGCGAGCATGCCTTCGCCCACAGGCGTCACATCGTCACGCTTGAACGCCTCGACCTTGACGGGTCCCTTGCCCATCGCATCGGTAACTTGATCGAGTACGTCCTGGGGAAGAGTGAAGAGGACCGAGATCGGCTGGATCTGCGCAATCACCACAAGTCCGTTCGCGTCGCTGGCGTGAACGATGTTGCCGGCGTCGATCTGGCGGATGCCCGTGCGTCCGTTGATCGGCGAGATGATCGTCGTGTAGCTGAGCTGGACGGTGGCGTTGTCGATCATCGCCTGATCGCCTTCGACGGCGGCGGTGAGTTGCTCGACCGTTGCCTTCTGGGTATCCATCATCTGCCGCGTTTCGTAGCCCTTGGAGGCGAGATTGGTGCTCCGGTCGAGGTCACGCTTGGCGTTGGCGAGCTGCGCCTCGTCCTTGGCCTTCGCGGCGCGAGCCTGTGAAAGCTGAGCCTCGTACTGGCGCGAGTCGATACGCGCGAGGACATCGCCCTGTTTGACCATCTGCCCTTCGGTGAACAGCACCTCGGTGAGCTGTCCGTCGATCCGCGGTCGCACGGTGACGGTGTTCAAGCCTTGGGCTGAGCCGAGCGCCGTCAGATAAATCGGCACATCCCGTGCTTCCGCCGTCCCGGCGGTCACCGGCACAACCGCCGACGCGGGCGCGCGCTGAGGCGTCGCGGCGGTGACGGGGCGATGCAGCAAGGCAAGGCCGACCGCAGCAGTCACAACGACCGCAGCGGTAGCGATGACCAGAGGCCGACGCGACCGTGCTGGGAACTGAACGGACATCTCGATCTCTCTGAACTAGGCAATGGTCCGGAGTTCCGCGGCAGGCCCGCAGTGCTCCTAGGGGGCTACACGGATCAGGCGGCGATTCCCTGCGCACCGGCCACGCTTCGAACGGCCGCTATCGAGCCTATCGCAGCGGCGATGTCATTCCCGTGGCACTAAGCGAGAGAAATCGGCCCTCAGGCCCGGATTTCCTGGCGCTGGAACAGCACGTAGGCTGCCGCGAACAGAATGATCGCGGTGGCGATCAGACCGGTGATCTGCGGCCAGACAAGCAGCAGACTCTGGTCCAGCGGCAGCGGAGCTCCGATGACGGCGCCGCGGAGCTGGCTCTGGAACACCGGGCCGAGAGCGCGCGTCGCCGGGTGCATGATGGCAAGCGTTGCCTCGGCGAACAGCGTGTTGGGGGACAGCCGCGACAACGACTGCTCCCACTGCATCTGGGCGACACTCGGGACGCCGAACAGCGCCGCGACGGGATCCTGCGGCGCGATCGCCTGGGCGATAAACGGCGCGATGATCTGCCACAACACGCTGAACAGCAGCCACACGCCGAGCGCGCACAGCGCGGATGTCGCGGGCGAGCGGAAGATCACCGAGAACAGAAGTGCCACGGCCAGCCACGTTCCGGCATAAGCGATGGCGACGACTAGGAACATCAGTCCGCGTGCGACCTCTTCGCCCGAGGGCGGGATGCCGAGCAGCAGCAGCCCGAGGCCGAGGATTAGCAGCCACAGTGCGACGAGACCGATGGTCATCGTCGCCAGCCCGGCGAGAAATTTCCCCAGCAGCAACGCGTCGCGGTAGATCGGTTGCGCCAGGAGGCGACTCATCGTCCGCCGGGTGAACTCGGTGTTGATGCTGTCGAAGCCGAGCCCGATGGCGATCACCGGGATCAGGAACCCGAGCAGCGCGATGAACGACGGCATCGGGTCGCGCGCGTGGGTGAACAGCAGCAGAAACAGGTACGGAGCGTCGCCGCTCACCGTGCGGATGTCCTGGATCGCGGTGTAGACCGCGCCGATGCCCGTGAGCAGCACGAGAATCTCGAGGATGCGCATGCGCGCACTGCTGAGATGATCGGCGAGCTCCTTGACGAAGACGGTGCCGAGGCCCGTCCACGGCGAGCCCTTACGCCGCGGCGCGGCTGGCGAAGTGGCGTGCATAGATGTCATCGAGACTGGGTTCCACGACGTTGAGGCGCAGAAGGTCGGCGCCGCTGCCGACCAGACGGGTAGCGATTACGGAGCGCAGATCGGATTCGGCGATGACGCGGAAGCGCCCGCCGCCCTCCGGGTGTATCTCTCGGATCCCGGGGATGCCGTCGAGCGCCGCGTAGACGTCGGTGCGCTGGGTTTCGACCTGGATTGCGTAGCCGCCGCCGAGCACCTGGCGGGCGAGCTCGGGCACGGTACCCTGAAGCGCGATCTTGCCCTGCTGGAACAGGAGCACGCGGTCGCACACGCTCTGGACGCGATCGAGCAGGTGTGAAGACAGCAGCACGGAAACCTTGTCCTGCCTCAACTCGCGGATCATGTCCAAGAGCTCGTACGTCGACTGCGGGTCGAGGCCCGATGTCGGTTCGTCCAGAATGGCGACGTCCGCGGACTTCATGATGACCTCGGCCAGGCCGAGGCGCTGACGCATGCCGCGCGAATAGCTGCCGACCGGCCGGTCGGCGACGTCGGTGAGCCGCACCCGTGACAGCGCCGTGGCGATGCGGTCGCCCGCTTCCCGCCGCGTGAGGCCGGCCAGTCGCGCGGTGTACAGCAGGTTTTCGCGCGCGCTCATGTGGTCGTAGAAGCCGACGGCATCGGGCAGATAGCCGACGCGGCGCTTCACCTCGAGCGGGTCGTGCAGCGGGTCGTGGCCGAGCACCGAGATCGTGCCCGCGCTCGGCTCCGTCAGCCCGAGCAGCATCAGTATCGTCGTCGTCTTCCCTGCGCCGTTGGGCCCGAGCAGGCCGACGATCTCGCTAGACTGGAGCGTGAAATCGACACCGTCTACGGCGCGGGTCGTGCCGTAGACCTTGGTCAGTCCGCGCGCCTCGACGACGGTGGTCATCGCCGGCCGAACCGCGCGACGGCACCGACCAGCACCAGGAGCGCGATGGCGATGATGGCGATGCCGAACGCGCCCCACATCGTCGACGTGGTGACCGCGACGCGGAAGTCGGCCGATGTCGAATCGCCCGTGCCGTTGGCGCGAAAGGTTGTCATGTAGTCGCCGGCGATCGCCTTTGCCGACGGTGTGATGGTCGCGGTGACCTCCTGGCGCTGGTTGGGGGCGATTTCGGCGATCTGCTTGGTGTCGAAATCGACCTTCCAGTCGTTGGGCGGGCTCGCCGACAGGTTGACGTTTTCGGCAGGCGCGGTGCCGTCGTTGACGACGTAGAGCGTGATCTGACTGGACTTGCCTGCGTCCGCTGAGCCGCTGAGCCGGTCATCCTTGCCGGTCAGCCGGAGCTTCGACTGGCCGGTGGCCTGGAGCTGCAGCGGCACCTCGGCCGAGGTGCCTTCCGCCGAGGCGGTCAACAGCAGGTTGTAGTCGCCCGCGCCGGCATCCGGCGGAAGCTGGACCTTCAGCTTGAGGTCCTTGCTCTGACCGGCGTCGACCGGAATCGAGTTGATCTCCTGCGAGCCGTAGTTCTCGGTGAACGAATGCTGGAAGTTGGCGGGCGTTTGCGCGCCGAGGTTCACCAGCAGCGGCTTGCCGCTGTCGTTCTTGACCGAGAATTCATAATCGAAGCTCGCTTTGACGGTGCCCTTGAGCGACGGCAGCTTCGGCTTCAGCGAGAGCTTCGCGGGTAGCTCCTGGCCCAGCGTAACCTGCAGCGGTAGTGTCGCATTGATGCTGGCGCCGCGCGCCACCACCGCAAGATTGAACGAACCCGACGTCTGCTCGCGCGGGATGTCGAGTCGGAGCTCCAAACTCACCATATCGTTGGTAAACGGCATGGCCGCTTCAACCGGCTGGCCGCCGCCCAGGAGCTGGGCCTTCCACCCTTGCGGGACGCCCTGCACCGACAGCGCGACGCGCTCCGGGGCGAGGCCCGAGTTCTGCAGCTTCATGCGGATGCTGGCGGTCTCGCCGGCGCGGACCGTTTGGGCCGGGTAATCGGTGACCAGCCACAGGCCGCGCGGGGCGGGCGAATCCGCCGCCATCGCCACACCGATGCCAATGATGAATGAGAGAAGTAACGCGACGACGACGCGACGCATGGTTATCCACCTCCAGCTTTTCCAGCTTCTTCTCTGGCCGGCGGTCAGCCCCCGATCCGCCGATGAAGCCGGGTACTGCCACATTTGGGCAAAATCGCGGCAAGGTTGCGCTTTGCGCCGAGGATGTCCATTGGAAAGAATGAGAAACCGCGTCCGCCACCGGACGTTGCCCCAGTGAGTGATAATGGACACCGAGAAAGTACTGTTGAACCGGCGCCGGCCGGTATCCGAACCGCTGCATGGGGGCGCCGTACGACGGCTTGCCCGCCGCGAGCTGCCGGTCGACACCGAGTCACTGGCCCGGTTCCTGGTCGGCAAGACTCTTGTCCGCGAGACGCCCGAAGGGCGGATGAGCGGGCGCATCGTCGAGACCGAGGCGTACGTGCTGGGTGACTCGAGCTGCCACGCCTTTCGTGGCCTCACGCCGCGCAATCGCTCGCTGTTCCTCGAGCGCGGTCATGCGTACGTCTACTTCATCTACGGCTGCTGGCATGCTCTCAACGTGTGCGGCGAGGTCGCCGGCGTCGGTGCGGGCACGCTGGTTCGGGCGCTCGAGCCGATGGAAGGAATCCCGCTGATGGAGAAGCGGCGTCCAGGATCGAAGCCGCGCGATCTCGCGCGCGGGCCGGGCCGGCTTGCGACCGCGCTCGGGATCGATCGGGCGCTCGACGGCACCGATCTCTGCGCGCCGGGCCCGCTGTGGCTCGGCAGCGCCGTCCGTCCGGTGAAGGCTCTGGGCGAGAGCGTGCGCATCGGCATATCGGCCGAGACTCACCGAGTACTGCGGTTCTACGAGCGTGGCAGTCCGTACGTCAGCGGTCCAAAATGGCTCAACAAATGACGATGAGGGTGCGGCGATGAATGCGCACAAGCACAAGACGGACGACAAGAAGACATACAAGAACGCGCTGCGCGACGCGCAGATCGAGCTCGTCAAGCTGCAGAAGGACGTCATCGCCAACAAGCGAAAGGTCCTCGTCATCTTCGAGGGGCGCGACGCCGCCGGCAAGGACGGCACCATCAAACGCATTATCGACCATATGAGCCCGCGCGAGACGCGCGTTGTGGCGCTGGGCAAGCCCTCCAATCGCGAGGTGAGCGAGTGGTACTTCCAGCGCTACGTGCCGTTTCTGCCGGCCGGTGGCGAAATCGTTCTGTTCAACCGTAGTTGGTACAACCGGGCGGGCGTCGAGAGGGTGATGGGGTTCTGCAGCAAGTCGGAATACGAGGAGTTCATGCAGACGGTGCCTCTCATCGAGCAGCGTCTGGTCCACGCCGACATCGAGATTCTCAAGTACTACCTCGATATCTCGCGCCCGGAGCAGCGCCGGCGTCTCGAAGACCGGCGCAAGAATCCGCTCACCCAGTGGAAGATAAGCCCGATCGACGCTGCGGCGCAGAAGCACTGGAACGACTACAGCCGCGCCCGTGACGCCATGCTCCAGCGCACGAGTCACGAGCTCGCGCCATGGATCATCGTCCACGCCGACGACAAGAAATCGGCCCGGCTTGCCGTCATTCGGGACATCCTGTCTCGGCTCGACTACAAGGGTCGGGACCGCAAAATCGCCGCGCCCGACCGCGACATCGTCGCCCTCTACGATCCTTCGAATCCGAAGGACAATCGCCTCGCCCCGTGACCGGCCGTTTCCGCCCGAGGATCGTGACTTCCTCGCGGCGACGGAGGCGCGTAGAGTCGATCAAAGCGGGGACACGGAGGTTGGACATGACGGGGCGCAAGACCGACACGAAGACCGACGCCAAGGCCGGCGTGTCCGAAGAGTTGTTCGGCGAGGCGAAGAAGGAAGCGTTCCACCTCAAGGCGGAGGAAGGAATCGCGAACTTCGCCTTCGTGCGCCCCGATGTGACAATTCCGCACGGCAAGAAGCTGCACGTGAAGCTCGCCGGCACCGACAGTTGCCGAGCGTCGGTTCAGATCCTCAATCAGGGCGGCGAGAACAACCTGCACTACCATCCCAACATGGACCTCATGTACATGGTCCTGAAGGGACGCGTGCGGTTTTACGGCCCTGACAGGAAGGTGCTCGGCGAATACGGCATGCACGAGGGAATCCTGATTCCCGAAAACAGCCGCTATTGGTTCGAGAGCGTCGGCGAGGAGGAGGCACACCTCCTGCAGATCGCCGGCTATCCGAAGGGCATGAAGATGTCGAAGCGGGTGCCAGTCGAGCCGGCCAAGGCAAACAAGGGCGGCGTGTGGATCGGCCTCAGCGATGACGAGCACGAAATCCGGCGCAAGAACAACCGGCTGTAGTTGCCGGTTGCTGCCGTCGTTTTCTGCTTCCGTTACCCGATCGTGACCGGCTTGCCTGCGGATGCCGAGCGATTGATCGCCTCGAGCACGGCAACACTGTGCACCGCGTCATCGACCGGCACCGGGAACGGCTTCACGCCGGTGACCGCATCCGCGAAGGATTCGAGCTCGGCCCGTTCGGCATCGAAATCGGGAAATCCAATCTCGGTGGCCTTGCCGCCCACTGGCTGGTAGGAAAACCGCGACCCGCCGCGCACCTCCGCCCAGCCTTTCGATCCGAACAGCGTCAGCCGTTCGTAATTTGCCGTAGCGCCCATCGCGGTGAGCAGTCCGCTCGCGCCGCTCTTGAATCGCAGCAGCACTGCGGTGGTGTCGGTGATCGGCACGTCGAGTGCCCGCGTCGAACCATGGGCATCGACCTCGGCGACGTGCCCGAGGAATTCGATCATTGCGTACAGCGGGTGATCGGCGAGCGCGCCCGCCAGGACCTGCCCGCGATCCGTCTTCCAGTCGCCGGGCTTGAGCTTGAAATAGCGGTCGACGCAGAAGTTGCCCTCGGCGTGGAGCAGCGTGCCGAGGTCGCCATCTGCGTTCCGGCGCCGCAGCTCGCCCACGGACGGGTAGAAATACCGGTTATAGCCAAGGGCCAGCAACTTGCCGCTCTTTGCTGCTGCGGCGCGCAGCTCCTCGGCATCCGCGCGTTTCACCGCCATCGGCTTTATCGCCAGGACGTGCTTGCCGGCTTTGAGAGCCGCGAGCGAATGGGCTGCGTGGAGACCCGCAGGGCCCGATGACACGACCGCTGAAAGCTGGGAGTCGGTGACCAGGGCATTCACATCGGACTTGAGATCGAGGCCATGCTGGCGGGCAAAGTCGGCCGCCCTCGCCGGCGTCCCGGTCGCAGCGGCGACGAAACGGATGCGATCGCTTTTGCCCTGAACCGATTCGACCAGGTGGCGTCCCCACTGGCCCAGCCCGACGATGCCGACGTTAAGCACGATGTTGTCCTCCCCTTTTTTCAGTAGTCCTTTCGGTCTACTCCGCGCTCGGTGGGCCCCGCGCCTATGGCCCCCAGCGCTGGTATCCTAAGGCCAAGCTCCGCCGGACCTCGCGGGAAATTTCCTTTTTAAAACCACAATTGTAGTGTCTCGTTACGCATGGGCCGAATGCGGCCCGGCAGTACAGGAGAGAACTCAGATGATCCGTCCGGTCGCCTTCCTCAGATGGTGCGGCGGACTTGCCTTGATCGCCGCTGTCGCTACCTTCGCACCGACGCCGGCATCGGCCGATTCGTTCGCGTTCTCGTACGGCACGGGCCACTACCGTCCCTATTATGGCCCGTACCATCATCCCTATTGGGGCCCGCACTACCGCTCGAGCGTCGTGGTGGTGAGCCCGCCGCCGGTGTACTACCCGCCGCCGCCTCCGGTGGTTTACGTGCCCGCGCCAGCCCCGGTCGTGACGCCGATGGTCGACGCCACGCCGGCCTCCGAGCCATACCGGACCGCAGACGGTCGTTACTGCCGCGAGTACACGACGACGACACGTGTCGGCGGTGTGTTGCAGTCGTCCTACGGCACCGCCTGTCTCCAGCCCGACGGATCGTGGCGCATCGTCAACTGAGTCAACGCCCACACCCTTTTCGACGAGCCCCCTGAGCCTTTGGCCAGGGGGCTTCGTTTTTTCGGGTGGTGATCCGTGTTTTCTGTGGATGGTATCGGCCGCGCGCCTGTGTTAAGGGGCGTGCGGGCTCGCGTTCGCGGGCGCTCAATCTGACAAGCGTGAGCGGCGGCCATGGCAACCGAGCCCATGCCGACATCGATGACGACACGTCCGAGTATCCCGTCGATATGGGACGTGGCGGCGTTCGCCATCGTGGTCGCGCTGTTCGCGATGATCGCCACCGCGGCGCAGCAGATGATGCGGCCGCTCGCCGTGCTCGACATCGTGCCGGTGTCGCTCGATCCGTGGAACCTGCCCGAGTACGCGCTGCGCACCACCGTGCGTATGTTCGCGGCGCTCGCGGTCTCGCTCGTCTTCACCTTCGTCTACGCTACCGTCGCGGCGAAAAGCCGACGCGCCGAGCAGATCCTCATTCCGATTCTCGACGTCCTGCAGTCGGTGCCGATACTCGGCTTCATCTCCCTGACGATTGTCGTGTTCCTGTCACTGGCGCCGGGGCGCGTGCTCGGCGCGGAGTTCGCGGCGATCTTCGCGATCTTCACCAGCCAGGCCTGGAACATGACGTTCAGCCTGTACCAGTCGCTCAGGACGCTCCCCGAGGACCTCGACGAGGCCGCCCGCAGCTTCCGCTTCTCGTCATGGATGCGGTTCTGGCGCGTCGAGGTGCCGTTCGCAATGCCCGGGCTGATCTGGAACATGATGATGTCGATGTCGGGCGGCTGGTTCTTCGTCGTCGCGGCCGAGGCGATTACCGTCGGTTCGACCACCATCACGCTCCCCGGCATCGGCTCCTACATCGCGCTGGCGATCGAGCAGCGCAATCTCGCCGCTGTCGGCTGGGCGATCCTCACCATGGCGGTGGTGATCGCCTTGTACGACCAATGCCTGTTCCGGCCGCTGGTCGCATGGGCCGACCGCTTCCGATTCGAGCAGACTCCGGGCGACGAGGCGCCGGAGTCTTGGTTCCTCACCATGCTGCGGCGATCGGGGTTCGTCCGCGCGGCGACTGCGCCCTTGCGGCGCGCCATGCGCTGGACCTTCCGCCGCCCGGCCCAGGGCGAAAACAGCCAGAACCCGGCGGCGCGCTGGCTGCGCTCGCCGTGGACGGATCGCGCGTGGGCCGCCGTGGTCGGGGTGCTCGCTGTCTACGCGGCGGTGCGCCTCGTGCGCTTCATCGGGCAGTCGCTCGTCATCGACGATGTCGTTACCGCGTTCGGTCTAGGTTTCCTGACGCTGATCCGCGTTTCCGTCCTGATCGCGCTGGCCAGCGTGCTCTGGGTGCCAATCGGCGTCATCGTCGGATTGCGACCGCGACTCGCGCAGCGGATCCAGCCGATCGCCCAGTTCCTCGCCGCGTTTCCGGCGAACCTGCTGTTCCCCGTCGCGGTGTTCGCAATCGTTCACTTCGGGCTCAATCCGGACATTTGGCTCAGTCCGCTGATCGTGCTCGGCACCCAGTGGTACATCCTGTTCAACGTCGTGGCGGGTGCGTCCGCGTTTCCGTCCGATCTGCGCGACAGCGCGATCAATTTGCGGGTGCGCGGATGGCTGTGGTGGCGCAAGGTGGTGCTGCCGGGCGTCTTTCCGTATTACCTGACCGGCGCGATAACGGCGAGCGGCGGCTCGTGGAATGCGAGCATTGTCGCCGAGTTTGTGAGCTGGGGCGACCAGCGGCTGGTGGCGCGTGGCATCGGTTCCTACATCGCCAAGGCCACCGAGGCGGGCGATCAACCCCGGATCGTTCTCGGCATCGCCGTGATGAGCGTGCTCGTGATCCTGTTCAATCGCGCCCTGTGGCGGCCGTTGTACCGCTACGCCGAGCGTCGTTTCCGCCTCGCGTGAGGACTGCCATGCCCGATACCGTCATCACCGATAAGCCGCTGCTCGACATCAAGGGCGTCCGCCAGTCTTTCCCCAAGGGCTCGGGTGAGGACCTGCTGGTGCTCGACGACATCAACCTGACGCTGCGCTGCGGCGAGATCGTCGGTCTGCTCGGGCGCTCGGGCTCCGGGAAATCGACGCTCCTGCGACTCATCGCGGGGCTGTCCCGGCCGACTGCGGGCACGATCCTCTACGATGGCGTTCCGGTGCGCGGACCGGCGCCCGGCATCGCCATGGTGTTCCAGACGTTCGCGCTGTTCCCGTGGCTCACCGTGCTCGAGAACGTGGCGATCGGCCTCGAAGCCCTCGGCCTGCCGGAGCACGAGATCCGCAAGCGCGCGCTCTCGGCCATCGACCTGATCGGCCTCGACGGATTCGAATCCGCATACCCGAAGGAACTTTCGGGCGGCATGCGCCAGCGCGTCGGCTTCGCGCGTGCTGTGGTGGTCCATCCGAAAATAATGATGATGGACGAGGCGTTCTCGGCGCTCGACGTGCTGACCGCCGAGAACCTGCGTACCGACTTCCTCGAATTGTGGTCCGACGGTCAACTTCCGATCGAGGCCGTGCTGATGGTGACCCACAACATCGAGGAAGCGGTACTGATGTGCGATCGCATCCTGGTGTTCTCCGCCGATCCCGGGCGCATCGCCCGCGAGATCCCGGTCGCCCTGCCGCATCCGCGCGACCGTGAGGACCCGCTGTTTCGCGAGCTCGTGGACAGCATTTACGTCGAGATGACGGCCCGCAAGCCGCGTCCGACGGTGCGTTCCGACCGTATGGCCGGAACCGGCATTGCGCTGCTGCTGCCGCGGGTCGGGCCGAACACGATGGCCGGTCTCATCGAGACCGTCGCGGGCTACGAGGGCCGGGCGGACCTGCCGGAGATCGCCAAGGAACTGAACATGGAGATCGACGACCTGTTTCCCGGGGCCGACGCACTTCAGCTCCTGCGGCTCGCGGAAACCGAGGAAGGCGACATCCGGCTGACGCCGATCGGTCGTACCTTCGCCGAGGCCGACACCGAGGATCGCAAGCGATTGTTCGCGCGCCAGATATTGGCCTACGTCCCGCTCGCAGCCCACATCCGTCGGGTCCTTGACGAACGTCCTACCCATCAGGCGCCGAAGAGCCGGTTCCGCGACGAACTCGAGGACCACATGAGCGAGGATTACGCCGAGCACACGCTGCGCACGGTGATCGGCTGGGGCCGCTACGGCGAGATCTTCGCCTATAACGACCAGCTCGAGATATTCAGTCTCGAGAACCCGACGTAATCGCTCGCCTCTGATCCGCGATCAGGCCTTCGGCTTCTCGAAACGCAGAACGAACTCGTCGACATTGACCTTGCGCTGATTGACGTTCTCGGTGTGGTCGTCCTCGGGGTGGGCGAAGAACTTGCCTTCGTCGACGAGCTTGAATCCCGCCGCCTCAACCTCCTTGATCAACGTGGCCTTCTCGATCCGGTGCAGCGTCTTGCCGACGTTGGCACCATCGCCAGCCTTTGCCGCATGATCGGCGATGACTAGGCTTCCGCCAGGTTTCAGCGCATCGAACATCTTCTTGTCCATCTGCGCCCGATCGACGGGCATGTACGTCGTGTCGTGGTAGAAAAAGAAAAACGTGATCATGTCGAGGTTTTTGACGTCCGGGGGCACCGGATCGTCGAACGGGCGGCCGACTGCAACGATATTGTGGGCCGGGACCGTCGCGTTGCGCTGCGCGAGCCGGTCCTTCATGCGATCCGCGAACTCGGGCGCGTTCTGGGCGTACACCTTGCCCGTCGGGCCGACGGCCCGCGCGACGATGTCGCTGCTGTAGCCGCCGCCGGCGCCCATATCGAGCACCGTCATCCCCGGCCGGGCGCCGGTGAAAGCCAGCAGCTTCACCGGGTCGCGCCGCTTATCGCTGGTACGATCGGCGTCGCTACGGCCCGGGTCCGCCATCAGCGCGGCGTAGTCGGGCGCCGCCTGGGCGCGTACGGGGCCGGGAGCGCTCGCCAGCAAAAGGCCGGCCAAAGCGATGAAAAGCGAGAATCGGAATGCGGTCACGGGGTGCCTCCCATAGTTAGCCGCGGGCTGCCGTCCCCCAATCGATCGGCGCCGGGTCAGGGCGATGATACCACGCGCCCGTTGGCGTTGGCGGCAGGAGCGATGTCCTCGGTATCGGCCGCTGGCGCCGGCGAGAAAACCAGCGACGGCGCGCCGGAACGAACGGCGGCGGGCCGTCGGGCGGCCTCGGGTAGGGTCGCGGTCCGCTGTTCGAGGCGGCGGATGAAGTCGAGGATGATCAGCCGGTAAAGTTCGTCCTTGAGCACCGTGTCCTCGACGCCGGAGTCGATGTTCGGGTTGTCATTGACCTCAACCACCACCAGCCCGCGCGGCGTCTGCTTGATGTCGACGCCGTAAAGGCCGTCGCCGATCAGGCTCGCCGCCTTGGTGCCGAGCGCCACGACGTCGGCCGGCGCATCCTCGACCGCGAAGGTGCGGTCGCCGCCCTCGATGTACTTATCGCTGCCGGGCCCCGCATACTTCACGACCTGCCAGTGATCCTTGGCCATGAAATACTGGCATACGAAGATCGGTGTCCCGTTGAGCACACCCACCCGCCAGTCGAATTCCGTCTGCAGGAACTCCTGGGCGAGGATCAGATCGGATTCCTCGAACAGCCGGTCGGCAATGCTCTCGAGCTCGGCCCGGGTGCTCGCCTTGTGGACGCCGCGCGAGAACGCCCCGTCGGGAATTTTCAGCACGATCGGGTAGCTGAACTCGGTCTCGACCCGCCCGAGCTGGCGGCGGTCGACGGCGAGCGTCTTCGGCGTCGGCACGGCGTTGGCCTGCATCAGCTCGGCCAGATAAATCTTGTTGGCGCACTGCAGGATCGACTGCGGGCTGTCGATCACCGGCATGCCTTCGGCTTCCGCCTTCTTGGCGAAGCGGTAGGTGTGGTCGTCGATATCCGTGGTCTCGCGGATGAACAGAGCGTCGAACTCCGGCAACCGTCCGTAGTCCTTGCGCGTGATCAGCTCGATCTCGACGCCGAGGGATTCGCCGACGCGGATGAATTTCTTCAGCGCGCGCTCGTTCGACGGCGGGATGCGCTCGTCAGGGTTGTGCAGCATCGCGATGTAGTAGACGGCCGACTGCGTCGCCCGTGCGCGCCGCCAGCTCGCATGGGTGTAGCGGTCAAGCGCCTGGGCAAAGAGCGGCTCTTGGGAGGCCGTGAGATCGCGCAGCGCCATCGGCCGGATGGCGATGACCTCGAGGCCGTCCTTGCGGTGGCGCAGGTCGATCGCCAGCATCGGGCAGCGGAAGCGCGCGAAGATGTCGCGCGCGACTTCGGCAAAGCGCGGATCGTCGGGCTCACCGAAGAACATGTGTACGGTGAAGGCGAGAGGCTCGCCGGGCTCCGGCACGAAGGTCTTGCGCACCAGCGCATTGATGTCCGGCAGCTCGCTCTGGTAGATGCGTTTCCAGTTGAGGTCGAGCAGCGTCTCGACCGACGGCACGACACGCTGGCCGCGCGCACCGGCGATGAGCGAGGCGTAGTACCCGAGCGACAGATAGCTGTAGTCGCGGCATAAGTTGATGACACGACTCGATGCGGAGAAGCGCTTGGCGGGATCGCTGACGGCGAAGTCTCGGGCGGCGACCACTACGCGATCGGGCGCCGGCCATTTGAAATCGTCCTCGCGGTCGACGACGATCAGATGCAGGGCCATTCAGCGGGCCCCGTTACGGTTATTGCCGCGCCGCAGCAGCAGCGTGGCGCGCTGATGCGTCTGGCCGTACTGCGCCATGCGGTCGAAGTTCTTGAGCGGAACCGGCAGGTGCATGCGATCGGTCGCGGTGTGGGCTTGGGCGCCGTCCACGTACGGATCGTGCAGGTACACGTAGCTGTCGTCGAAGCCGGTCACGACCACCCAGTGCGGCTGCTTTTCCCCCGTCAGAAGATACGCAGAGATCAGGACGACGGGGATCGCGCCTTCCTCGAATTTCTCACGGAGTGCGGCGACCGGCAATGGCCGCCTGTTCACCGGCACGCCGGCGGCGCGGATCTGGGTGATGAAATCCTTGTGAACGAGGCGGATGACTGCCTTTTTGCGCGGGTCGCGCACGGAGTCCTCGAACGGCACGCCGCGATCCGTGACGTACAGCTCGGCGTCGAAGCCGCGCTTGGTGGCGGCGAGCGCCAGCCCATAGGCCGAGCAGCCGCCGAGGCCCGATGTCATGAACACCGTCGTCGCTTCGCGCCAGATGCGTAGTTCTTCGTTGGTGGTGACCTCGGACCCGGCTTCGAGACCCCGCATCGCCATCATCAGCGCCGCCGGCCCGCAGGTGAAATCCAGGCTCTGCGGCCAATAGGGAATCTTCGCCGCGGTCGGCGCAGGACCCGGTGCGATCGCCTTCTGCATCCGCACCGCGTCGGCGCGATCTTCGTAATACGCCTCGTGGAAGCCGAATCGGCGATAGCCCGCCCGGTAGTACAGCGACTGCGTGCGTTTGTCGTCGGCACGGACCTCGAGCCGCATGTAGGCGGCCTGGGCTTTGCGCGCCGCGAGCTCGGCGGCGGCGAGCAGCGCCCGGCCGATGCCCTCACGGCGGTGACTTGGGTCGACGGCGATCGAATACAGACGTGCGAGCGGGGTGCCGCGGCTGAACAGCACCAGCACGTAGCCGCGGATCACGCCACGGCGGTCGACGTCGACCAGCGTCGCGCCCTTGGCCCGCGAAATCATGTAGCGGAAGCTGCGCGGCGACAGACGGTCGGTACGGAACGACCGGTTCTCGATGCGCACCAGGGCTGGGATGTCCGCTTCTTCGGCGGGTCGGATCATGGGCAGGCAGCGGTCAAAAGGACCACTCGGTTGTAACGGTCGGGTGGCCTCGGCGGCAAGCGCAAGGACCGGCTGCTAGTCCGCCGTTTCGCGATACACCGCAAGGGTTTCCTCCGCAACCCGCCGGTCGCCGAAGCCGGATTCGGCGAGCGCCCGGCCGGCGGCCCCCATCCTGCGCCGGATCCCGTCCTCGGCGGCGAGGCGGGCGATGGCGGATGCCAGCGCCGCGGGGTCATGGGCGGGCACCAGAACGCCGTTCTCGCCGTCGCGCACGATCTCGCGCAGGCCGGGCCCATCGGCGGCGACGATCGGCCGGCCGCACGCCGCCGCCTCGATCAGGCACTTGGGAACCCCTTCGCCGTAGAACGACGGCAGGACGGCGATGTGACTCTCGGCCCACAGCGCGGGCATGTCGCTGACGAAGCCGCGCCACGACACTACGCCCTCGTCGTGCCAGGCGCGGAGCTGCCGCTCGGGTATCGAGGCGGGATTGTCGGGATCCGGCTTGCCGGCCAGGATCACGCGGACATTGGCGCCGTCGCGCTTCAGGATGCGCGCGGCCTCCACCAGGTCGCCGATGCCCTTGGCCCAGATCATGCGCGAGGCCAGCGTCGCGCTCACCGGGCGGCTCTCCCGCTCGGGCACCGCCTGGAACCGGGTCAGGTCGACGCCGGAGCCGCGGATCAGGCGAATGCGCCCGCGCTCGATCTCGCACTCGCGCACCAGCACGTCGGCGTCGTCGGGGTTCTGGACGATGATCACGCTCCCCGGACGCCGCAGCAGAAAGCGGAAGCCGGCGCGGACGATCGGCCGCAGCAGGCGCGCGCGCGTGCTGGTCGACGAGAACACGAAGCCGAGGCCGGTGATCGCGTTGACGACCCGCGGCACGCCCGCGAGCCAGGCGGCGAGCGATCCCACCAGCGCCGGTTTGACCGCGACGTGGTGGACAATGTCCGGCCGTAACCGCCGATACAGTCCGACGAGGCGCATGAGGGCCGCGAGCTCCGCGAACGGATTGAGGCTCCGGCGCGCCCAGGCGAGGGGCATGAGGTCGAATCCTTCAGCCTCGATCTGGGCGCCATGGTCCGCGACACGGGTCGCCACCATCACGTCGTAGCCCGCATCGCGGGCCGCGCGTGCGATCGGCAGACGATGGCTGACGAAGACCCAGTCTTCGGTGACGAGATAAACGATGCGCGGCTTGGTCATTGCGACGTCTTGGTCAACAGGATGTCGGCCCCGGACGTCCGCAGGTCATCATCGGACAGGGCGCGGAACTCCGCGGCGAATGATTCGCGGGGCAAGGGAATCGCATCCCACCGGTCCTGCGCCAGGACGGAGACCCAAAAGCCGGCGTTTTCGAACGCGGCCTTTATCTCGGAAAATCTCAGTCGATTGGTATAAAACCCCGAGCGCCTGGCGAACCACGGCCTCTCCCATGAGGGCTGCGCGAACCGCAGGTTGTTCAGCGACGCCTGCAGGTGATCCTTGAAGTCGATGCGGTGGCTGGCGATCCCGCTTGGCCGCTGGATGCGGTGCAGCTCGCGTGCCGTCGCCGCGAATTCGGCGAGGGGCACGTGCTCGAGAACCGCCTGCGAGAACGCGAGATCGACCGAGTCGGAGGCGAGGGATGCCAGGCCGCGCAGCCCGTCGGTCCGGACGCGGGCGTTGACCGCCGCAAGAAGCGCGTCGACGGAGCCGCACGCCTGCAGCGAGCGAAGATCGCGCATGCCGGGGCGCTCGGCGAGCCTGGCGAGAAGCGGTCGATAGGCGGCGATGTCGCGCACCGCGAAGTCACCGGCGTCGACGAGGACGCCGCCGCCGGCTCCGAACGCCCACGCGACGACGGCGGTGGCGAGCGATTCGCCCGGGCCGAGTTCGAGGTAGGTGAAGCCGGAACCGGGCGCGCCCGCGCGCTTCCAGTGGGTCTCGAAGACACGGATGGCGTAGTCCGGATCGCGCATGAAGCCCGGCGCGAACAGTCCGATGCGGTGCCACGCCCGCATCGGCACCGGCAGTCTTGCGAGCGTCACCTTGGCGGCGATCTTCGCCCACCACGGCACGAACGTGTGCAGCGACGCCTTCGTGTCGCCGCTCATTCTGGCCTCCCGAGCGACTGCATCCAGCGGCGGTGCCATGACACCCACATCAACACGGTCCACAGCTCATGGGCCCAGTTCTGGCGGCCGCCGAGGTGCTGACGCCACTTCGTGCGCACCGGCTCGGCATGGGGGATGTCGGCGCCGTGCAGGCTCTTCTCCGACAGAAGATCCTCGGCCCAGGCGCGCAACGGTCCGCGCATCCAGTCGCCGATCGGCACGCCGAAGCCGGTCTTCGGCCGCTCGATCAGCGACCGCGGCACGTAGCGGTCGAGTACGCGGCGCAGCAGCCACTTGGTGCTGCCGTCGCGGATCAGGAGGTCGGGCGGCAGGCGCCACACGAACTCGACCACGCGATGGTCGAGCAGCGGCACGCGCGCCTCGAGCGACACCGCCATGCTGGCGCGATCGACCTTCGCCAGAATGTCATCGGGCAGGTAGGTGATCAGATCGAGGTAGCGCATGCGCGCGACGAACGCCGGGATGTCGCGGGCGAGCGACGGATCGTCAATCGGACTCGCGGGCTCGTCGGTCGGGCCGAGCAGCGACCCGGGGCTTTCCCAGAAATTGACGAGGCGGCGATAGATATCGTCGGGACGCGCGCGATCGAGGATGGCCGCAAGCTTCTTCACCTTGTCGCCGACCTGCGCCGGGCGGCGGCCGCGCGGAATCAGCGACGCCGCGGCATCCCAGAACGCCACCGGCACGGATTCCATCATCCGTCCGACAGCGGCGCGCACCGGAGGTGGAACCGGCCCGAGGCGGCGCCAGATCCGCTCTGCCCAGATGTAGCGGTTGTAGCCCGCGAACAACTCGTCGCCGCCGTCCCCCGACAAGGCGACCGTCACGTGCCGCCTCGTCAACTCCGAGACAAGGAACGTCGGAATGGCGGACGCGTCCGCGAACGGCTCGTCGTAGATGTCGGGAAGCCTCGGAATGACATCACGCGCGCGCGCAGCATCGAGGATCAGCTCGGTGTGCTCGGTGCCGAGGTGCTTCGCGACGGCACGGGCATGCGGCGCCTCGTCGAACGACTCCTCATTGAAGCCGATGGTGAACGTGCGGACCGGCCGCGACGAGGCCGACTGCATCAACGCGACCACGGTCGAGGAATCGACGCCCCCCGACAGGAAGGCGCCGAGCGGCACGTCGGCGACCATGCGCCGGGTCACCGCGTCCTTGAGGAGATCGTGGAGCGCGGCTTCGGCTTCGACCGGATCGCGTGGCGGCTTCGGTTGCAGGGCGACGGCGCGCGCATCCCAAAATTTCCGCGTGCTCGTCTCGCCGTCGGGGCCGACCGTCAGGACCGTGCCGGGTTCGAGCTTGAACACGTCGCGGTAGATCGCGCGCGGTGCCGGAACGTAGGCGAAGCGCAGGAACGCGGCCTGGGCGCCGCGATCGATCTCGGGCTTGAACTCCGGCAGGGCGAAGAACGCCTTCAACTCTGACGCAAAAGCGATGGTCTGTCCGATGCGCGCCCAATACACCGGCTTGATGCCGAGGCGATCGCGGACGAGCGACAGCGTGCGCGTCCTCTTGTCCCACCAGGCGAAGGCGAACATGCCGATGAGTCGCGATGCGGTCTCGGCGACGCCGAACCGCGCGCAGAATTCGGCCAACACTTCGGTATCGGAATGGCCGCGGAACGGTCCCGCGCCATGGCGCCCCAGTTCGGCGCGTAGCTCGTCGGCGTTGTAGACCTCACCGTTGTACGAGATCACGCCGCTGCCGTCGGCGCATGTCATCGGCTGATGGCCGGCCGGGGAGAGGTCGACGATCGACAGCCGGCGATGGCCGAGGCCGACGCCCGTCGCGCCGTCTGCCCAGGCGCCCCAATCGTCTGGCCCGCGGTAGGGAAGTGCTGCGGCCATGCGCTCGGCCAGGCCTCTGAGCTCTGGCTCGCTGCGGCTGGCGGGACCGACAAATCCGGCAATACCGCACATCAGGCGGCCTTCACGGCTTGCGCGGCGATGTCGCGGTAGAGCTGCTCGTAGCGCCGCACGACCGCCTCGATCGAGAACTCGGATGCGATGCGTCGCCGCGCCGCCTCGCCGGCCCGCGCCCGGGCTTCCTCCGATTGGTCGAGGAAGCGCACGATTGCCCGTGCGAGCGCCCGGTCGTCGCCCGGGGGAACGACAGCACCAGTGGCACCGATGATCGTCGCCGCGTCGCCGACATCGGTGGCGATGCACGGCACGCCGGCGGCCATGGCCTCGCCGAGGGCATTCGGGAAACCTTCGGTGTGCCGCGACGGCAGGACCGCGAGGTCGAGCGCCGGCAGCAGGCTGGCGACGTCGCTGCGCTCGCCGAGCGCCTGAACCTTGTCGGCAATGGCTTCGGGAATGTGCAGCATCTCGGTGTCGCGGCCGACCAGCACGAACCGCGCGTCGGGTAGCGCCGCGGCAACATCGACGGCCGCGTGGAGAAAGCCCGCGTGATTTTTCATCGGATCGACGCGGGCGACCATACCGATGAGGAGATTCCGGTCCGTGACGCCGAGTTGCGCGCGCTGCTCGGCACGCAGCGCATCGTCGGGGCGGAAGCGGTCGAGGTCGAAACCATTGGGCAGGACGAGCCAACGGCGGGGATGGTAGCCGAGGGCCACATGGTCGCGGCGCCCGGCCTCGCTGTTGGCGATCACCGCCAGCGGTCGGCGCGAGCCGCGGGCGAGCATGTACGGCAGCACGCGTGTGCGCAGCGGGAAATCGCCGCCGCCGAGCCGCGTGCCGCGGAGGTTCCAGATCAGCTTGATGTGCGGGTACAGGAACGACATCACCAGTCCGGCAAAATCGCCGTGATAGAGCCACGTCTGCAGGATGTCCGGCCGCTCGGCGCGGAGCAGTCGCGCGAGCCGCACTGCGGTCCGGATCGCGCCCCGGTCACGGCCCATCCCGAGCACGTGCACGGGCACTCCGGTCGCGCGGATCTCGTCGGCCAGCGCGTCCTCACCGCTGAGAACGACGACGACCGCGTCGATGGCCGCCCGATCGCGGTGCTGCAGCAGCTTGAGCAGCATGCCTTCGGCCCCCGCGCGGCGCAGGCCGGTGATGAGGTGCATGATCTTCAGTGGCGGGCGGCGGGGGTCGGACACTGCGGCAAATCTTGCCAGAAATCGGGGGCTGGGTCGAACGCGGTGCGTTGCTTTCCCTCGGGTTCGCACCATGCTAAAAAGCGGCCCGTCGTGCCGCGCAGGCCACCTCGTGTACAATCCCCGGAAAATCTCCACAAGCTCAGGGTTGAGGTTTCGTCGGGAGTCGGTCCCGGCGACCAATGAACACGCGATCCGCCGCCGTGTCCGGTGAGGCGATGACCGTCAACCCCGAATCCCGCCGCCCGATCCTCGCGCACTGGCTCCTGCTCATCTTCGTCCTGATGCCGCCGGTCGGCGTCTACGCGGCGCTCGGCGTCGCGCCGCTGCTCGCGGTGGCGGCTGTTGGCGTGGTCGTGCTGAGCCCGCGGGAGTCCTGGCGCTGGGTGCGACAGCCACGATTGCTCGCGGTCCTGCTGGGCGCGCTCGCGGTGGTCGGCATGGCGTCGGGCCTGTGGTCGATCCTGCCGCAACACAGCTTCCTCGAAGGACTGCGTTTCCTGACGCTGAGCGCGTCGGGACTCGTGGTCGCGGGCGCGGTGGCAAGCCTCGGGGACGGCGCGCGCGGACGGATTCTGCGCTGGAGCGCGATCAGCATCATCGTCACGGTCGCAGCGCTGGCGCTGGACCTGGCCGTCGGCCTGCCAGTCTTACGGCTCTTCGTTCGCGGTGAGGTCATCCCGCTGGAACGCTTCGATCGCGGCACGACGGTGATTGGACTCCTGTTCTGGCCAATCACGCTCGGCCTCTGGCGCGCTCAGGCTCGCCGACTGCTTGCGGTTACCTGCGTGGCGGTCGTCGTGGCCCTGATCGTCATTCCGAGCAGCGCCAATCGCCTCGCCCTGGCCATCGGCGCCGTCACCTGGATTCTCGCCTGGAGCGTCCCGCGGGCGATCCCGCGCCTCGTGCTCGCGGCGACGGTGGTAGTGGGGCTCGCCCTGCCGTTTGCCATTCCGCGTCTGCTGCCGAGCAACGAAAGCGTGGTCGTGCTCGCGGATCATGCGCCGTGGATCAAGTTCTCCGGCCTCCACCGGCTGCTGATTTGGCGCTTCGTGTCGGAGCGCACGGCCGAACGGCCGCTGCTCGGCTGGGGGATGGACGCCTCGCGCGAGCTTCCCGGCGGCCACACCAAGCTGGTCGAGACGCTGTCGCGTCCGATCGTTCCCGATAGCTCCGAGGCGCTGCCGCTCCACCCCCACGATGCCTTCCTGCAGTGGTGGGTCGAACTGGGCGCGATCGGAGCGGTTCTCGGCCTCGGCGCCGTTGTCACGCTCCTGCTGCGGGTGGCATCCCTGCCATCGCGCGTGGCGGTCGCGAGCGCAACCGCCTTCGCCGTCGGGGCGATCACGATCGCCATGCTCGGCTATGGGTTCTGGCAGTCGTGGTGGTTGTCGACGTTGTGGCTTGCCGGGTCGTTGACCGCGGCGGTCTCGACGGCCGGGGATCAGACCCGGAAGTCGTAGCGCGACGTCGGCGAGAGGTACTCGATCGTCGATTCGTGCGCGGTGCTGTAGGCGCGGAGCGCCGAGAAGCGGACGGCCGGCACGACGTCCCCATCGGGCGAAGCCTCGGGCGCGGAGTCGCCCTGTGCGAGCTGCTGAGCGAGAAACGGCAACGTGCCGCGCGGTTCTCCGAACAGCGTCTGCGGCAGCCGGCTTGCGTCGTAGCTGAAACGTGTCGACCCGGAGTTCCCGTCCCGCGCGTCGGGCGCGCGCAGCGGGGTGACGGAGGCGGTCCTGAGATCATTTCGCGCACGGCTGTCGATGCGCGCCGAGCCGTAGGCCGCGCATTCCGGTGCGGGAATGATGATCGTCGTCGACGCCACGAAAGTCGCTCCAGGTGCGGCAATACCCATGTGTCGCCGCGTAAGGTTGAGAAAGTTTGAATATTCGCGCCCCGATGTCGAGGGCGATTTCTGCGTGCTGCGGCGCGTTAACCAACAAGTACGCGATTGCTGTTTTCTCCCAGTGTACGGCTGCCGCGGATTTACCATGGCGCACTACGTCCCGATGGTAAGGTGCCCCTCCGTTCAAGCGTCGCGCCTCCATGAATCAGTCCGACATCGCCCAGCAGGTCCAGGCCGCCTTCGAGGCCGGAATTGCCGCCCATCGCGAGGGCCGCGCCGGTGAAGCCGAGGTGGCCTTCCGCCGCGTCCTCACGCTTGTGCCCGACCATCCCGATGCGCTCCATCTGCTCGGGCTCGCACTGCACTTTCAGGGGCGCAGCACCGAAGGCATCGAGTCGATCCGGCGCGCCATTGCGGTGTTCCCAGGCAATCCCGCATATTTCAACAATCTCGGCAACGCGCTCAACGATATCGGCGACAGAACTCAGGCCGAGGCGGCGTTCCGCCGCGCGACCGAAGTGCGACCCGATTACCCGGTCGCCTGGCAGGCCCTCGGCACGATGGCGATGGCGCAGCGCCGCCCGCGCGAGGCACTCGCGCTGTTCGGCAAGGGACTGGCGGCGGATCCCGCCTACGCGGCCGCCGAAAACGGCATCGGCAACGCGCACCTCGCGCTCGGCGAGATCGAGGATGCGGTCCGGCACTATCGCGCCGCTCTGCGCCTCGATCCCGATGATGTCTCGGCGGCATCGAACGCCCTGATGTCGATGCACTACGATCCGGCCGCCACGCACACCGACCTCGTCGAGGCACACCGGGCCTGGGGGCGGCGCCTGGTCGCGCGGTTGCCGTCGCGCACCCTGCCGTTCGCCAACCACCGTAATCCCGATCGCCGGCTGCGGATCGGATACGTGTCGGCCGATTTCCGCCGGCACTCGGTGGCCTTCTTCATCGAGCCGGTGGTCGCCGCTCACGATCGCAGCACCGTCGAGGTGACGCTCTACGCCGATGTCGCCCGTCCTGATGCCGTCACCGAGCGCCTGCGGGCCTCCGCCGATCGCTGGCGCGACATCCATCGCGTCGCCGACGACGCGGTGGCGCGCGCGATCGAGGCCGACGGCATCGACGTCCTCGTCGATCTTTCCGGGCACACATCGGGCAATCGGCTCGGCGTGTTCGCGCGCAGGCCCGCGCCGGTGCAGGCGAGCTGGATCGGCTATCCCGGCATCACCGGACTGCCGACCATCGACTGGCGGATGACGGATGCCGTGGCAGATCCTGTCGAGGCAAGCGAGGGAGAGGGGCCGGAGGCGCTGTTCCGGCTTCCGGACGGCTTTCTCTGCTACCGGCCGCCGGCCGATGCGCCACCCGTCACCGAACGTCACGACACCGAGCCGGTCGTCTTCGCTTCATTCAATGTGGTCGCGAAGCTGTCGCCGGAAACCATCGCGCTGTGGTCGCGCGTCCTGCAGGCGGTGCCGCGCGCTAGGCTGCTCCTGAAGTCGGACGGGCTTGACGATGCCGGGGCGCGCGAGCGGATCACGCGGACGTTTGCGGAGCGTGGCGTCGACGCCGAGCGGCTCGAGCTGATCGGCTTTGTTCCCGATCCCGCGGCGCATCTCGCGACCTATCACAAGGTCGACATCGCGCTCGACCCGACGCCGTACAACGGCACGACGACGACGATGGAGGCGCTGTGGATGGGAGTTCCGGCGGTGACGCTGCGCGGTGACCGTCATTCGGCCCGCGTCGGTGCCAGCTTGCTCACCCGTGCCGGTCTCGGTGAGCTGATCGCCGGGAGTGGCGATCAGCTCGTCCACATCGCGAGGGCGCTGGCTGTCGATCGCGCCCGACTCGCCGAACTGCGTTCGAACATGCGGGCGCGGCTGACCGGGACGACGCTGCTCGATGCGCCACGCTTCACCCGTGGCGTGGAAGCCGCCTATCGCGCGATGTGGCGGCGTTTCCTGGCCGGCTGACGTCCGGGCGTAAAGCCTTCGGGCGCCATTTCGAAGCCCGAAAACTCGAAGGCCGGCGACACGGTGCATCCGACGAGTGTCCAGGCGCCGGTCGAGCGCGCGCTTTGCCACGCATGCTTCGGAACTATCGCTTGCGGCTGCTCGCCGCGCGCGACCGCAGGCCCGAGGCGAATGGTGCGGGGACGTCCGCGCGTGGCGATGCGCAAGGCCAGTGGCGCGCCGGCGTAGTAGTGCCAGATTTCCGTGGCATCGATCCGGTGCCAGCGCGACTCCTCGCCGCGGGCGAGCAGGTAGTAGATCGCCGTTCCGCTGCCGCGCGATGAGCCGTTGGCCTTGTTATCGCGCCCAGCCTTGTCGCGCCAGGTCTCGCGGTAATGGCCGCCTTCGGGATGCGGTTTCAGCCGCAGCGCGCGAACGACGGCCGCGGCACTTCCGGCGGGCGCCGGCTTCCGCATCACGCCGGTTCGGTGGCGGCGAACGACGGGCGCTTCTTGAACTCGTCGTACCAGGCGGCGAGACGCGGGGTGGCCTTGCGCCAATTGCCGCCGATGCCGTGCTTCTCCATGAACCAGAGGCAGCAGGCGAAGGTGATGTGGGCGAGTGTGGGCCCGGGGCCAATGTTCTGGAGCAGGCCTTCGAGCGCGGGCACGCCGCGGTCGACCTTCTTCTGCTGGCGCTCGATCCATTCCGGCGAGCGCAGCTCCGGCTTGCGACGGTCCTCCATGCGCAACAGAACGACGGCGTCGAGCACGCCTTGCGCCACGGCCTGGGCCTGAATGACCCGGCGACGCTGGCGATGATCCGTCGGCAGGAGCTTCGGGCCCGTGCCGATTTCGTCGAGGTACTCGCAAATCAGCGACGACTCGATGATCACCTCGCCCTCGTCGGTCACCAGCACCGGAAGCTTGTCGAGCGGGTTCTTCTTGGAAAGCTCGGCCTCCGGCGTGCGCGCCGGCAGCACCTCGGTCTTTTTGTCGAGTTCCTTCTCGATCAGGGTGATCAGGACCTTGCGACCGAACGGCGATGTGGGCGTGTTGTAGACCTTCACGGCGATCTCCCCGATGTGGCTTGTTGCTTGAAGTGAGGATACGCGAGGACCGTCGTCAGGCGAACGAATCCTTGCGCGCGCGAATGGCGCCGAAGACGGTCGCGGCGTCCGCGCCCGAGAGTCCCACGGCCGCCGCAATCTCGGGGCGGTCGGCGCGCAGGAACGGGTTGGTCGCGCGCTCCTCGCCCAAGGTCGAGGGAACCGTCGGCTGATTCATGTCGCGGGCACGGGCGACCGCCGCGGCGCGGGACGCCAGGGCTGCGTTGCCGCTATCGACGGTGAGCGCGAAGCGTGCGTTCGACAGCGTGTACTCGTGAGCGCAGTAGACGCGCGTCGAATCCGGCAGTGCACGGAACTTCGACAGCGACGACCACATCTGCTGCGGCGTTCCTTCGAACAAGCGTCCGCAGCCGAGCGCGAACAGGGTATCGCCACAGAACAGCGCGTCGGAGTCCGCGAACCAGTAGGCGATGTGGCCGCGGGTGTGGCCCGGGACATCGAAGACCTGGGCCTCGGAATTGCCGAGACGGACGCGATCGCCTTCGCCGACCGCGATGTCGATTCCCGGGATGCGGTCGCGGTCGGCACACGGGCCGGCGATCGTGACGCCGAACGCCTCCTTGAGCTCGAGATTGGCGCCGGTGTGGTCGCGGTGATGGTGGGTGTTGAGGATGTGGGTGAGCCTGAGGCCGAGCCGATCGAGCGTCGCCCGGACCGGGGCCGCTTCGGCGGGATCGACGATGGCGACGGCCTGCGCCTCGGGCTCGACGGCCAACCAGAGGTAATTGTCCTTCAGCGCGGGGATGCGGTGGATCGTAAGGGGCATGGTCGACTCATAGCACCGGCCGCCGCTGGTTTGCCACATGGGTGGCGGTCGCCTGTATGGCCGGTGTGCTAGGCTTTCGCCCATGGGTACAGACGTTGTCGATATCCGTGACTTCTACGGGACATCGCTCGGTCACATGACCGCGCGCATCCTGCGCCAGCGCCTGCGCGCGATCTGGCCCGACTGCACCCGCGAACGCATTGTCGGCATCGGCTACGCGACCCCCTATCTCCGCGCCTTCCAGGAGGAGGCCGAGCGGGTGATCGCGGTGATGCCGGCGTCCCATGGCGTCCTGCGCTGGCCGGGGATCGGCCCCAACCTCGCCGTGCTCGCCGACGAGGCTGAGCTGCCGCTCCCGGACGTCTCGTTCGATCGGGTGCTGCTGGTTCATGCCGTGGAAAGGACCGAATCGCTGCGGTCGCTGCTGCGCGAGGCTTGGCGGCTCCTCGCCGACGGCGGCCGCATAATCGTCGTCGTGCCGAACCGGCAGGGCATCTGGGCGCGCATCGAGGCGACGCCGTTCGGCCACGGCCAGCCGTATACGGCGACGCAGCTATCGCGGCTTCTGCGCGATAATCTGTTCACGCCCCTGTCGACCACCATGGCGCTGTTTGCGCCGCCGATCTTCCGGCGACTCAACGTCGCCGCCGCACCGGCCTGGGAGCGACTCGGCACGCGCTGGTTCCCGCGTTTCGGCGGCGTCGTGATGATCGAGGCGACGAAGCAGATTTACGCGCCGGCATCGGTCGCGCGCGAGCGCGTGAAGCGTCCGCTCTACGTTACTGCCGGCGGCGGCGCCGGGAGCAACCGTTCGCTTTGAGATGCTGCGCTCAGCGCAGCAGGAACACCGCTTCGACGCCGAACAGGTTCGCCGCCGAGCTCTTAGGCATGGTCTCGCGGATCCGCCCGGTGGGGCCGAGCGCGAAGCAGCGCTCGATCTTCACGCCCAGCTCCTCGCACAGCGCGACGAAGTCGTGGATCGTGCAGAGGTGCACGTTCGGCGTGTCGTACCAGTGGTACGGCAGCGCCGGGGACGACGGCATGCGGCCGGTGAACAACAGCTCCATCCGCAGGCGCCAGTAGCCGAAGTTCGGGAACGAGACGATCGCCCGCTCGCCGATGCGCAGCATCTGCGATAGCACCGTGCGCGGTTCGCGCATCGCTTGAAGCGTCTGGCTGAGGATCACGTAGTCGAAGGCTTCCGCGGGATAGTCCTTGAGATCGGTCTCGGCGTCGCCCTGGATCACCGACAGCCCCTGGCGGACGCAGGCGTTCACGCCGTCCTGGCTGATCTCGATGCCGCGCCCATCAACCTGCTTCGCGTGGGTCAGGTGATAGAGGAGCGCGCCGTCGCCGCAGCCGACGTCGAGCACGCGCGAGCCGGGCTGGACCAGCTCGGCGATCTTCTGCAGGTCGAGGCGAATGCTACGCGCTGCGCCGTTTCCGTTCATGAACGCGCGAGGCCTCGATGCTCCGCCGCGCCGTTGAGGAACCCGGTGAGCACGTTGTGATAGTCGGGAATCTCGAGCAGGAACGAGTCGTGCCCCTGATCGGTCGGGATCTCGCAGAAGCTGACATTGGCCGCGACTGCGTTCAGCGTGTGCACGATCGACCGGCTCTCGAAGGTTGGGAACATCCAATCGCTCGAGAACGAGACAACGCAGAAACGCGTCTTGGTGCCGCGGAACGCATCGGCGGCATTACCGCCGTGCTCGACGGCGAGATCGAAATAGTCGATCGCGCGCGAGATGTAGAGGTACGAGTTGGCGTCGAAACGCTCGACAAACGACGTACCCTGATGGCGCAGATAGCTTTCCACCTGAAATTCCGCGTCGAATCCGAACGCGACCTTGGAGCGGTCCTGCAGCCGCCGCCCGAACTTGCGATGCAGTGCCGTCTCCGAGAGATAGGTGATATGCGCGCTCATCCGAGCGACGGCGAGACCGCGCTCGGGCCGCTTGCCGCGCGCGAGGTAGTCGCCCTCGCACCAGTCGAGATCGCTCATGATCGCCTGCCGGCCGACCTCGTGGAACGCGATGTTCTGGGCCGAGCAGCGCAGCGCCGATGCGATCGGCACCGCCGCGAACACCTTGTCGGGATAGCGCACGGCCCAGTCGAGGACCTGCATGCCGCCCATCGAGCCGCCGATGACGCAGAACAGCTTGTCGATGCCGAGATGGTCGATCAGAAGCTTCTGGGCCTTCACCATGTCGCCGATGGTGATGACCGGGAACGACACCCCGTAGGGCTTTCCCGTCGCGGGGTTGATCTCACGCGGCCCGGCCGTGCCCATGCAGCCGCCGAGGATGTTCGAGCAGATCAGGAAGTAACGATCGGTATCCAGCGGCTTGCCGGGGCCGACCATGTTGTCCCACCAGCCGCGGCGGCCGGTCACCGGATGTGGGCCGGCGAGGAACTGGTCCCCGGAGAGCGCGTGGCAGACCAGAATGGCGTTGGAGCGGTCGGCATTGAGGTGACCGTAGGTCTGGTATGCGACGGTAAAGGGCCCGAGTTCGACCCCCGAATCGAGCTTCAGGGGCGTCACCGCGCCAAGGGTCACCGTCTGCCCCAGGGAGGGGGCAACGGCATCGGCTGGGGTGGTGGCGCTCATGGCCGTGGGACGTCCTTACGGAAGTGGTGAGTAGGCGGATGCTGGGCACACGCGGAATCGGCCGCAGAATGGCCTAACCGGGGCCATCGTACGGGGGGACAGGATAGCTAGGTCCGCACTCGCGATGTGTCAATGTTTACTTTGATTTTGCAGGGCTTAGGTCCTATGACTCACGCGCAAATCCTGATCCGCCAATGACCACGGCCGTCCGCACCCTGAGACGAGCGACCCTCGAGGATCTTCGCGCCAAGATCGACGCGATCGACGACTCGCTCCATGACCTTCTGATGCGCCGCGCCGGGCTCGCCGCCGACATCGCGCGCCTGAAGACTGCCGCCCCAGGGTCAAACGGGGTGTTCTTCCGGGCGGGGCGCGAGGCGGCGGTGGTGCGCCGGATCCTCGGCCGCCACCGTGGGCCGTTCCCGGCTGCCGCCGTGGTGCGAATCTGGCGTGAAATCGTCGCCGGAGTGCTGAGCCTTCAGGGCGAGCTGACGGTTGCCGCGTCCTCGCCCGAACTGATCGAGATGGCTCGCGAGCACTTCGGCAGCGGTTCCGGGCTGCGGCGCTTCGCTTCGCCTGCTGCGGCCATTCGCGCCCTTGGTCAACGCCGGGCGACCGCAGCGCTGGCACCGTGGCCCGGGTCGACACCCGACCGGCGATGGTGGTTCGCGTTGGCGAAGGCCTCAACGAAGGTTGACGCCCCGCGCGTCGTCGCGGCACTTCCGGTGCTCGGCGAGCGCCCCGCCGCTGTGGTGCTGGCGAACGCGGCACCCGAGCCGAGCGGCGACGATCGGACCCTGATTGTTGTGCGTGGCACGGTCACGGCCAAGGCAATCGCCCGCGCGCTTTCCCACGCCCGTCTCGATGGCGCGGTGATCGCGCGCGGAGATGGCGCGACCCTTGTCGACGTCGATGGATTTGTCGCCGATGATTCGCCGTCGCTGACGGCATTGCGAGTGGCGCTTGGGGCAAAGGGCGTGACGGTGATCGGCGCCTACGCCAAGTCCGTCAGTATGCGTGGAGAGAGAGCGTGACCGACGTTGCGTGGCAGGTCCGTCCGGGCATTCTCGACATCGAGCCCTATGAGGGCGGCAAGTCGAAGCTCAAGGGCCAGAACCGGGTTATCAAGCTGTCGTCGAACGAAGGTGCCCTCGGGCCGAGTCCCAAGGCAGTCGCCGCCTTCAAAGCCGCGGGCAAGACCCTCGACCGTTATCCCGACGGCGGCTCGGTCGCGCTGCGCGAGGCGATCGCCAAGCGCTTCAAGCTCGACTTCGACCTGATCACCTGCGGCGCCGGGTCCGATGAGCTTCTTGGGCTCGTCGGCCGCGCCTTCGCCGGTCCCGGCGACGAAGTCATCTACACCGAGCACGGATTCCTGATCTATCCGATCATCGCCAAGTCTGTCGGCGCGGTGCCGGTCAAGGCGCCGGAGAAGAACCTGACGGCGAACGTCGACACGATCCTCGCGGCGGTGACGCCGCGCACCAAGATCGTCTACATCGCCAATCCCAACAACCCGACCGGCAGCTATCTGCCCGCGAGCGAGATGAAGCGCCTGCGCGCCGGACTGCCGCGCGAGGTCGTGCTCGTGGTCGATGCCGCGTACGCCGAATTCGTCACCGCCAAGAACTACGAGCCTGGCATCGCGCTGGTCGACGCGGCGCGCGAGTCGGGCGACGACAACGTCATCATGACGCGCACCTTCTCCAAGGTGTTCGGACTCGGTGGTCTGCGTCTCGGCTGGTCGTACACGCCCAAATCGGTCGCTGACCTGTTCAACCGCATCCGCATGCCGTTCAACATCTCGGCGGCGGCGCAGGCTGCGGGGATCGCCGCGCTCGCCGACAAGGCGCACACCGCGCGCGCCGTCGCCCACACGGTGAAGTGGCGCGAATGGCTGGATGCGCGCCTGAAGACACTCGGGCTCACCGTGCATCCGTCGGTCGCCAACTTCGTGACCGTCGAATTCGCGGCAAGCGGGCGTCACACCATGTCGGCGGCCGATGCGTATCTCAACAGCCGCGGCATCATCGTGCGGCAGATCGGCAAATACGGCTTGCCCAACTGCCTCCGCATCACCATCGGCCGCGCCGGCGAGACGCGCGCCGTGGCCGAGGCCTTGCAGAAGTTCTTAGCCAGTTAGGGTCGGGTCAGTCAGCAACGCGAGTTAGGAACGGCGATGGCGAGAAAGAAAAAGACGCGCGCGGCGGGTCCGGGGCGCGGACCGAGCCGAGGCAAGGGCGGAAGCAAGGCGACAAAGACGAAGCGCGGCACGCTGCCGGCATCGACATCGGCCAGTCGGCGCAAGCACACGGCGCGCCCGACCCGTCGTCCGCCCCGCGCCGAAGGTCGCGGTCGGGCCCGCGCCCGCGCCGTCAAGGCGCCGCTGTTCCGGCGTGTCGCCTTCATCGGCCTCGGCCTGATCGGCTCGTCGCTCGCGCGGTTCCTGAAGCGTGAAGGTCTCGCCCAGACCATCGTCGGCCACGCGCGCACCGCCGCGACGATGGCCAAGTCGCTCGAACTCGGTTTCATCGATCGCGTGGCCGCGACGCCCGAGGACGCGGTCCGCGGCGCCGATCTCGTCGTCGTCGCGACGCCGGTCGGCGCGTGCGGCGCGATCGCTCAGGCGATTGGTCCGCATCTCGCGCCGGGGGCGATCGTCACCGACGTGGGCTCGGTCAAGGCGGCGGTCGTCCGAGACATGGGCCCGCACATTCCCGGGGGCGTGCACTTCGTTCCCGCCCACCCAGTCGCCGGCACCGAGCATTCGGGTCCCGAGGCCGGGTTCGCCGACCTCTTCCGCGGTCGCTGGTGCATCCTGACGCCGCCCGCCGGCACCGACGAGACGGCGGTGAAGAAGCTCGCCGAGATGTGGCGACTCACCGGCAGCCACGTCGACGTCATGGATCCGGCGCACCACGACAAGGTGCTGGCGATCACCTCGCACCTGCCGCACCTGATCGCCTACTGCATCGTCGGCACGGCGACGGATCTCGAGGAGCACCTGAAGGGCGAGGTCGTCAAGTTCGCCGCCGGCGGCTTCCGCGACTTCACCCGCATCGCCGCGTCGGATCCGATCATGTGGCGCGACATCTTCCTCACCAACCGCGACGCGCTCCTCGAGATGGCGGGCCGTCTCGCCGAGGACCTTGCGGCGTTGCAACGCATGATCCGCTGGGGCGAGGGCGAGAAGATCGAAGAGATCCTGCGCCGCGCCCGCGGCATTCGCCGGTCGATCATCGAGGCGGGTCAGGCTTAGCGGGTCAGCCCGCCACCGTCGAGGCAACGAAGAAGAAGCCGTAAACCACGCTCGCGGCGAAGGCGAAAGCGGCTACACCGACGGCGGCGCCAAGCACGACGAAAATGCCGTCCCGTGCGAGTACGCCGACGGCGATCAGAGCGCAGCCAATGGCCGGCGGCGAATTGCCGAATGGGATAGGCAGCGCCATGACGATGCCGAGTACGACCATGAGGCCGCCCGCGAGGCTGAGCGCTGTGCCGCGGGTCAGCGGCTGGAGTCGGGGGCGCATCAGGCGCTCCGCCTTCTCGATGTAGGGAACACATTTCGCAATCACGACCCGGATCGTTTTGCTCGGCACCTTCACCCGCCGGAGCCGGTTCGGCAGCCGCACGCTGCGGCGCCCGATGGCAAGTTGGAGCGCGATGGCGATGATCAGGAGACCGAAGATCGTCGACACGCCGGGCAGGTTCGGGATGATCATCGGCAGCGCCGCGACCAGGATCAGGAGCCCGAAGGCGTGTGCGCCCAGGTGATCGGCAATGCGGTCCACCGATACCATCGGCTCGTCGAGGCTATCGGCGAGAGCGCTCAGAACTTCTGAAATGCTTCTATGGCCCGTGCGCTCCGCACTGCCACGCGCCATACGTCAGCGGCCGTCGGGCATGTCGACGTGTGGCGCGGGAGCCGCGACCGGCGCATCCTCATCGACCGGAGCCGACGGAGCCGGTGCGGAAGGTGCGGATGGCGCCTCAGGCGCGTGAGTCTCGCCCGGCCAGTCGATCCGTGGGACCTGCATCAGCGCGACCGGCCCCATCAACAGCTTTCCGTTCTGGATCGTCAGCGGCGCCGCGAGCTCGGGCTCGGCACCGGGCGTCGGTGGCCGTGCCAGATAGGCGAGGAACTGCTTCGCGGTGTTCGCGTCATTGAGCTTGATCACCTGCGACGCCGCGAGTGCGTCGAGTGCCGGAGCGAAGCCCTGGACTCGGCCGGTGCCGGCGGCCATCGGCTGCATGTCGCCGTCGAGCGCGAACGTCCCTTCGGCCGCCAACGTCAGCGGCCCGAAGCGTGCCAGCAGGCGGGGCATCTGCATCACGCCGCCGGTGTCGCGCCAGGCGCGGAACGCCGCGGTATCGAGTGGCGCATTGAGCGGGCCGAGGACGTGGGTCTCGAGCACCAGTGTCGCGATTTTCCGACCCATCGGCGTCGCGGCCTGCGGTGGCAGTGTGAGACCGAACAACTGGAGCCGCGCGCTGTAGGCTTCCGTTCGCTCGTCGATGGGCGCGACGTGTGCCCGCGCCAGATCGACGGTCGCCGAGTCGAGCTGGACGACATCCCCGCCGGGCATCGCCACGGACACATTCGAAAGTCGTACCGCCATCGTCTCGCGACCGGGATCGCGGCCGAATCGGGCGTTCGCGATGCCGGCGTCGACCGCGAGATCGAGCGGTCGGCCGAAGGCGGTGGCCTGCACGTGACTGCTGCCATCGGCGACGATCTCGATCGACCGCGGCGAGAACAGCGACACGCGCACCTCGGCCTTGTCGGCCTGCCACGACCACGGTCCGGGTGCCCCCGGGGGCATCGAGATCTCTGGTTTCGTCAGCACCACGGTCGGGCGGAAGGGGAACCCGGTGCGCTGTCGCGCATCGGCCGTCAGCTTGCCGCCCTGGGCGGCAAGCTGTTCGGCAGTCGCGTCGATCTCGGATTCGATCCGGGTGGCGATCAGCCACCATCCGGCGACCAGCGCGCCGACTCCGATCAGCAGCGCCGCCACGACGGCCGAGAATACCGTCCGTCCCCGGCGCCGGGGGGCGGGCACATAGGGAATGATGTCTGGCTCGATCTCGAAGTCGGAATAGCGATCGGTGGGCAATGACATGCGGGCCAATCCTTGGTCGCGGAGTCCTGTGACGGCCTCGGTTGTGGTCCCAAGCGCCGACAACTGTGCCGAACGCTGCTACGCGCGCGCTTCGTCCAGCGCCCGAGAACTGTATAGTGCTGGGCGACTGCCCGTCGAGGCGGTCGCGCGACGCCCCGACGAGACGAATGGCGAGATTGTCCCGAACACACAAGGCGACGACCAAGGCGAAATTCGCGTCCCGCGCGTCACCGAAGCGGCACCGTGTCACAACCCGTGCCACATCCGGACACAAGCGCGCGTCCGCACCGCTGCGCGAGCCGCTGATCTGGATTTTCGGCTACGGCTCGTTGATGTGGAATCCGGGCTTCCGCTACGGCCGTCTCGAATACGGATTGGTACGCGGCTGGCATCGCGCGTTCTGCGTCTACTCGCACGTGTGGCGCGGCACGCCGGAATGCCCCGGCCTGGTGCTTGGGCTCGATCGCGGCGGCGCCTGCAAGGGCGTGGCATTCGCGGTTCCGATTGCCGACGAAGACAAGGTGCTCGCGTATCTCGACGAGCGGGAGCGCGTCACCAACGTTTATCTGCGGCGGCGGCTGCCGGTGACACTTGCGTCGGGCAAGGTGGTGGACGCCTGGGGCTATGTCGTCGACCGCCGGCACCACCAGTACGCGTGCAAGCTGCCGACCGCCCAGGCCGCGCGGATCATTGCGATCAGTGAAGGAAAGGGTGGGACGAATCCCGAGTATCTCGAGAACACCATCCTGCATCTCGACCAGATGGGAATTCCCGAGGGTCCGCTCCACGATCTGCGCGATTGCGTGCGCGCGCTGATCGTGCCGAAGCCGCGGACCCGGCGCGGCTAGGCCATTTCGCGCCCGGAGTCGCGCCGATCAGATGCCAATTAGGTGCCCGGGGCGCCTCGGCCCTCGCTGAGAGCGACGCCTTGCGCCGATTCTTTGGCACGAATTGACCACTCGCACGTTGCCTGACGGGACAGCAGCATCCCGTCGGGAGACAGATCATGCACATCGAGCATCGAGCCACGCCGGCACCTACGCGATCCATCGCGGTGCGTGGGACGGCTGCGGCCGTTGCTGCGCTGGCGCTGCTGCTGGCCGCCGCGCCTGGCCCGGTGCTCGCCGATGGGCTCCTGAAGGACGACAGCGCAAAGGCGATGATCCTGCTGATGTCGTTGAGCCAGGCCCTGGCGCAGAAGGGCACGCCGGCGCCGACGAAGCCTGAAGCGAAGCCGGTTCCGGTCGCGGCCGCCGAACGAACGACGGGCGAAGCCGTCGGCGCGTCGCATTCGACGCCGGCCGGCGCCGGAGTTTCCGGTGCGGCGACTCCTCCCGCCGAGCGCTAGGTCTCAGGGCAAGCGAAACGTCAGGTTGTCGGCGACCTTTCCGCTGCCGCCGCATCCCTTGGCGCCGCCGATCACGTAGAGCGTGTCGCCGACCGCCTCGGCCGCGAACGCGTGCCGCCCGCTCGGAAGCGGCGCATAGGTTCCCCACGTCCGCGTCGCCGGATCGTAGGCCTCGTTCTTGTCGTAGGTTTTGCCGTTGCGGCACTCGCCGCCCAAGAAGAAGAGAAGGCCGCGGTAACGCGCGAACGCGCCGCCCGAGCGCGGCGTCGGCATCGGCAGCGCCGACGACCAGGTGCCGCTCTTTGGATTGAAGACCTCCTGCATTCCGAGATTTTCGTCGGCACCCCCCGAGCGCCCCCCGACGACGTGGATGCGATCGCCGATCACGGCAATTCCCATGTGGTCGCGCGCGGTCGGCATCGGCGGCGCCGGCGACCACGTCCGCGTCTTGGGATCGTAGACGTCGTGGGCGGCGAGCGGACCGGCCTCGTCGCTGACACGGCCGCCGATCAGGTGCAATTGCCCGCGGACGACCGCGAGGTTGGCCGAGCCGCGCGGACCGGGAAGCCGCGGCAACGTCTCCCAGCGGTCGGTCTTCGGATCGTAGGCGTAGAAGTTGGCGACCGGCTGGCTGTGCTGCCGCGCCTTGAATCCGCCGGCGACGTAGATCAATCCGTCGAGCACCGCCGTCGCGACGTGGCCCGCGCCGTCCGGCATCGGCGACAGCGTCTTCCATGTGTCGGTCTCGGGGTCGTAGACCTCGGTCAGGCCCGAGTCGTAACGCTCGATGGTTTTGCCATCGACGTCCTCCGACGTGTTTCCGCCGATGACGTAGATCTTGCCGTCGACGACCGCCGCCGCGATCTCGCTGCGCACGCCCGGCATCGAGGCCTTGTGCGACCACGTTCCGGGTGCGCGTCCCGCCGGCGCGGGGGTCGACGTTGCAATCGTAAGCGTGAGAGCGGAAACCAACGCGAGGCTGAAAGCCGTCAGCTTGGGCACCACCGCCTCCATTGCCCTGCGAGGGCGGCGACAGCATAGCCCGAAAGGTCGGCTGGCACAGCTTCACCGCGGCAAATAGACGAGGTCAGGCTCGCCCGCCTGGGGTCCGCCGGGCGTCGGACCGCCGACGCGCACCAGGATCTCGGTGCGTCCGAACAGCTCGATTCCCACGTAGCCGCGCATCCTGAGGCGACCGTCGCGATCCAGTGCCAGCGTGCCGCGATAGGTGCGGCCGTCCTCGGGGTCGTAGACGGTGCCGCCGCTCCACGTTCCATCCGCCTCCTGACGGAAGTCGCGGAGGATGGCGAGCCCGAGGACCGGGCGTGCCCGCAGCGACGCATCCGGATTGTGCACGTCGCTGTCGGCGGCGTGGGCGCGCGCCACGGCGATCAGTCGTCCGCTCGCGACTCCGGCCGGATCGACGACGATCGCGATCTTGCCGTCATGCTCGGGCGTCCACCAGATGCCGGCGATGGTGGGAGTCTGGGCGGAGGCTGGCGCGGCGGCGACGATGAGCATCGCGATCAGCACCGCGATTCGCGCAACGATCCCGATGGCTGAGGCTTCAGGCCGCAAGGATGCGAGACCTTTCCGAAAGCAAACCGGCGTCGACGGCAAAGCCCTCGACGCCGGTTATCAACTTAAATTCGAGGTCGTTGTCACCCGCACTTCGAGTAGGCGCAGGAGACGCACACGTCGCAGCCTTCCTGACGGACGAGCGACGCCTCGCCGCACTTCGGGCACTGGCGCATGCGCGCCTCGGCGTTCACCACCTGGCGCAGCTCCGCGGGCTCGATCTTGCCTTCGCGACGCTGGCGGGTGTTGGGCATGAAGCCGATGTCGATCATATGCTCCTCGATCACCCCGCCGATAGCGGCGAGGAGCGACGGCACGTAGCGGCCGTTCATCCACTGGCCGCCGCGCGGGTCGAACACGGCCTTGAGCTCCTCGACCACGAACGACAGGTCGCCGCCGCGGCGGAACACCGCCGAGATCATGCGTGTCAGTGCGACGGTCCAGGCGTAGTGATCCATGTTCTTCGAGTTGATGAAGATCTCGAACGGGCGTCGGCGGCCATCCTGGATCACGTCGTTGATGGTGATGTAGATGGCGTGGTCGGATTCCGGCCAGCGGACTTTGTACGTCTTCCCGGGCAGCGCCTCGGGACGGTCCAGCGGCTTCGTCATGTAGACGACGCCGCCCGCCTCGTACGGGTCGGCCGGCCGCACCGCCGGCTCGTCGAGCGGCAACTCAGGCTCGGCGTCGACGGTCGCCTTCGCGACCTCGAGCACCGCGCCGGTGATCGAGTTCGGGCGGTAGGTCGTGCAGCCCTTGCAGCCCGACTCGTAGGCCTCGAGGTAGATGTGCTTGAAGTCCTCGAAGGCGATGTCCTCGGGCACGTTGATAGTCTTCGAGATCGACGAGTCGATGTACTTCTGCACCGCCGCCTGCATCACCACGTGCTCGTTGGGCGCGAGCCGCTGGGCATCGACGAAGGCGTCGGTGAGCTGCGCGGTCTCGCCCTTGAGGCGCTTGTAGAGGCGGTAGGCGTAGTCCGATACCTCCTCGTCCTTGCGCGAGCCGTCCGGCATCAGGATGTGACGGGTGTAGGTGAAGCTGAACACCGGCTCGAGGCCGGACGACACGTTGTCGGCGAGTAGCGAGATGGTGCCGGTCGGCGCGATCGAGGTCAGCAGCGCGTTGCGGATGCCGTGCTCGGCGATCGCCGCCTGGACGTCGGGCTCGAGCGACTTGATCGCCTCGCCCTTCATATACTGGTCGCGGTCGTAGAGAGGGAACGGACCCTTTTCCTTGGCGATCTCGACCGAGGCGAGGTAGGCGGCGCGGCGGATCTCGCGCATCCAGGTCTCGGTGGTCTCGACCGCCTTCGGCGTGCCGTAGCGCACGCCGCACTGGATCAGCGCGTCGGCCAAGCCCGTGACGCCGAGGCCGATGCGGCGCTTCGCCTTCGCCTCGTGCTCCTGCTGGCTGAGCGGGAAGCGCGAGATGTCGATGACGTTGTCGAGCATCCGCACCGCGAGCGGCACGATCGTGCGCAGCCGCTCGATGTCGAGGTGCGCGTCGGCCTCGAACGGACGGACGACGAGACGTGCCAGGTTGATCGAGCCGAGATCGCACGCGCCGTAAGGCGGCAGCGGCTGCTCGCCGCACGGATTGGTCGCGCTGATCTGCTCGCAGTACCAGAGGTTGTTCTGGCGGTTGATGCGGTCGATGAAGATCACGCCCGGTTCGGCGTAGGCATAGGTCGCGCGCATGATCTGGTCCCACAGCTCGCGCGCCTGCACCGTCTTCACGATGGCGCCGTCGAACACCAGGTTCCACGGCGCGTTTTCCTTCACCGCCTTCATGAAGTCGTCGGTGACCAGC
>DATJIG010000143.1:0-2936 GCA_035493495.1 Alphaproteobacteria bacterium
CGAGGCCGTGGATCGTGGCGATGTGCGGATGGTTGAGCGCCGCGAGGATTTCCGCTTCCTGGTGAAAGCGGCGCAACCGGGCGGGATCGTCAGCGAGGCCGGGCGGCAGCACCTTGATCGCGACGTCGCGCCGCAGATGGATGTCGCGCGCCTTGTACACCTCCCCCATCCCGCCGCGGCCGAGGAGTGTCTCGACGCGATAATTTCCGAGCTCGGCGCCCGGCTGCAGCGGGCGCGCGCCGCCGGTGATGTCGGAGAGCGCCGCCGGCGCGTCGAGCATCGCGATCAGTTCGGCCCGCAGATCCGCATCGCTGCAATGCGTTTCCAGGTATGCCTGCCGATCGGCGGCGGGCAGATTGCCAGCCGCCGCGAGCAGCGATTTCGCCTTCGGCCAGACGTGCGCATCCATCACCGGCTCCGCATCCGCTGCCCCAGCCAGAACCGGGCGCTCGCGACGTCACGCCGGCGTCGATCATTCTGGTCAATCGTCGCGGTCATGTGTGCGCTTCACTTCGGCAGCAGCGCCGTCCAGTTGCTCAGAATATGCAGCGTTCGCGCAGCGGTCGTAAGCCGGGCATTGACAACGAATCTCTGACCGTCCGCCGTGACATCGTAGGCTGGCGCGAGCGGGTCGGCGATTGACACTGCAAACAGCGACACCGGCTTACCGAAGACCGGCGACGCGCTCTCCGCATCGACGGCGACGGACATCATATGGCCATCGGCGGACACGTAAAACAGCTCGCGGGCGTCACGCCGCCAACGCCCTTGCGCACCTCCGTTGGTCGAGACCTTCCACTTGCCTGTCGCTCGGGGAAAGTCGACGACGTAGAGATCGTATTGACCACCCTCGTTGCTGGTGTAGGAGAGCCACCGTCCGTCCGGTGAGAAGTGCGCATCGAAGTTCGCGGCGCGGTCGTCCTGCGGAAAATTCAGATCGAGTGCGGGGTCCAGCTGCCGCACCCCGATGATCTGCCGCTCGTCGTAGGTGTACGCGAGGTAGCGCCCGTCGCGCGACCAGTCACTCGGCCAAACCCAGGGACGCCGCATCAGTATCTGATCGCCCGAGCCGCTCGACGGCCTGATGCCGACGGCTTCGAGCGATCGATCGAACGCGAGCTGGGTGCCGTCTGACGACCAGACGGGCGAGCTGTCGATGTGGGAACTGACCCGAGCGTCCGAGTCCCGCACGAGATCGTGGATCCAGAGTCCCGGCGTTTCCGAATCGTACTTGAGACCGTATGCGAGCCGCCACCCGTCCGGCGACAAGCGCGGATTCAGATATGCGCGCGGGACACCGATGCGGCCGAGGACGGCGCCAGCCCGCGACATCCAGATCAGTTCGGTCGCGCTGTCGTCCTCGAAGTACGCGATCACGCCGGCATTGCTGGCGCCGTAGACGCCGGCGTTGACCGCGAGAACGGAGGGCATACCTGATGCGGTTAGCGTAGTCAGGTCGAACGACTGCGCCAACAGCTGCTTGCGGCGCACGAAAATCAGATAGCCAGGCGAGACGTAGGTCGCCTCTGAGTCCGACGGCACCACGAATCTGGCGCCATGGGCATCGATGTCACCGACGTAAACACCGGTGCCTGCCGTCTTCGTGGTGTCACCGAAAACGAGGAAGTGTCGGCCGTCGGGCAATGCCGTTGGGTTCATGAAGGTCACGACTGGCTGGTGCGGCGACAGGACAAGGGATGCCGCACCGCCGCCCGCCGGAATCGACCGAACGGCGCCCTCGGACGAATAGAGAATCGTACCCGGGCGGGCCCATGTGGCGCCCGAGCAGGTTTCTCCCTCGACGAGTGTGAGATCGGTTCCACCGCCGAGGTCGACGGTGCGCAGGGTCCGATTCGACCCACAGAGCCCGAGCTGCCGCCCGTCAGGCGAAAAGAATGGTGCGTCCACCTCCGCGCTGTTGGCAACGGGCGCAGCCTCGCCAGTGACGAGCGCCTGCACCCATATATTCCTAATGGCACCTTGCCGGCCACGAAACGCAATCCGCAGTCCGTCTGGTGAAAGCGCCAACTCGTTGCCGAATGTGTAGCCGCTGGGGGGTGCCAGAATTGCGCGCACCGCCACGGCCCCGGGTCTGGCCGCGGATTGTCGCATCCACCAAGTCACAACCAGCAGCGCGCAGACGGCCATTCCTGCAATCGTCCAGGGCACCGCCGCGAGCGCGGCTCGCCGACGCGCCCTGACGCTTCTCGTCGTTTTTCCAGCCGCGACCCACCGCAATTCTTCCAGCAGGTCGCGCGCGGTCTGCCATCGCGCATCGGCATCCTTGGCGAGGCAGCGCGCGACGATGTGTTCGAGCTCCGACGGTGCAAGGGAGAGCGGTTCGGGATCTTTTTGAAGGATCGCTGCGGCGGTGCCCTCCCGAGTCAACGCGTCGAACGCGAGGCGGCCCGACAGCATCTCGTAGAGGACGCAGCCGAATGCGAAGATGTCGGAGCGGGCATCGGCAACCCGGCCCTCCAGCTGCTCCGGAGCCATGTAGGGGAGCGAGCCGAGGATGGTCCCGTCGGCGGTCAGATCCGTCGCCGCGTCCGGCAGACTCGCCTTCGCAAGCCCGAAATCGAGCAGCTTTGGCCCCGTCGGTCCAAGCATGATATTCGCGGGCTTCAAGTCCCGGTGCACGATGCCGGCGCGATGCGCCGCTTCCAATGCCTCCGCGACGCCGGTCGCGACACGGGTGGCCTCGGCAACGGGCAGCGGCCCGGCCGTGAGCCGTTCCGCGAGCGACACGCCGTCGATGCATTCCATGATCAGCAGCCGCCGGCCCGCGACCTCCTCGAGGCCGTGGATCGTGGCGATGTGCGGATGGTTGAGCGCCGCGAGGATTTCCGCTTCCTGGTGAAAGCGGCGCAACCGGGCGGGATCGTCAGCGAGGCCGGGCGGCAGCACCTTGATCGCGACGTCGCGCCGCAGATGGA
>DATJIG010000144.1:0-35710 GCA_035493495.1 Alphaproteobacteria bacterium
GGCGCTCCCCTTCAGCAACACCGAACACTATGATCCGATCTTTGCCGCTTGCGCCGAGGCGGGCCAGCCGGTGATCTGCCATATCCTAACCGGCCACGGCTACATGAAGACGGGCCACAAGCGTAACGTCGAAGGACTCAAGGACTCGACGAACGCCAAGACGAACGATTCGGCGAACACGCTGTTCGACTTCATCTTCTACGGCTACTTCGAGCGCATGCCGAAACTGAAGCTTCTGCTCGCCGAGAGCGAGATCGGCTGGATGCCGTTCCTGCTGCAACAGTGGGATTACTATTTCGCCCGTCACGGCAATTCATATCCGATACCGATCACCCGCAAGCCGAGCGAGATCTTCGCGGAGCACGTGTATGGCACGTTCCTCGAGGACTACGTCGGCACGCGGTTCCTCCCATGGTGGGGCAAGAAGAATTGCATGTGGTCGAACGACTACCCGCATTTCAATATGACCTTCCCGCATTCTCGGCAGGTCGTCGCTCACCATCTGAAGGGACTGTCGGACGAGGAGCTTCGGCGCTACACTTGGGACAATGCGATGGACCTCTTCAAGCTGGATCTGACGGAAGTCAATCGCGCCGCCGCCTAGCTGGCCGATCGAAACGTTCGATGCATCAAGCCCCGCTGCCTCGCAGCGGGGCTTGGTTCGGCCGGACCCTTTGGAAGCATAAGAGAGCCGTACCGCATCGACGAGCTGGCGCGAAAACTCCTCAGGTGCTGGACGAGACTCGCTGAGAGCCTTCCTCACATCGCCGGATAACGGACCTGCGGGACTCCGCCACAGGTCGGGACTCCGCCACAGGTGGAGTACGGCGTAACTCCGCCACGGCCGCCAGGCCTCGGACATTTCATCAGCCTGTCGCGCTGTAACGCCGCCGAGGCTTTTCAGGACGGCGACATCCCCGGTGGGAAACGCGTCCGGCCAGCGCGCGGCTCGCATCGCGATGTAATGCGCCGTCCATGCTCCGATCCCCGGCAATTCGAGAAAGCGCACAACGAGAGCCTCGGGATCGTGACTGACGCCGATATCGAGTGACAACGCGCCGGAAGCGTCGGCCTGGGCCAGTGCGATGATGCTGCGGCACCGCGCACCGATGATGCCGAGCGGCGCGAGATCGTCCACCGCCGCCCTTGCGAACCGTGCCGATGACGGAGTGAGACGATTCAGCTCCGGAAGCGGCGTCGCGATGGAATCGCCGAACGCAGCGACGAGGCGGCCGGCAACCGTGGTCGCCGCCTTTACCGTGACCTGCTGCCCGAGGATCGCCCGCACGCCCATCTCGAAGCCGTTGAAGGCACCCGGCACGCGCATACCGGGGTTATCCCTGACCAACGGCCCCAGCCGTTTGTCCTTCACCAGGTGACGGCGGATAACGTCGGGCCGCGCGTCGAGATCGAACAGCGCGCGCAGCCGACCCAGGAGCGCCGGCAGGACGGGCATGAGGCTGTGGGTGAATTCGACCGCCAGCGCGCGCCTGGCCGGCGCGTGCGTGACCCTGATCCAGCCTGTCCGATCGCCGATGCGGACGGTGCGTGCGTAGGACTCACCCGTCACCCATTCGACGCCCGAGAGCTGGCGGGCCTTGAGAAAGGCCAGCATTCCCGGCCAGTCGTAAGGCGGGCGGTAGCACAGCTGCAGTGTCGAGGTTTCGCTATCGGCCACGGGCGCCGCACCGTCGCTTGCCCTCTTGCGCAACTGCGTCGGCGCCATACCATAACGACGACTGAAGGCATCGTTGAAGCGGCGGAGGCTCGTGAAGCCGCTCGCGAACGCGATCTCGGTGATGGGCAGCCGGGTCTCGGTGAGGAGCTGCTTCGCGAGCAGGAGTCGGCGCGTCAGCAGAAGCTGGATTGGCGGCACGCCGAGTTCCTTCTGCACAATGCGGCGGATCTGGCGCGAGCTGAGCTCGAACTGCTCGGCGATCGTCTCCAACCCGTCCGCTTCGCCGATGGCGCCATCCTCCATGCGCTGGACGATTAGGCGTGCGATGCGCTGCGAATCGTCGACCGGCGCATTGCCCGGCGCCAGCTCCGGACGGCAGCGGAGACACGGGCGGAAGCCGGCCTGCTCCGCCTCGGGTGGGCTCGCGAAGAACCGGCAGTTGGCCACCCGCGGCGTCTTCGCAGGGCAGATCGGCCGGCAGTAGATTCCGGTCGAGGTCACGCCGACGAAGAAGATGCCGTCGAAGCGCGGATCGCGGGCACTCAATGCCTTGTACAGCGCTTTGTCGGACGTGTTGGAGCGAAGGGGGATCATCGCACTATCATAAGGCGGCGCCGGGCAGGCATACGCCATTTTCGGACATCGCAGCCACGCCATCCCGCCGTCCGAAAACGGCGAGTCTGGCATGGGCCGCCTGTTAGGGTACGGGGAACATCGGACGATTGGCAGGAGTTCGACATGCCGAAGCATGACCGCGAGATCTTCACCAAGACCGTGCCCTCCCCGGTGGGGAAGCTAACGCTCGCCGCAAGCGATCGTGGCCTTGCCGCCATTCTGTGGGAGCACGACAAGCCGCGGCGCGTTCCGCTCGACATCGTCGCCAGGGACGACAGGCACACGATCCTGATCGAAGCCGAGCGCCAGCTCACGGACTATTTCGCGGGCAAGCGGACAACGTTCTCGGTGCCGCTGGATTTCACCGGCACGGAGTTCCAGAAAGCCGTCTGGCATGCCTTGCTCGGCATTCCGTTCGGGCAGACCTACACCTATGGCGGGATCGCGCGGGCACTTGGGAAGCCCGATTCGTCGCGGGCGGTCGGTGCCGCGATCGGGCGGAACCCGATCTCGATCATCGTCCCGTGCCACCGCGTCATCGGCTCGACCGGAAAGCTGACCGGCTTTGCGGGCGGCCTCGAGACCAAGGCGTTCCTGCTCGACCTCGAAGGCGCTAGTGGGCGTCGGCCGAGGGCGCCTTCGGCGGCGCGACCTTGCGCATCAGTGGCACCATGACGGTGGCGATGGCAAAGCACACCGCGATGACCACGAAGGCGTCGCCGTAAGCCATCGTTTGCGCCTCACGCAGTGTCAACGAGAAGAGTTGGCGCAATGCGGCAGCATGCCCCTGGATCGGATCTCCGAACGCGGCGGTATCGGTAGCACTTAGGTGCTGCAACGCCCTCGCCGTCGCGAGATTCCCGGCGGTGAGATGCTCGGCAAGCCGCAAGAAGTGAAGATTCGTGCGGTCGTTCAGCAACGTACCGCACACCGCGATGCCAATGGCGCCGCCCAGATTCCGCATCAGGTTGAACAACCCGGACGCGAGCTTGAGCCGCTCCGGCGGCAGGCTGCCGAGCGTCAGCGTCACCGCCGGTGCGATCGCGAACATCTGGGCAAAGCCGCGGAACGCCTGAGGCAGCAGCAGCTCGCCCGAGCCCCAGTCATGGGTGATGGGCGCGAACGCCCACATGCTGACGGCAAAGCAGGCGAGCCCGAACATCATCAGCCAGCGCAGATCGATATGCCGCGACAGGAACGTGTAGAGCGGGATCGAGCAGATCTGGAACACACCGGTTGAGAACACCGCGATGCCGATGTCGAGCGCACTGAAGCCGCGCACGCGGGCGAGGAACAGCGGCGTCAGATAGACGGTGGCGAAAATGCCGATCCCGGTCACGAACGAGAAGAACGAGCCGAGCGAGAAATTGTGACTCTTGAGCGCACGAAGATCGACCACCGGCTGGGCATAGGTGAGGCTGCGCCAGACAAAGGCGACGCCGGCCGTCGCGGAGATCCACGCGGTGGCGCGAATTACATCGTCGCTGAACCAGTCCCAGCGCGGCCCCTCCTCGAGCGTGTATTCGAGGCAGCCGAGGAAGATCGCCATCAATGCGATCCCGGGGTAGTCGGCGCCCTTCAGCAGCGACAGGTTCGGCCGGTCGATCTTCACAAGCATCGGCACGACGATGGTGATGAAGACGCCCGGCACCAGATTGACGAAGAACAGCCAGTGCCACGAGTAGTTGTCGGTAATCCAGCCGCCGACTGTGGGGCCAAGGGTCGGCGCGAGCGACGACAGGGTGCCGATCACCGCGGCTGCGATAATGCGGTTCTGGCCGTTGAAGTAGATGAAGGCGGTGGTGAACACCGTCGGGATCATCGAACCGCCGAGGAACCCCTGGAGTGCGCGGAACACGATCATGCTCTGGATGTCCCACGCCCAGCCGCACATCAGGCTGGTGGCGGTAAACCCCGCCGCCGAGACGGTGAACAGCCAGCGCGTCGACATCACCCGCGACAGCCAGCCTGACAGCGGGATGACGACAATCTCGGCGATCAGATAGCTGGTCTGGACCCAGGCGATCTCGTCGGGCCCGGCCGACAGGCCGCCACCGATATCGCGCAGCGACGCCGAGACGATCTGGATGTCGAGGAGCGCGATGAAGAACCCGACGCACATGACGGAGAAGGCGAACACCTTCGTTGCCGTCGAGAGCTCATCAGGATCATGTCGCGTGACCGCGGGCATGATTCACCTACCGGGCGGTACGCGAGTCGACGGATGCGGTCACCGAGAGGCCGGGCCGCAGGGCGCCCAACATCGACGAGTCGCCATCGAGGCGGACGCGGACCGGCACCCGCTGCACGATCTTGGTGAAGTTGCCGGTCGCATTCTCGGCGGGCAGAACGCTGAACTGCGAGCCGGTGGCCGGCGCGACACTGGCGACGTGGCCGCGGAACTCCCGGCCCGGCAGGACGTCGGCCCTGATCGCCACCGGCAGCCCGGCCTGCATATGTGCGATCTGGCTTTCCTTGAAGTTGGCGTCGATCCACAGCCCGCTTGCGGGCACCAGCGAGATGAGCTGCGCGCCCGGCGCGGCATAGGCGCCGACACGCGCGCTGCGGTTGCCGACGACGCCGTCGATCGGCGCGCGGAGCTCGGTGTAGGAGAGATTGAGCTGGGCCGCGTCGCGCTCGGCGATTGCGCCCGCCAACGAGGCCTCGATCTGCTGCTTCTGGGTGTCGACGACATCGAGTTTCTGGCGCGCGGCAGAAAGCGCCGCCCGCGTCCGTTCACCGGCGGCAATCGCCTGCTTGTACGCGGCATCTGCGCGCTGGAAGGTCTGGACCGACGCATTGGCGCTCGCCGACAGGCTGCGGTACCGGCTCTGATCGTCGCGGGCGCGCGCAATCTCGGCATCGGCGGCCGTCACGTTGGCCTGGGCTTCGGCGATCCTGGCCTCGTCCAGCCGTCGCGTGGCACCGAGATGGGCGAGCGCTGCCCGCTGCCCAGCCACCGCCGCATCGGCCTTGGCGAGCGCCGCGCGATAGTCGCGGTCATCGAGCTTCACGAGAAGATCGCCCGCGCGCACCGACTGGTTGTCGGACACCGCGACCTCGGCGATGAAGCCCGGCACCTTCGGCGCGATCACGGTGATATCGCCGCCGACGTAGGCATCGTCGGTGCTCTCGATGAAGCGCCCGACCGCCCACCAGTCGACGGCGGCCCATGCCGCGGCGATGCCGATCATCAGCGCGGCGCCGGCAACAACGATGTTCTTGCGCGTCGCCTTTGCCCGGATCCGGTCCGGGATCGTCGTCGACCGACGCTCGAGCGCGATGCTGGTCATGATGGTCTCCAAACCGTTCGACGTTACTTGCGACGGTTACGGGCGGGGCGACGGGACGCCGACTCATGGGCGATCTGCTCGGCGGCGCCGATGGTGTGGCGCAGCCGGGTCTTTGCATCGGCCGCCGGGCCCGGGGCAGGCTTGAAATCCGGCGCGGCGAGAACGCGACCGCTGGTGCGATCGACCAGCACCGGATCGGCGACCGTGCCGGTCACGCTGTCGACCACCACGACGCTCGGGCCTTCGGGTGCGAAGTGCTTGTTGCCCCAGGCGAGCAACGACCACAGCACGGGGCGGAAGTCGCGGCCGCGCTCGGTGAGCACGTACTCATCGCGCGGCGGATGCGCGCTGTAGCGGCGACGCTCGATCAGACCGGATTCCACGAGCCCGGCGAGGCGTCGCGTCAGCATGTTCGGCGCGATACCGAGGCTCTTCTGGAATTGATCGAAACGCGAGAGCCCATTGAAGGCATCGCGCAGGATCAGAATGCTCCACCACTCACCCACGCGCTCGAGGCTGCGGGCGATCGGGCACTGCATGTTTCCGAAGCTTTTGCGTTTCATGACAGCCCGTCCATTTACTTTCACGATGATAGCTACTTACGCGCATCACTATCATTATGCAAGTAGATAGTTCATCGTTCTGGATTGACGCATGGTTTCAATTGGTTAGGGGCCTGCGCGACGAAACATGCAGGCCGTCGGCGCCACGCCCGCTTGTGACACCGCCGCGACAGCGCCCGATAGCGACAATTCGTCGCAAGCACGCCGGAAACTCCATCGGCATCTGAGGCAAAGTCGGTGGAAGGTTCAGCGATCGGTAAGCCCAACACACGACATTGATCGGGCAGCGCGCCTTGCGGCGCCGACGATCTACCGATGGCTTCGCCATCCCGGGCTGGAGACAGACATGCACATCATCGCAATCGCTTCGCAAAAGGGCGGCTCGGGCAAGACGACCCTCGCCGGCCACCTCGCCGTTCAGGCGGAACAGGTCGGCGCCGGACCGGTGGCACTCATCGACACCGACCCCCAGGGCAGCCTTTCGGAATGGTGGAACGCGCGCGCCGCGGAGACGCCGTCGTTCGCGCGTACCACGACGGCGACGCTGAAAGACGACGTCGAGCGGCTGCGCGGCCTCGGGATCAAGCTCCTCATCATCGACACGCCGCCGGCGATCGAAGCGACGATCGCCGACGTGATCGCGCTTAGTGATCTCGTCGTCGTCCCGGTTCGCCCGAGCCCGCACGATCTGCGCGCCGTCGGCATCACCGTCGAGATGGTGGAGAAGCTCGGCAAGTCGCTCGTGTTCGTGGTGAACGGCGCCGCGCCGCGCGCGCGCATCACCAGCGAGGCAGTGATGGCGCTGTCGCAGCACGGCACGCTTGCACCAGTCATTCTGTATCAACGCACCGGGTTCGCCGCGAGCATGATCGACGGCCGCACGGTGGCGGAGATCCGTGGCGAAGCGCGCAGCGCCGAAGAGATCGCCATGCTATGGGAGTACGTCAGCAGCCGCCTCAAGGGCGAGACCCGCACCCTGCTCTCGCCCACAGTGTTCGTGCCGCCGCCCGTGCAGGCCCAAGCTCAGACTCAGGCCCAGGTCGAGCCGCAGGTGACCCCGTGAATCTGTCGCCCGCAGCGTCTCTCCACACCGGACTTCTGGCGTCCAAGGGCTCCGCGCAGCCGAGCCGCGGTGTCGCCCATCCGCTGATCGAGCGGCTCGCCAATATCGTCGCGCCCGCGAAGCCCGCGCCGGCCCCGGCCTCGGCCCCGCAGATCGTAAATGCTCGGCCGGTTGCATCGTCGGCCACGCCCGGCGGCCGCCTCAGCGTCCGAGTCGACGAGAAGCTTCAACTCCGCCTTCGCCTCGCGTCCGCCCACCTCGGAAAGAATCGGCAGACGCTCCTGCTCGAGGCGATCGACCATTACCTCGACAAGGTCCTGCCGACGTATCTCCACGACCGCTGCCCGTGCATCGAAGCCGGGCAGGGCGAGGCCACGTGCCATCAGGGCAAGACATGAATTTTGCGCACGATCCATCGCCTTCGGCGCCGGCCAGTTCGGGTGGCGAAGCGGCATCCCTGACCGGGATCAGGCTGCGGCGCGGCGAGCGCGCTACACCCGCCAAGAAGGCCGGTGACCTGACGCAAAAGCTGCGGGCGCCGGCCTCTTCGCCAATGCCGGCTCCTCCGGCCGCGACACCGGCCGAGACGCCGCGCCCGCAGCCCGTCATCGCGCGCGAACCCGCGGCCCCCGTGCTCCGTGCGCCGATCGTGCGCGTGACCCTGGTCCCGAACGTCCGTCCTACTCCCGTGGCCGCCACTCCGGCCCCGACGCCGCCGATACCGGCCGCGACTCCCGTTGCGCGTCAGGTCACTCGCGTAAATCCGCCGGCGGCGCAGCCTGTGGCGCCCACGGTTGCTCGCCCGTCGGTCCCGCCCGCGTCTCCCGTTTCTGCTCCGGTTGCGCGACAAGCCACTCTCGTAAGCCCGCCGTCACAACCGGTGCCGCCTGCGGCCCGCCCGGCAGCGCCGGCCCCGGCCGCGTCCTCGGCCGACCGTCCGGTGCCGAACCCGCCGCCTGTTGCGCGCCCGCAGGCACCGACAAATCCGCTCCCGGTTCTGCGCGCCAATCCGCCCTCCGTCGCACGCGCACCGCAGACGCCTGTCGAGCCGCCCGCGCGACCGGCCGCTGCGCCACCGGCGGTACCACCCACGGCGACCCCAGCCGCGCCGCCGCCGACGCATGCGAGCACAGCGGCACCGCTTGCACCTCCTGCGCCAAATCCCTCGCCGGTCGCGACGACTGCTCCCGCTGCGCGCGCGGCGACTCCACCACAGGCGGCGCCCGCGCGCCCGGTCGTCGCGCCGGTGCCGCGGCCGAGCGCAGCGACGGCGCCTGCCGCCTCTCCGGCCGCGAGCGCTCCCGCGGCGCGGGCGCCGCAAGCGAACGTGTCGCCAATCGCGGCGGCGTTCCAGGACGAGCGTGTGCTGCGCCAGTTGTGGGAACACCTGCGCGGGCGCAGCGATCTGCCGCCGATCGGCAATCTCGACACGAAGCAGGTCGCCGCGAGCTGGCCCAACACATTGCTGGTGAACTACAGCGCCGGCGCGACCATGCCCCAGGTGACGCGCCTCGGCCGGCACACCGACGATGTCGAATACACGAGCATGGTGACCGAGTGGATCCTGTCGTGTTCGCGCGAGGTCGTGCGCTCGGGCAGACCGACGGAGAAGGAAGAGCGCTTCCCCGGCGAACATCGTCGCCGAAGCTATCACATGCTGCTGTTGCCGTTCGCCTCCTCCTCGGGGCAGGGCGATTACATCCTCTGCCATCTGACCTGTCTCGACTGACAGGCAGCGCGCACTCGCACGGACCGGCGATAAACCCATTGGTCTCCGCCGCGGTTCGACGTCTATAATCCCTGCCAACAGGGAAGAGCGGGCGGGAACCGTCGCCCCTCCGGAAGCCGAGGTCGTCCGACCTCGTCGGCTTCGCCACCGGCCAAGCATCGATGTCGCTGCGTACGACAGCCTCGCACCGCCGTGGTCAGGTGAACTGTCGCGACAGAGGATGCGTGGTTGGGCATGAACGAGGCGAACACCCGGACGGCCGACGAAAACGACAAGCCCGCAGCCGAGTCGAAGTCGGTCAAGGCGTTCTCCTGGGAAGCATTCCTATCGACCTACCTGCCTGCGCTCGTTCTGGCGCTTGGCACCGGCATCGCGCTTCCTGCGATCCCGACATTGGCAATGTCGTTCGGGGTGAGCTTCGGTGTCGCCAGCGGCGTCGTGACCGCGTTCCTGCTCGGCAATCTCGCGGGGACGATTCCTTCGGGCTGGCTGATCGACCGCTTCGGCCGACGGCCGGTACTGATCGCAGGTCCCGTGATCAGCGCCGTGATGGCGTGCGGCGTCGCACTGTCGGATTCCTTTCCCGAGATCCTGGTGCTGCGCTTCTTCAACGGTTGCGCCGCGCAGATGTGGCTGATGGCCCGGCTCGCCGCGATCTCGCATGGCACCGCGGCCGGCCAGCGCGGCCGTCAGGTGAGCTGGATGTTCGGCATGGATTCGACCGGCAAGCTCTCCGGCCCGTTGATCGGCGGCTTCATCGCGACGACCCTCGGCCTGCGCGCGCCGTTCTGGGTGTACGCCGGGCTCGCGTTGCTGTCGCTTATCCCCACCATCCTCTATGCCCGGAACACGCCGCCGCGGAAGCGCGACTCCGGCGCCACCGCGCAAGGCGCCCTGAAGGTGCTGACGGTGCGCGAGATTGTCATATCTCGCCTACCCTATTTCGGCGTCGCGCTGTTTGCCGGGCTTACCCGCGGCCCGGTGTACGCCGACCTCCTCCACCTCTACGCGGCATTCGCCTATGGCCTAGGCCCCGCCGAGATCGGCTACCTGGCCACCGGGGCCTCGCTGATCTCGCTTCCTGTCGGGTTCATCGCCGGCTGGATGATGGACCGGTTCGGCCGCAAGCACACGATGGTGCCGGGGTTCACCGGCTGCGCGATCGCCATGACGTTGCTCGCCGTGTCCGCGTTCCTGCACGTGTCGCTGGCCTGGTACGTCGCGCTGTTCCTCTTCGGAATTCTGATGCAATCGCTGACCGGCGGCTCGGTCCAGACGGTCGGCGCCGACGTCGCGCCGCCGCAGGCGCGCGGCACCTTCCTCGGCCTGTGGCGATTCACCGGCCAGGGCGGCGCCACCGTGAGCCCGATCATCTTCGCGCTAATGTCGGATCACATCAGCTACGGTTCGGCGTTCCTGTTCGTCTCGGTTTGCGCCGCGGCGGTCGCTTTCCTGCTCATCCGCTACGTGCCGGAAACCAAGGCGGACTGAGCGGCTCTCGGCCACTCGCGCGACGGGTCGGATCCGGCGCGCTTACCCGTGGCCAAATGTGAAGGACCGGCGGTCGACCGTCATCGTGCCGTTGGTGAAGCTGATTCGGATCGTGATGTCGCCTTCGGTGCGCTGCCACGGGATCAGCTTCATGGTCCGATGCCCTGCCCGCGTATAGGGCTCCTGGAAAGCGATTGCTTCCGCTTCCTGTCGCGACTCGGCGCGGAGAATGAACATGCCGAATCCGAGATCGGATGTTTCCTTCTCCTGGGCGTTCTCGAGCTTCCCGGCGCCGAAGATCCGCCCCTCCGTTTCGAGACCGGCGAGAAACTTCTTGTGAGCGGCGCGCAATGAATCCTTCGACGGGCCGGTTTTCGGCGGATCGGCCACCAGCGTCATCACGCACAGATAACACTGCTCGCGCGTCAATGGACGCGTCAGGTGTGCGGCTTCCTGTTCAGTCGTGGCCATCGTGTGCCTCCCGCAATCAAATGGGAACGTTGGGTTCATCGGACGTCTGTGCGAACCGGCTTTCGGCGACAGCCTGAGGCTGCACGGGGCGGGCACCCCGCACCACGTCGATGACCATTCGCGGATCGGCGGGAGGCGCGTCGCCCCGCCACGCGACGTGGCCATCGGGCCGGACGAGAACGAGTCGCCGCTCGTAGAGTTCCTCAAGATCGGGGCCACCGACATCGAGCTGGGTCAATGGCACTCCGCACGCTGCCGCTGCGGCGACCAGGCCGTCGCAATCGGGCGGTCGCGCGCCGACGCGCACGAGAACGAAACCTCGCCCGAAACGATCCAGGATCGGGTTGCCATCGAGATATCCGTCGGGTGCCCGGGCACCCGGATAGGTGGTCGGACGATAGTGCTGATAGTCACTAGGTGGCGATGGCATATCTCCGGGCAGGCAAATCGGCGAATCCTCATAGCGGTACCCGATCTGCATGCCTTCCGTCGGCGGATGTGTCGCATGCGCCAGAAGCCGGGCGCCGGTCGCCGCGCGGACGCGGGCGCCCTCGTCGCCGTCGTCCAGGATGGCGGGGCCAGGCGGAGCCTTCATTCGCCCCGACTGGAACATCGCGACCGCCGCCTCGGCGTTGCGCTCGGCGACGGGCCGGCGCTCGGCCTGATAGGAATCGAGCAGCCCCGCTCCACCCCACCCGGCGAGCATCGCCTCAAGCTTCCACGACAGGTTGGTCGCGTCGGCGACGCCGGTGTTCATGCCGAGTGTTCCGGACGGGGGCATCTGGTGGATGGCGTCGCCGGCGAGGAAGACGCGACCGATCCGGTAACGATCCGCGAGCAGGCGCCGTCGCGTCCATGGCGTGACGTCGAGTAGATCGAAGGCAAAATCGCGCCCGACGAAGCGCCGGATCACATCCGCCACCTCCTCGCGCGACGCCGTCGCCTTCTCCCCGTTGATCCCGAGAATCTGCGCCTGCCACAAGTCGGTGCCGTTCACCGCAAAGAGGTAGCCGCACGAGCCCTCGGGGCCGACCACGTTGTAGAAGAGGGCTCGGCCCTTGTCGTGCGCGCTCAGGAACTCGTTCGAGCGGAAATACGCGTTGGTCGAATGATTGACGTTCCAGTTTCCCGCGAGCTCGATGCCGATGGACTTGCGAATGACGCTCCCCGCCCCCTCGCAGGAGACGATGTAATCGGCGCGCGCCACGCTGCGCGCACCCGTCGGAACATCGATCAACTCGGCGGTAACGCCCTCGTCGTCCTGGGTGACGCCGACGCACTGGGTCAAGTACATCGCGCGCACGCTCGGGCACTTCAGCGCGTAGTCCCGCAGGATCGGATCGAACTCCGTCTGATGGATGCGCATGAATGTCTCGAGGGCGCCTCGCGGCGCGACATCGTCGGCGAGCGACGGTGCCGTCTGGCGGGCGAGCTCGTATCCGTTGAGGCTCGTGACCCACACGCGGTCGCGCGGGTAGTCCTTCGCCATGCCGTGGGCGCGGATCCTGGCGCGAAGGCCCCAGCGGCGGCAGTACTCCATAGTGCGGATGTTCACGCCGCTGGTCTTCGGCTGAGGAACCTCACCGGTCCCCTTGTCGACAAGCAGGGTCGGAACGCCGCGCCAGCCGAGATCGGCAGCAAGCGCCAGTCCCACGGGGCCGGCACCGACGACGATCACGCGGGGCTTGAATTCGGAATGCGTCATCTCGACTCGAGCGGACAGGAAGCGCTGAACGGAAGGTTACCCGTCCCCGAAGATGACTGCCACCAACGTTGCAAAGGCGGCGGCCCTATCCAGACCGCCCGCGCGGACGGAGACCAAGTCAGACCGATTCCGGGCGGTGGCATCACCGACTATTCCGACCCGCCCTCGGCCGCCGGTCCCATCGCGGCCTTGGCTTTTTCGATGATCTCGGGCGCCGGGCTGATGATGTTCCGCACGATGTCCGCGACCTCCTTGCCGGTCAGCGGATTGACGTCGAAGCGCGCTTTGGCCATGTCGGCGAGAAAGCCGGGATCTTTCAGGGTCGCGGTGAATGCCGCGCGCAGCAATGCCACGCGCTCGGGCGGCAGATCGGGCGGCGCGAGGAACGGATAGCCGAGCGTTATCGGGTCGGTGATCAGTTTCAGAAGGCTGCGCTGTTCATCACTGGCGGCGAGGTCCGTGAGGAGCGGCACTTCGCGCCCCATGTAGGCCGAGATTTCCGGGTCTTTCTTCACGCCCGCCTGCACCAGGATGTTGATCTTGTGATCCCGCAACCAGTCGGGCTGGCCGATCAGGATCGACCCGTAGCTGTTGGTGCGCGCCTCCACTTCGCCGCGCGCCATCGCGAGATCGATATCGGCGAGACTCTTGTAGCCGATGACGATCTTGAATTTTGTCCCGAGCACGTTGTTCATTACCGCCGGGACCATGACGATGTCGGAGCCGGGACCGGTGCCGCCGAGGATGACCTCGCGCTTCATTACATCGTCCATGGTGGCGACGCCCGAGTCACGCCACGCCACCACCACTGTGTTTCGCGCCGCCGCCGAGCCGAGCCAGTTGAACTTGCCCGCGTCATAGCGCACGCCACGGCCATCGAGCACCTGATGCAAGACGATGCCCTTGTTGACGGTGCCGAACGTCGTCCCGTCCTTCGGCGCGATGTTGTAGAGGTAATTGGTCGCCAGGACATTGCCGGCACCCGGCATATTCTGCGCGATCATGTTGGGGTGGCCCGGCAGGTACGCGGGCATGTGGCGCGTCAGCCCCTTGGTGATCAGATCGTCGTTGCCGCCGACGCCGGTGCTGATGATGATCGTAACCGTCTTGTCCTTGTAGAAGTCGTCCGCTCGCGCTGGCAAGACGCTCGCGGTCGCCATCAGCAGGACTGCCGCCCACGCCCCTTTTGCGCGTCGAAGGCGCGCGCCCGGTACAAGCATCCCGGCCCCCTGTCCCAGCAGCCCTTGATCAGGCCTTTGCGCCAAGGCTAGGCGGGATTCGCCGCGGGGGACAGCGCCAAATCCGGATCTGGAAGCCGATGCCGCCCGAACCTCTGCGCACATAAAAAACCGGCGGCACATGTGCCGCCGGTTTTCGCTTCGGTCCGACCGGGCGGGTTACGCCTTCGCGGACAGCTTGGTCATGTCGGGAATGAAGAACACGAACATGTTGGCGAAGATGATCGTCGCCGCCATGAAGTAGAACGTCGACAACACGCCGTAGTGGTCGGCGATCTGGCCGCAGATCAGCGGCCCGAGTGCCGTGCCGATCGCCTGGATGCCGAACAGGAGGCCGATCGCCGAACCGCCCATGTTCCTCGGCGTCGAGTCGAGCGTCCATGCCTGCAGCACCGCGCGGATCGCGAACAGGAAGAAGCCCAAGAGTGCCACCAGGAATACGAACACCTCGGTGCCGCCGGCGAAGATCATGAACCCGAGCACCACCGCGGTCATGGCCATGCTCGACATCATGATGCTGCGACGGCCGACCTTGTCGGAGAGGCCGCCCGCGATCGGCGCAGCGATGAAGCCGCAGAGCTGCAGCGACATCATCGCCAGACCCACGGTCGAGACCTTGTAGCCCATGACGTTGGCGAGATAGAGCGGCAGGAAAACGAGCAGCGAGCCTTGGGTCATCGAGCGGAAGGCGGAACTCACCACCAGCATCATCAAGGTCTTGTTCTTGAGCAGGCCGCCGAAGCCCTTGAGGACCTCGGTGATATGGGGAGCCTTTTCGGCCTTGGCCGCCTTGCCCTTCATCTGCAGCCGGCCGAGGTACCACAGGATGGCGACGGCCATCACGATGCCCGGAATGACGTTGAACAGCATCACCTGGCGCCAGGTGATCGCGGGGATTGCGAAGACCGAGCCGATGGCGAGACCGCTGACAAGCGCGCCGGCAACGGCCGGAGCGATTGCGTCACCGATGTTGCCGCCCATGCCGTGAATGGAGACGACGAGGCCCTTGCGCTCCGAGAAGCGCTTTCCGAGTGTCGGGATCGCGGTCGGGTGCCAGAGCGTGTTGCCGGCCCCGATCAAGGCCGCACAGGCGAGCAGCATCCAGTAGGCCTGAGAGGTCGACATGATCATGTAAGGGATGCCGACCCAGGCGAGCGACAGCGCCATCAGCAGGCCCTTGCGCGAAACGGTGTCGCAGATGATTCCGGCGGGAATGTTGGACAGGGTCCCGGCGATCGCTTGCACGGTGATGATCGACGCGATCTGGGTGTAGCTCAATCCCAGTTCGTTGCCGATGAGGGGGGAGAGAACGTAGAAGGTCGCCGGATACCAGTGGGTCAGCGAATGACCGATGGTGATGAACCAGACCTCCGCGAACGAACGACGCTCGGTGGAGACTTCCGCGGTCGCGGTCATAGCCGTCATGATTGAGCTTTCCTCACTGTTGCCTCGGACACCTTGTCCCGCCACCGTCCAACGCCGCCGCTCCGGCGACGGTCGAAGGCCTCCCAAATGAGCGTCGGGCGTACGAATCTGGCGCCATCCTGGCCTCTCCGCAAGGGATTAGCCGGGGGCAGCGCGGCCGTGGAAATACCCCCGGACGGCGATATGTAAAAATTGAAACGGCTACAGCCGGTCTTCGCCTCGACCCTTGCCGAGTGCCTTGGCCTGGGGCGTCTGCATGTAGAAGTTGAGGAACTCGTAGCCGAGCGCCGCGTCGTGGATGCGGTTGAACGACTCCATCAGGCGTTTGTTGATCAGGCGCTTGGTCAGCGCCAGCGCGTAGGCGTTGCGTTTCAGCAGGCGCCGGGCGATCTCGTCGGTCTTGGCGTCGATCTCGGACGCCGGAAGCGCATAGTTCACCACCCCCATCGGCACGAGCTCCTTCGCGGTGAACGGGCGGGCCAGCATCAGGTACTCGGCCGCCATGTTGTGCGGCATCTTGAGCGGCGCGAACACGGCGCCGCCGTCGCCCGTCGCGATGCAGTGGTCGGCGGAGCCCTTCACCTCGCCGTCGATGACGAGTTCGCCGCAGCTCATATGGTGGTCGGCAATGATCGCGTCCTCGCGGGCGACGATGAAATCGCAGGCAAGGACGAGATTGGCGCCGAACCCGACGGCGTGGCCATTGACCTTGGCAATCACCGGCTTCTCGATCGTACACATCGTCTCCACCGCCCGCGTCACGCCGGTCATGATCTCCCAATCGCCGCCGGGATTGCCGTGATGCCCATACGACGATGGCGGGATTGTGAACACGTCATCCTTGCCGGTGATGACGATGACTCGCACCGAAGCATCGTTGCGCAGCTCGTTGAGCGCTGCGGCGACCTCCGCCGCCCGCTGGGCGCCGCCCTTGCCCATCTGCTCGCGCAGCTTCTTCTCGATACGCTTGAGCTGGATCGTGGCGATCTGGCCGTCGCGCAGGATATCGACGAGGACGTATTCCGACATGCAGGGCTCCGTTATGAGCGTGGTTATTTCTCGGACAACAGCGTCGCGAACCGGCGACGCACCGCGATCGGGGTTTGTGCCGCCGTCTCGACCAGCGCCCGCACGGCGCTCCCGTTGATCGGACTGGTCATGATTCCGACTTTCAGCATGTCGGCCCGGAACGTTTCGTCGCGGGCCATCGCCATGAAGGAGTCGGTCAGCGTCTTGGTTCGCTCGGGCGGCAGCGCGGGCGGCGCCACGAACGGCAGCGCCATGAAGAACGGCAGCTCGGCGAACGCGAGCAGCTCGAGGTCGGCGGGATCCTTGACCAGCTCGCGGGCGATCGGCAGGTCGGGAAAATCCTTGAGGCGCTCCGTGCGGCCAAATGCCACCAGTGGGCGCAGCTTCTTCTCGGCCCACAGCTGCGGCCGTCCGACCATGATCGCGCTGATGTCGAGCATCTGGCCGTCGACCTCGCCGCGCTCCATGGCGAGCCAGATCTCGTTGGCGCCGGGGAAGCCGCGCACGACGTCGATGTGCATCTTGAGCATGTCGCGGGCGATCAATGCGAAGGTGATGTTGGTCGATCCGGCGCGGGTGCCGCCCAGGAACAACGCGCGCTTGTCGGCGGTGACGTCCGTCCACTTCTGCGCCGGATGGGTGGCGTTGATCGTCAGCAGGTAGGCATCATCCTGATAGGACGACAGCGAGCCGAGCCACGTCAGCTTGAGCGGATCGAACTGCGCACCCTGATCCTCAAGCAGCGCCAACTGCGGCAGGGCGCGGCTCATGACGACGATCACCGTTCCGTCGCGCTCCATCGTGTTGGCGAGGCGATTGCCGACGATGTTGCCGGCGGAGTCCGGCTGGTTCTGCACGACGATACTGGGCGACCCCGGAATGAACCTGGCGAAATGCCGCGCCACGGTGCGACCAGCCGTGTCGTAGTAGCCGCCGGTCGAGGAGCCGACGACGATCCGCAATGTCTTGCCGCCGTAGAAATTCGACTCCTGGGCGGCCGCGGCGCCACCCGTCGATGTCGCCGCCACCGCCAACGCGAGCAAGGTCCGACGCATACGCATGCCCCACCTCCCCGGCTTTAATATGTCTCCCGCCGTCATTATCGTCTGCCAGCGCCCGTGCGAAACCGGCAAATCACGGACCGGCGTGCCAGGTAGCCATCGCCGGCCTCCTCGCGTAACGTTGACGGGCAAGCCCGGACATCAACGCGGGCGCAACGGGGGATTGGGGGACGCCATGAGACGCATCATGCGATGGCTTGCGTGCGCGGCATTGAGCACCGCGATTGCACTGCCGGTGAGCGAGGCTCGGGCCGCCGATCAGGCGCTGATCGATGCGGCACGCAAGGAAGGCAAAGTCCGCTGGTACACGGTGATCCTGGTCGACGAGGGCATCGGGCCGCTGGTTGCCGGATTCAAGCAGCGTTATCCCGGCATCGAGATCGACGTGACCCGCGCGAACGCCGTCGAGAACGCGCGCAAGATCATCGACGAAGACAAGGCCGGGCATCACGAGGCGGACGTCTTCGACGGCTCGACCACCGCGGCCCCCCTGTTTCAAGCCGGCCTGATCGCGCCGTACAAGGCCGATTCGGCCAAGGATATCCCCGACCGCTACAAGCACCCCGAGGGCTACTGGACCGCGCTCCTGCTCGAGTTCCTGGCGCCCGGCTACAACGCCGATCTGGCGAAGGCCGAGGATGTGCCGAAGAGCTACCAGGACCTGCTCGATCCGAAGTGGCGGGGCAAGCTGATGTGGTCGGCCGGCCAGAACCTCACGGGCGGACCCGGTTTCGCCGCCAACGTCACGACGGTTATGGGCGAGCGTGACGGCGTCGCCTATCTCGAGAAGCTGAAGCGCCAGGATATCATCGATATCAAGGGAACCGGTCACGACGTCATCGAGGCACTTTCGGCCGGACGCGCGCCGATCGCGCTACAGATCTTTACCCACCACACCGTTCTCGAGCGGGCGCTCGGACATCACGTCGAGTGGATCAAGATGGAACCGGTGCTCGGCTTCGGCAACAACATCGGCCTCCTGAAGCATGCACCACACCCGAATGCGGGCAAGCTTCTGATCGACTTCATTCTCTCGCCGGAAGGCCAGACTGTGATCCGCAACGCCAACCACATCCCGGCCAGCAGCAAGGTGGACGCGGCGGTGCCCGGCCTGAAAAACGGCTTCAAGGTCAATTACGTCAGCCCGCTCGACGTGACCGAACGCAACGCCGAGTGGCAGGCGACGTTCAACCGGATCTTCCGGTGATCGCGATGCGGGTCGCGTTGGTCGTTGCGGTCGCTCTGTGCTGCACCGCAGCGGCGGCCGAAGCGGACGACGCCGTCTCGTTCCGCGACAAGACGATCACGATGGTGATCGGATACGCGCCGGGCGGCGGAACCGATTCCGGCGGTCGGCTTGCGGCGCGGTTCCTGTCGAAGCACCTCGAGGGAAACCCGAAGGTGGTGGTCCGCAACATGCCGGGCGCCGACGGCGCCACCGCGCTCAACTACATGGTGCGCCAGACCGCACCCGACGGGCTGACAGTCACCACGGGGTCGAGCACGCAGATCGACCCGATCAACTTCCGCAAGCCGCAGGTGCAGTACGATCCCCTGACATTCCGCTACATCGCCGGCATGGGCCGCAAGGGCACCGCGCTGCTGATCTCGGCGGATGCCGAGAAGCGGCTGCTCGACCCGTCCGCCTCCAAGGTGGTAATGGGATCGGTCGGCGCGCTGCCGCGCTCCGGGATGCAGATCACGGCGTGGGGTATCGCTTTCCTCGGCTGGAACGCCAAGTGGGTGGTCGGCTATGCCGGAACCAGCCAGGTGACTCTCGCGCTCGAGCGCGGCGAGATCGACATGACGTCCCTGCAGGAGCCGAACGCGATCCAGCGGCTGACCGAGAACGGGAAGTTCCGCTTTCTCGCCCAGCCCGGAACCTATGAAGGCGGCAAGCTGGTGCGGATGCCGGGTTATGGCGACGCGCCGCTGCTGTCCGATCTGCTGCAAGGTCGGATCGCCGATCCGACGGCGCAGAAGGCCTACGATTACTGGATCAACGTCAACGCCATCGACAAGTGGCTCGCCCTGATGCCGGGAACGCCGGATCCGATCGTCGCGGCGTACCGGAAGGCGATGGCCGACACCGCGCGCGATCCCGAGTTCGACGAGCTTCGGCGCAAACTCAGCGACGACGTGATCGTTGTGCCCTATGAGACGATCGAGGACGTCATCCGCCGCATTGCGGCAACCCCGGACGACGCCATCGAATATCAGAAGGTGCTCCTGCGAAGTCAGGGGCTCGACGTTCCGTGAGCCCAACGCACGCGACGATCAGCGCTTGAGCGCGTCGTAGGCGGGCGGCCCGAGGTCAGCCGGCGGCACCTGCGCCTGGACCGGAGCACGCGCCTGCGCATCACGCGCCGCATCCGGCGCCTGGGCGTCGTGGATCTGGGCCATGTATTCCGACATCGCCTTCTGGTCCTTTTGATCCTTCTTCTCCTGGTTCGCGAGCAGCACCCGGACGTCCATATCCGCGAGACCGCTCCGGGCGCGGGCATCGGTTCCGTCGAGTGCGAGCGCCTTGAGGTAGAAGGTCCGGGCCTGCGCGGGGCGACCGGCTTTCAGGGCCGCGTCGCCCTGCCGCACCAGCGCGTCGCGACGATCGCGGATGAGGTTGGTGAGACGCACGATCTCGCCGGTCGCCTCGGTGTCGTTGGAGCTCAGCGCCGCGACATAGCGCCAGCGCAGGCGGGCATCGGCCAGCGCGCCCTTGGCCTCGAGGGTGCGCGCGTCGCCGCGGGTCTGCGCGACGAACGCCGCCGTGGTGTCGGGCTGGCCCGTCGTCACGCACGCCGACAGCGAGCCTGCGATCAGAAGCACCGCAATGATACGCGCGTTCATCGCAAATCCGCCGGCTGATAGACCTTGAGGAGCTTCTTGAAGGCGTCGAGCGAGTAGTCCGAGTACACCATGTCGCGGCGCAGCATCATCGGGTTGGTGAACGACGGATTGGCGCCGCGCCACACCGTCACGGCGGTGCCGTAGTGCCGCTGGTTCAGGGCCGAGACGACGACGGTGCTGCTGTCGCCGTAGGGATAGGCGAACTGGTCGATGGTCTTGCCGAGGCGGTCGCGCAGCAGGCCTTCAGGCACCGTGATCTCCCGCGCAACGCGCGTCGCGTAGGCGTTCGGAGAGATGTCGTTGGGCGAGCGCGACATGCTGCCATGGCTTTTGGAATGCGACTGGACGTCGATGACGCCGCTCGCATCCATCTCCTTGATCTGGTCCCAGGTGAGACCGAGGCGCGCGCCGACGAAATCGGTGTAGACGTACAGCGTCGCGCGGAATCCGTGCGCTTTCAGGATCGGATAGGCGACGTCGTAAACCGAGCGGTAGCCGTCGTCGATGGTGATGACCACGGCCCGCTGCGGGATCGGCCGCTCCATGCGCAGGAAGCCCGCGAGCTCGCCGAGCGTGATCACGCGGTAGCCCGCGCTCTGCAGGTAATCCATCTGCTGCTGGAAGCTGGTGTCCGAGACTTCCATCAGGTTCGCCGGCTTCTTCCGCGTGAACTGGTGGTAGGCGAGGATCGGCACTGCCTGATAGCCGTCCGCATTCACGCCGGAGGGGCTGAGCGGCCGCAGCGGGACGACGACGACGCGCGCCGGATTCAGCGTCTCCGACGCATTCGCATCCGCCAGCACCGGCGCGAGGTTCGCGTTCGACAGGAAGTCCTGCGCCAACGACTCGTAGGTGTCGCTCGCGCCCGGCCGAACCAGCAGGAAATCGTCGCTGCGGCCGACGACGGTCGAGCGCGATACCGGCGTCGCGCACCCGGCGACGAGAACCAGAAGCAGAAGAGCCGTGCCGGCGCACAGCCGGCGGATGACTTGCCGCCCCCGTGGGACGGCGCCGGAACGACGGATCATGCTGGTCGAACGGATGGCCGTGCCTCACTCACCGCCGTTCACCGCCCCTGGACCGCGGCGCGCCTCGGATCGTCCATCGAGGGCGCCGGCGGCAGCGGATCGGTCGCCGTATCGACGGAACTGGCGGATGGAGCGACGGCCTCGGCACGGGCCGGAGCCGCTGCCGCCGGACCCTTGGCGAGGGCCGCGATCGCCGCCGGCGTCTTCGGGACGCGGATGTTCTGCCCGGCGGTGACGCGACTCGGGTTCTGGATCTGGTTGTAGCGAGCCAGCGCGTAGAACTGGAGCGGATCGCCGAGATAGGTCTGGGCCACGGTCGACAGCGATTCGCCCGACTTGAGCGTCAACGGGAAGCTGTCGCGCGGGTAGTACGTTTCGATCGGCGTCTCGATCTGGGCGAGCAGTCCGGTCCCGACCCTGTTCCTCGGCTGCTCGGCGACGAACGCCGTCAGCTCGACATGGGCGCGCTCGGTGTCGCCGTTCTGCAGCGACCGGATCGCGAGCTGAAGACGCTCGTTCGCCTTGAGCCCCGGCGTCGCTTGCAGCGGCGCCGCGACCGGAGTCGCTGCGACCGGCTCGGCCGCCTGTTTCTGGGCACATCCGGCGAGAGCTCCGCCGGTCAGCAAGATCAACGCGACGACGGCTGCTCTCATGACCCCCTCCAAGAGCCCGGTTTCGCGCAACACCCCGACAGCGAAACCAAGCGTCACAGTTATCTTCCTCCTCCGTCGCCGGGCGAATCAAGGAGCGCCCGGAAAACGGCGGATTCCCTCATGACGGCAAGGTCAGTGACTTGCCGCGGAACACGAATCGCCAGTCGGCGATGTCGGTGAGCATCGTCTCGGCGGCGGTCTGGCCGAGGTTCGAGACGAACGAAAAGTCGAGATCCGCGCGCTCCCGCAAGGCCTTGGCGATGCCGTCGAGGTGGCGCGCCATGCCGTGCGAGCGCTCGCTCACGTCCTCGAAGTCGGCCTGGACGCGGATGCCCGAAATGGCGGCACCGAGGGCCGGCAGCACGGCGCCGAAGAAGGTCGCCGACTGGGCGTAGGGGACGTCGATGTAATGGACCGCATCCCAGAGGTGGAGGCGCTCGACCACGATGATGATCAGCTCTCCGAGCGTCACGCAGCCGGTCGCGAAGAACAACGAGGTGCCGGCGGCATGGAGGCGGTGGGCCACCCGCTCCATGACTTTGGCATTGTTGCGATGCCAGTCGCGCTGCGGCTCGACCTCGATGGTGCCGATGACGTCGGCCGCCGTCCGCAAATAGTCCTCATCGACGCGGCGCGTCGGCGGGACCAGCTCGCGCGCCGTCGCGCGCGTGTACCAGTCGATCCACATCGGCCCCGGCTCGGCGGTGCCGCGCAGGTAGGCCTTCGACGGATCGAACAGGGGAATTCCGGTGTAGATCAGCATCCGCATGTGGCGGAGCTGCTCGGCGAGCTGGCGCGAGTCGAGCCAGCGCTCGTGCCAGTTGCGGCGCGCGCCGAGCGACGAGTTGATGAGGATCGCCGCGACCAGGATCAGCTCGCTGACGACGAAGACCGGCTTGCCGCCCATCAGGATCGAGAACACCGAGAGCAGCGACAGGCAGACGGTGAGCGCGCTCATCGTGAAGTTCGAGATGTAGGAGCCGCGATAGGCCTGGGCGAAATAGACGCTCAGCTTGTCGGCCCACGCGTAGCGCGGCGCGACGACCGACTTGACGCCGGTGGGCGGATCGTCGAGCGGCGCGACGACGTTCCAGTAGTCCGTCCACTCGGCCTCGACGCTCGCCTGATACTCCGCGGGGCGGATATCGGTCGCCCGCAGGCGGCGCCCGCCCAGCACGCGCATCAGCAGCGGATACCAGAGCCACAGGTTGAGCCGACGTTCGCGCTCCGACAGGAACTGCTTCAGTCGGTGACGCGCCTCGGCTTCGGCACCGCCGCGATTGCGCGCCGGCGGCGCGAAGGTCTCGGTCAGCAGCGCCGACAGGCGCTCCGGCGTCAGCTCCTCCGCGGTGCGCGCGAGGTCGCCGGGATCGCTTACCCGCGACGTACCGCCGCCGAACAGGAGACGCGGACCCTGGCCGTATTCGTCGAACCAGATCACCGGCAGCCCGAGCTCGACGGCGTGGCGGATGGTGTCGGCCGTTCCGCCGCGCCCCTTGGATGGCTGGCCGTCCCACAGGGCGACGACGATGTCGGATTGGGCGAGCGTGACGAGGCTCGCCGCCTCGTAGGCGTGGTCCTCCGCGTCGCGACGGCCATCGAGCTCCAGCACCGCGCGGGCATAGCTCAGATACGATGCGAACTCGCGCCGCGACTCATCGTTTTTGAAATCGTTGGCGTACTCGTCGCGCGCGAACGGCAGCGGACAGACCAGCTCGTAGCCGCTCGCCAGCGCCGCCGACGCGGCGATGCGGTCGGCGCCTTCGGCCAGCGCGCTGACCAGCCTCAGTCGCGGCGATGCATGGTCGAAGATATCGCGGTTGTCGTGGTGCACGGCCGCGGCGAGGCTCACGACCTCCTTGAGCAGACGGCGGAGGCCGTTGGCGTGGGTCGCCTCGCTGCCGTCGCCGAGCTGATGCGGGCGATGACCGGTGATCCCGAGTCTGACGACGAGGCGCGGCCGGGGCGGCGAAGTCTGCGGTGCGGGCGGGTTCACGGACTTACGGCGAGGTGCACTTGGATGCGCGGCAGCGGGCGGTGATCCAGGCGAGATCGTTGGCCGTCTGCCGGTTCTCGGGATGCGCCTTCGCAAGCGACGTCGCGACGGCGAGCGCCTGGCCGAAGATCGGCGCGGCCTCGTTCGCCGGGACGCGGAGCCCGACCTGGGTCAGGCTGACGAATAGATTGCGCTGCCACAGGGCGTTGTCGGGATCCTGGCGGGCGAGTCGGCGGGCGATCTCGAGACTCGTCCGGTACTCGGTCAGCGCGCCCGCGGCGTCCCGCTGCGCGCTCAGGATGTCGCCGACCTTGCCGTGGGCGACCGACAGATCGCGCTGCCACGCGGCATTGGTCGGGTCCTGCTGGGCCAGCCGCTGGGTGATGGCGAGGCCGGATTGCGATGCCGACAGCGCGCCGGCGAGGTCGTTCTGCGCGCTCAGGATGCCGCCGATGCGGCCGTAGCTGACCGACAGATCGCGCTGCCATGTCCGGTTGTCGGGATTCGACCCGGTCAGGCGGGTCATGATGTCGAGATCGGCGCGATAGGATTCGAGCGCCCCGGCGAAATCGCCCTTGGCGGCGAGCACGTCGGCGACCTTCTCATGGCTGATCGACAGATCGCGCTGCCAGATGAGGTTCTCGGGCGCGCCCGCAGCGAGCCGTTCGCGGATCGCGAGGCTGGCACGGTAGCGGTCGAGCCCCTCGTCGAGATTGCCGCGCGCGCTCAAGACGTCGCCCGCGTTCTCGTAGGCGATCGAGAGATCGCGCTGACGCGCGGCGTCCTTGGGGGCGCGCTGGGCGAGCCGCGTCGCGATCGCCAGCGACTCGGTCGCGGCTTCGTGGCTGCGGCTGAGATCGCCCGCCGAGAGATAGGTCTCGACGAAGTTGTTGAACATCACCTCGCGGCTGCGCTCGAGCGCCGGGTCGTCGGGGTTCGCGGTCGCCAGCCGGTCGATGTTCTTGCGCACGGTGTCGAGCACCAGCGCGATGGTGCCGACGCGCAGGCCCTCGACGTCGCGCAGGCCGTTGGCGATGTCGAAGATCAGGCTGTCGACCGCCTCCTTGGCGACGGCGTAGTTGCCGATCGCGCGCTGCTCGGCACGGTAGGCGAAGAAGCCGGCCACGGTCGCGATGTTGGCGATCAGCGCGAACACGATCGCCGCCGCGGTGACGAGGCGCTGGCGCCGCCGCGAATGGTTGAGCGAGGTCTTGATGAACGTCACGAGCCCGGGATCGAGCTCGTCGCCCCAGCGCCCGGCGAGATCGCGGGCGGCGGCGAGATCGAGGTCGCGCAGCAGCAGTTGCCGGCGCTGGCGCCCGGTCGCGGTTGCCCAGCGCGCCCGCTGGCGCTCGACCAGCGCGCGAGTCTCGATGTTGCGGCGGTCGGCCGCCAGCTGCTTGCGGGCGAGTTCCCAGTCGCTGATCAGCGCCTCGTGGGCGAGGCGGACAAGCGGCTCGTCGCCTTCGCCGGCGATGACGAACAGCCGCGCGGCGATGAAGGCGTCGACCAGCCTGCGGGCGGCGGACTCCGGCTCGAACGAGTTGAGCGGGGCCGGCTGCGCGGCGATCGGAGCGTCGTCGCCCTCGCCGACCGAGACGAGTGCGCGCAGCACGCGCGGGAACGCGGCGCGGACGCCGTCGTCGAGCGCCGCCAGGGTGTCGTCGGCGCGATGGGCGATGGCGCCGGAGAGACCGCCGAGCTCCTCGTATTTGGCGAACGTCAGCTTGCCCGAGTCGGTGCGGGTCTGCCACAGCTCGTCGAGCGTGAAGGATAAGAGCGGCAGCGCGTTCGGCTGGCGCGCGGCGGCATGGACGATGACATCCTCGAGCCGCGCGCCGTCGGACTCGCGGATCTCGAAGCTGAGGCCTGCCTCCTCGGCCGGGCGGCGCACGATCTCCGCAAGCTCGGCGTCGGTCGGGGGCGCGAGGCGGAAGATCCCGTCCTGGCCGTCCTTGCCGCGCAACAGCTCGGCGATCTCGGGAGTCTCGTCGAGGCGGTTGTAGACGTCGCTGCGCAGCGTCGCGACGACCCACACCGAGAACCTGCGCGCGAGCTCGCCGAGGGCGTGGACGAACGCCGCCCGCACCTCGGTCGAGATCCGCGGATTGAGGTAGATCTCCTCGAACTGGTCGATCATCAGAAACAGGCGTGCCTGCACGCCCTGCAGCAGCTCGGCGCGCTCGCCCGCCTTCATCAGCGCGGTGCCGACGGTGACCGGCAACTCGTCGGGCATCTGCTTGAGCATGCGCTCGATGCGCTCGGCGTCGAAACCGATGTCGAGCAGCTCGGGCAGCGCGCCGGGCGCGACCAGCGCGCGGGCCAGCGCCGCCATCGGATCGTCCTCGACGTCGTTCGGCCGCATCATCGCGATGCGCACCAGGCCGATGTTCGGGATCATCCCCGGCAGCTTGACGTCGGGAATGAGGCCCGCCTTCACCAGCGACGACTTGCCGGTGCCGCTCGCGCCGGTGACCAGGATGAAGGTCGCGTTGCCCGGCTCGGCGCGCCGCGTGAGCTGCATCCTGAGATCGGCGCGCGCGCGGTTGCGACCGAAGAACACCTGCGCGTGCTCGGGCTCGAAGGTCGAGAGGCCGCGCCACGGCGATCCGGCGTGCCAGCGGATGAGATGGCGGCGTTCCTCGTCGTCGGCGCCGATCTTGGAGCGGATCAGCTCGCGCAGATGGGTCTCGAGCCGCTCCTCGAACTCGTCGGCGCGCTCGAAATCGTGCATGGCGGCGAGCGCCGGACCGCCCGAGGCGCCGAACCAGCGGGCGATGAAACTCTCGACCAGCTTCTTCTGCTGGAGCTGGCGCTGCAGTTCGGCCTCGTCGTCGAGCGAGCCCGAGATCCCCGCCTTCTTGCGGTACAGCAGGAGCGCCGGGTTGTGGTTCTCGCGGTACGATTTGACCGCTTCCTCGAACTCCCACTCGGTGCCGGTCACCGGCCCGCCGCTCATCGGCCCCGGGAATTCGGCGCGGGGCAGCGGCGTGCCCAGGCGCGACCACAGCACGACGACGACGACATCGGTCGCCGAAGGCCGCGTGATCATGGTCTGGAAGTGCTCGGTCGCGACCAGCGGCTCGCGCTCCCACATCACCGCCTCGAGGGTGAAGTGGTAGGCGAACTCGCGCGCCAGCCGGTCGACCACGCGTTGGGCGATCAGGCGCTCAGGCCGCACATCGGACGGCGAGGAGATGAAAATCCGGAACGGACGCGGCGCCATGTCCCCCACTGACCTTTCTTGCGGCGCAAACGTCGCCGTGACTGGGTACGCAGGAACACTGGAACGCACGCAAATGCAGGCTGCGTGCTACGTCACAAGGTAGGGGCGCCGCCACAGTCAAAGCAAGCAGTACGACAGAAAAACGTCATATCAATGACATGGCCATGTCGCGATCGGCGGCAAAGCTCCGCTCCGGTGCCGACGGAGCGGATCGCACAGCACTTGTGCAACAAGGATGCGCGGCAGGACAGCGCCGCAAGGACGCTCAACGCATCGGCCGAGGGGCGGCGAATTTTGGGGAGACGTCAGCCCGTCGAACCGGCCGCGAGCCGAGCGGGAGTGCCGTTCGCCAGCCTCTCGAGCGCCCGGCTCAGCTCGTCGAAGTCGACAGGCTTGGCGAGCCGCGGAGCGTCGCCGAATTCGTCCGGGATGAACGTCGGGTCGTGCCCGGTGAGGAACAGGAAGGGAATTCCGGAACCGCGAAGAATCGCCGCCAGCGGGAAGCAATGATGGCTGCCGAGATTGATGTCGAGCAGCGCCGCGTCGACAGCCTCGCGGTTGGCGAACGGCAGCGCCCGCGTCACGCTCGGGAACGGACCGACGACCTCGTGCCCCCACGTCTCGACGTGCTCGGCGATATCGAGAGCGATGAGCATCGAATCCTCGACGACGAGGACGCGCAATCGGCCGCGCATGGCGTTCCTCCCTATCCGAGTACATCAACGCAAATCCCCGATTATGCCTCCAACGGGAACGCCAGTTGCATCTGCAGCCCGTCGGTGTCGAACGCGAACTTCGCCGTACCGCCGAGTTCGTATTTCGCGCTCCGCCGGATGAACGTCGTGCCGAACCCCTGGTTCGTCGGCTCCGACACCGCGGGCCCACCGCTCTCAGCTCGTAGATGATCATGCTAAGCGATGCGGCGATTTCCGGGCAGAATGCTGAGATCGGGACCGCTACGACACGGCGCAATTGCGCGAGCGGCGCGCGGTGTCGGGCGCCCGGTCGATCGAGATCGGCGATCCGCTCGGCGTCTCAGCAACGTCCGCGCGCCCGTCGCGACGCGACAGCCCGCGTCTCGTCAGATGAGCGCAAGTTGAGCTCGCGCGCTCAGTAGGTATTAGGCGCGAATCCTCTGAAAGACTCCGGGCGTTAACTCAGAAATGACGCGCAACACGGAGCGCGCCGCGATCATTCTCGACCACGGCGTCGCCCGGCCGGGCCGTGCCGGCGACGTGGAATGCAGTCGCGTTTCACCGAAGCGTTCAAAAGGAGCGTAGCATGGCCAATCTCCACCTCATCGACGACACCGCCGACCCGTCGGATCCGACGGTGGTCGGAACGCCGCACGACGACAGCTTCACCATCCGCCCCGGCGACACCGGAATCGGTCTCGCGGGCGACGACACCATCACCGTCTCGCCGTTGATCGGAACCGGAGGCTCGCTCGACCGCGCAACGGTTCTCGGCGGTCCCGGCAACGACACCATCATCGATCAGGCGATCACAGGGGCGCAGTTCCCCGTCACCGCGAACGGTGGGCCCGGCAACGACACCTTCGTCGCGCTCTCGGCCGGAGCCGCGGACACGACCTTCTTCACCGGCGGGCCCGGACACGACACGTTCCACTTCTCGACCGAGCCGTTCCACGGCGCGAGCAACATCACGATCACCGACTTCGGCCGTCAGGACGGGATCGTGATCGACGTCAACGCGGCCGATCCGCCGACGGTCACTTTCACCAACAACGCGGGCGGCACGGAGCTGGCGGCGGTCGCCAACGGCGCCCAGGTTCACGTCGAACTGCAGGGATCGTTCGACACCAGCCAGTTCCACGTCACCAATGACGGCGCGGGTCATGACGTCATCACCTACGGGCACAGCGATTTCCACCTGGTGTGAAATCCGCTGAAGGGGACGCGAGGCCGGTGGCAATGCCGCCGGCCTCGTTCATGTCAGGATGGGTCGTCGATCGCGCGGCGCGCGCGAACACTGCGGCGCGGCGAGCCGCACGGATGTCACGGCCAGCCCGGTCTGCGGCCACCACCGCTGTGACGTCGCACGCGCGAAGACCCAAACGCCGGTAGCGTTGGGTACTCACCGAGTCGTGCCGACTCTACTCAACGACCAGTCCCGTTAACGCACAAATGACGCCGGCAAAACGGCGCGCCGCGCTCATTGTTCGGCGCCCTCGCGGCGGTGCCGCGCGGATGCGGCACGCGACGGGTAGCCGCAGGCGATTCACAGGAGTACGTGCAATGGCCAATTCCAATCACCTCGTCAACATGAGCACTGGGCAGCTCGTCGTGGGAACACCCCAGGACGACAATCTGACCATCCACCCCGGCGACACCGCGTACGCGCTCGCCGGAGACGATACCGTCACCATCGTCCCGTTGCTCGGAACCTGAGGCTCAATCGACCGTGCGTTCGTGTTCGGCGGCCCCGGCAACGACACCATCATCGATGATGCGATCGGCAGAGAGCCGGGAGGTGTGTTCCCCGTCACCGCCGTCGGCGGCCCCGGCAACGACACGTTCGTCGCGACCGCGGGCGGGGCCACGGAAGCGAACACGCTCTTCACCGGCGGGCCGGGACAGAACGTGTTTCACTTCTCGACCACGCTGTTCTCCGGCGGTGGTGCCACAATAACGGACTTCAGCCAGCATGATGCGATCCTGATCAACATCAATCCGGCCGACGCGCCGACGGTGACCTTCACCAACAGCGCCGGCGGGACCGAAGTAGGCGCGGTCGCCAGCAATGTCCGGCTTTTCGTCGAGCTGCAGGGATCGTTCGACACCAGCCAGTTCCATGTCGCCAGCGACGGCATGGGGCATGACGTCATCACCTACGGGCACAGCGATTTCCACCTGGCCTGAAAAGCACTGATGAAGGCGAAGCCCGGCGGCGGCCCCGCCGGGCTTTTTTATGAGGGATCTTCCATCGCGCGACGCGCGCGCTCGATCACCGCGGGCGGCGTTTGATACAGCCGAGTGAGGATCGCCTCGATCTCCTCGCCGGTGACGAGCTCGATCTCGAGCTGCTCCTTCTTGGCGTCGGCGAGGAAGCGCGGATCGCGCGTCGTCTCGTTAAACGCCTTGCGCAGCGCGGCGACACGGTCCTTCGGCACGTCGGGCGGCGCCGCGAACGGCCGCGCGAAGGTCTGGGGCGCGAACACCAGCTCCATCAGCCTGCGGTCGTCATCGGTCTTCGCCATGTCGAGCGCGACCGGCACGTTCTCGCGGCCCGGGTAGCTCTTCATGCCGGTCTGGACGATGACGTTGAGCTTGCCGTCGCGCAGCCAGTCGCCCTTGGTGGCGATCATCGGCACCCAGCCCCACGCGCAGTTGCCCTGGGCCTCGCCGCGCTCCAACGCGAGCACCGCCTCGGCGCTGCCGGCGTACCCCGAGATGACCTTGAACTTGGTGCCGAGCGCCGCGTTGAGCACGCGCGGATAGACGACCGACGGCGAGCCCGCGCCCGAGGCGCTGACGATCAGCTCCTGTTTCAGGAGGTCCTGGTACGACTTCACCGGCGCGGTGTGCCAGGCGACGCAGGTCGAGACCTCGTTCGAGGTGCTGCCGATCCAGTTGAACTTGAGGGCGTCGAACTGGTCGCCCTGGCCGCCGAGCAACGGGTCGATCGGCACGGTGCGGGTGAAGATCGCGAACTCGGTGCCGTCCTTGGGCGCGACGTTGTAGAGATAGTTGGCGGCGCGGATGCTGGCGGCGCCCGGCATATTCTTGGTCACCATCGTGGGTTGGCCGGGCAGGTAGCGGCCCATGTGGCGGACGAGTGCCCGGGCATTGAGGTCGTAGCCGCCGCCCGGCGGCAGCGCGATGATCACCGTCACCTGCTTGCCGCGATAGAAATCCGCCGCCGCGTCGGCGTGCGCCGGCACAGCCGGCGCGATCAGCGCACCCAAGACCAGCGCCGCCAGCACGAGACCAATGGCGCCGCGGCTCATCGCACCAGCGCCTTGGCGCGCTCGATCAGCTCGGGAGACGTGGCCAGCACCTGCCTGGTCTCCTTCTCCATGTCGACGCCCTTGACCGGCATCACCTCGATGTGGGCGTGCTCGGCGTCGCGCAGGAATCGCGTGTCGGCCATGGTTGCGTCGAACGCCGCGCGCAGCATGTCGACGCGGTCCTTCGGCACCTCGGGCGCCGTCGCGACCGGACGCCCCAAGCGGTTGGCCGAGGTGAAGATCTCGATGACCTCGCGATCCTCGGGCCGCGTCACCAGGTCCTCGACGTTGGGGACGCCGTGCAACTCCTCGAGCGTCGGGCCCATCTGGGCGATGACGTTGATCTTCTTGGTCGCCACCCATTCGGGCTTGGTCGTCTTGATCGCCGACCAGGCGACGACGCGGGCATCGACCTCGCCGCGCTCGACGGCGAGGCTCATGTCGCTGCCGCCCTTGTAGCCGGTCACGACGCGGATCTTGGTGCCGAGGAACTCGTTCATGACCTGCGACATAACGTAGTGCAACGTCAGCTTGGTCGAGGTTCCGAGCACGACCTCGCGCTTGCGCGCGTCGTCGACGGTTTTAATGCCGCTGGTGTGCCAGGTGATCATGATCTCCGATGTCCGTGTCATCGATCCGATCCAGTTGAGCTTGGCGGCGTCGTACTGGATGCCGGGGTCGCCGAACGCCTGGTTCTGCAGGATGTTCTCCGCGACCATGCCGATCGTGGTGCCGTCGCGCGGCGCCTGGTTGTAGAGGAAATTGGTGGCGCGCATGCCGCTCGCGCCCAGCATGTTCTGCGGCACCATCGCCGGCGTTCCCGGCAAGTGCTCCGACAGGTAGCGGGCGATCAGGCGGGCGTGGGTGTCGTATTCGCCGCCGGGCTCATGGCCGATCAGGAAGCTGATGGTCTTGCCGCGAAAGAAATCCTCGGCGTGCGCCGGGCCATGCCCGACGCCGTACGCCGCCAACGCCGCCACCACGCCACGCGCCCACACCCGCATCTCGCTCTCCTCTGGTCGACGAAGCCCGCGAGCCCGGGACGTCAGCCGCCGGGAGGAGTCACCACCTTGGCGAGGCGGTCGACGACGTTGCGCGGCGTGGTCGAGATCGTGTGTACGACCTTCTCGATCTCGGCGTAGGACGACGGCGACACCTCGAGCTTGGCCTTGGCGGCGTCCTTATGGAACTCCTCGTCACTGGCCATGGTCATGAAGGCACTCCGCAGCACCGCGAGCCGGTCGGCCGGCACCGACGGCGGCGACAGCACCGGACGGGCGACGGTCTGCTGCAGGTAGAACAGCTCGAGCGCCTTGCGATCCTCGTCGGTCTTCACGAAATCGAACGGCGTCGGCAGGTCGGGCACCTGCGGCAGGCGATCGAGCGCGCACTGCAGCAGGAGGGTGATCTTGCCGGTCTTCAGGAGGTCCTCATGCATCTGCACGTTGTTCCAGCCCCAGCCGCCCATGCCATGAACCTCGCCACGCTCCATCGCGAGCAGGATCTGGTTCTGCCCGGGATAGCCCGAGACGACCTTGAACTTGGTTCCGATCAGCGCGTTCAGCATGCGCGCCTGAACCTCGGAGTCGCTGGTGGGTCCGCCGCCGCCGATCACCAGCTCGGCGGTGAACAGGTCCTTGGCCGACTTCACCGGTGCGTCGTGCCACGCGAGGAAGAATGACGTCTCCTTGTCGAGGTTGCCGATCCAGCTGAACTTCTCGACGTCGAAGCGTACGCCGCTCTGCTTGGTGACGTTGGCCGACAGGATCGTGCGCTGGACGAGGCCGATGACGGTGCCGTCCTTGGGCGCCACGTTGTAGACGTTGTTCGCGGCGATGAAGCTCGCGGCACCCGGCATGTTCTGGACGACCAGCGTCGGGTTGCCCGGGATGTACTTGCCGAGGTGGCGGGCCATCAGCCGCGCCAGCGTGTCGTAGCCGCCGCCGACGTCGGAGCCGACGAGCACCGTCATCTTATGGCTCGAGTAGAAGTCGGCGACCGGATCGGCTGCCGCGACGGAGGTCGAGAAAATCAGCGCCGCGATAATCGCGGCGGCGCGCCGAGCGTTGCGCCACTGGTCCATGTTTCGCCTCCCCTGGCGCCGCCGCTGTGCCGCAGCTTTGCGCCGATTTCGCGTGTGGACTTATGTGTCGGTGAGCTTACGCGTCTTGGCCGTCGACTGAAAACAGATTGTCCGGGCGATAACGAAAACCCGCGCCACTTTTATTTTTTATCGTGGCGCGGGTTTTCCTCGGTGCGTCTCCCAAGCACGAGCGAACTATTTCTTCTTTTCGGCGGCACCCCAGAACTTGCCGGTGTCGGGAACGACCTCGACGCGGCCGTTCTCCTTGCTCTCGCTGGGGAGCGGATCGCCGTAGACGTTGAGGCGCGCGACCGGATGGGTCGGCGGCGTGTCGCAGCCGACGCGGAGCAGCACCAACGGCTCCGAGCTCGTCGCCTCGAAGCGGTAGAACGAGCCCGACGGCAGCATGATGCCCTCGTACTGCCCGCAGTCGAGCGTCTCGCCGCGCGGACCGTAGAAGCGGGCGCTGCCCTGCAGGACGAGATGGAAGTGATCCTCGTCGGTGTGGTTGTGCAGACCGTTCTCGCCGCCCGAGGCGTAGACCTTGAGATTGACCTTCATGTGGTCGGTCTCGGCGACGACCTGGTTGCTGCGACCCTTCTTCATCAGCTCGGCGCGCAGGCGGAACGGCATTGCCTTCGGGCTTCCGGCGACGGTCGCCTCGCGCTTCTTGCGCATCTCCGGGGTTTCGGTTTCGACCGAGCCTTTATCGACGACAGCGACGGACATCAAAGCCTCCTTGTTGCATTAGGGTCTGAGTTGCGCTCGCTTCGGTTACAGCTTGAGCTTGTAGAGATCGATGCAGTTCTGGCTCAGCACGCGCGTCTGCTTCTCGGGATCGAGATCGCCGATCTGGCGGCCCAAGAACGCGCGGCTGTTCGGCCACGTCATGTTCGGGTGCGGGTAATCGCTCGACCACATGCAGTTGCGGTCGCCCCAGAACTTCAGCGCCTGCGCGCCGACGTAGTCGTCCATGAAGGTGGCGTAGACGTGATCGTTGAAGATCTCGCTCGGCAGCCGGTTGATCTGGAAGTGCTCGTTGGGATGACCCGGCTTGGTGTTGCGCTTGTAGTAGTAGTCCCACTGCTGGAGCATGAACGGGATCCAGCCGATCTCGGCCTCGACGATGACGACCTTGAGCTTCGGGTGGCGGTTGAACACGCCCGACCAGATCATGTCGTACAGGCAGGTGAACGAGTCCGCGGTCTTGATGTTGACCGAGCCGCGGATCTTCTCCATGCCATGGCGCTCCCCGCCGACGTTGTAGTTGAAGCCGGTCAGGATGTGCAGATGCACCGGCATGTCGAGCTCGGCGGCGGCGGCCCAGAACTTGTCGTAGTGGGGCGAGGTCAGCGGCAACTTCGGATCCGGCACCTGCCAGATCAGGCTGCCCAGGAGTCCCATGTCGGCCGAGCGCTGCATCTCCTTGATCGCCTGATCGATGTCGTAGGCGCAGATGCAGGGAATCGCGAACAGGCGCTTCGGCGCCGCCTTGCAGTAGTCGGCGATCCAGTCGTTATAGGCGCGGAACGCCGCCTCCTGGACGTCCTTCGGCTTCGCGAACAGGCGCAGCGTGAAGCTCGGGTACAGCACGCAGGCGGCGATGCCGTCGTGATCCATGTCGGGCAGGCGGGCGAGCGGGTGACGGCCGCCGCGCGGACGGAGCTTCTCGTCGAGTTCGGCATCGGACGGCGGGGCCGCGATCTGGGAGCGCAGGTTCTGCGGCAGTCCCGCCCACAGCTCGGCGGGCTCATAGACGTGATCGTCGGACGAAACGATGTAGGACGGGATCTTCTTCGCCGCCGCCTTCATCGCGTCGTCCGCATAGCGGGCCGACATATCGTCGATCGTCATCGCCATGATGTGTGCTCCCTTTAATGGCTACATATCTAATTGCGTTTGATGGCTCACCGTCGCGCCCCGGCGCCGGTGGACACGCCATTTTATGTCCACTAATGTCCAAATGAAAGGACATACCCCGATGACCGGAGCGAAGCGCGGCAAAACGGCGGGAGACGCCCGGCGGGCGGCTGTCGCGGCGCGTCCGGCCACGATTCCCGACGAAATGTCGAGCTCGCAGGCCAAGGATCAGATCTCCGACGTGGTCAAGAAGGCGGCCGCCGGCGGCCGCACCACCATCCTGATCCGCGGCTACGCGATCGCCATCATCGGCCCGCTCCACGATGTGCCACCCTCGGCCGAACGCGACGCGCTGAGGCTCCCGACCACCGAGATCAAGTCGGGCCAGACCTCGCTCAAGGGCATCATCGCCCGCGGCGACTACGTGATCCTGACGATTCACGGCGAGGACCGCGCCGCGGTCTACCGCCCCAACATCCGGCGTCAGCCGGCGCAGACCGAGGACAAGCTCGAGCGGCTGATCGACCTTCTCGACGAGACGCGGATCGTCGAGCGTTGCAACGCTCGTGCGCTCGACGAAAGTGTTCGGCTACAAAAGTTGATCAGCGTGCTGCACGGCGAGATCAACTCGCTGCTCGAGCTGATGGACAACGTCGATCCGCGCCGCGCCGCGGTCTGGCGCGAGC
>DATJIG010000145.1:0-2975 GCA_035493495.1 Alphaproteobacteria bacterium
CCTCGAAGACCCCTCGATCGTCGAGGTGATGCTCAACCCCGACGGCCGGCTCTGGATCGACCGGCTGTCCGGCGGGCTGGAGGATAGCGGACGAACGATGTCCGCCGCCGACGGCGAGCGGATCGTGCGCCTGGTCGCGCACCATGTCGGCGCTGAGGTGCATGCCGAGAAGCCGCGCGTCTCCGCCGAGCTTCCCGAGACAGGGGAGAGGTTCGAGGGGCTTCTCCCGCCCGTCGTTGCGGCGCCGGCCTTTGCGATCCGCAAGCCCGCTGTTGCTGTTTTCACGCTGGACGACTACGCGGCGGCTGGGATCATGACGGTGGGCCAGGCGGGCGTGCTCCGCGACGCCGTCGCCGCCCGCAAGAACATCCTGGTCGCCGGCGGTACCTCGACCGGCAAGACCACCCTGACAAACGCACTACTGGCCGAGATCGCCGGCACCACTGATCGCGTGGTCCTGATCGAGGATACGCGTGAGCTGCAATGCCGCGCTCCGAACCTGGTCGCACTGCGCACCAAGGACGGCGTGGCGTCCCTGTCCGATCTTGTTCGGTCCTCCCTCCGCCTACGCCCCGACCGGATTCCAGTCGGCGAGGTACGGGGCAGCGAAGCCTTGGAGCTCCTCAAAGCCTGGGGCACGGGCCACCCCGGTGGGATCGGAACGATTCACGCTGGCACGGCGCTGGGCGCGCTTCGCCGCCTCGAGCAGCTCATCCAGGAAGCCGTCCTCACCGTTCCCAAGGCACTGATCGCCGAGACCATCGATCTCATCGCGGTGCTGCGCGGCCGCGGCCGCGAACGCCGCCTCGCCGAACTTGCTCTCGTCGCCGGCCTCGATCCCGCCACCGGCGATTACCGCGTCCAGTCTGCCGAGGCGGGCGGCCAATCCTCGATTCTCGGAGACCCGTCATGATCCAGTGTCCTTCCGCGATCCGTCGCGTTCGTCGCTGCTTCGCCGACCTCGCGGAGATTGCCTTCATCTCCATCGCCTTTGCCCCGGCGGCCTACGCCTCGGGCTCCTCGATGCCGTGGGAGACGCCGCTCAATCAGATCCTGGAGTCCGTGCAAGGTCCGGTCGCCAAGATCATGTCAGTCATCATCATCACCGTCACCGGCCTGACGCTCGCGTTCGGCGATACCTCGGGTGGCTTCCGCCGGCTGATCCAGATCGTCTTCGGCCTGTCGATCGCCTTCGCCGCGTCGAGCTTTTTCCTGACCTTCTTCAGCTTCTCCGGCGGAGCCTTGGTGTAATGGCCAGCATCGTCGATCCAGAAGTGCCGGGCTTCTTCGCGCCGGTCCATCGCGCGCTCACCGACCCCATCCTGATGGGCGGCGCGCCCCGCACGGTTGCGATCGCCAACGGCACGTTGGCGGCGGCAATAGCGCTCGGCCTCCACCTCTGGATTCCCGGGGCGTTGATTTGGGCCGTGGGGCATGCCGCTGCGGTCTGGGCGGCCAAGCGCGACCCGCTATTCGTGGACGTCGTTCGACGTCACCTCCGCTATCCATCCTATCTCGGCCAGTGAGGCTTGCATGCTGCACCTCGCCGAATATCGCAACCGTCCCCACAGTCTCGCCGACTTCCTGCCCTGGGCCGCTTTGGTCGAGAAGGGCGTCATCCTCAACAAGGACGGTGCGTTCCAGCGCACGGCGCGCTTCCGCGGCCCGGACCTCGACAGCGCAACGGCTGCCGAGCTGGTCGGCGTGACGGCCCGCCTCAACAACGCGCTGCGCCGTCTCGGCTCAGGCTGGGCGATCTTCGTCGAAGCCCAGCGCATCGCCGCCCAGACCTATCCGCACAACACTTTTCCAGACGCCGCATCAGCGCTGGTTGACCTGGAGCGGCGGGACGCATTCGAGGAGTCCGGCGCGCATTTCGAGAGCCGCTATTTCCTGACCTTCGTCTGGCTGCCGCCGGCCGAGGACGCCTCGCGCATCGAGGGCTGGCTCTATGAGGGCCGCGCGCAGAGCGGCGTCGATCCGCACGAGCTGATGCGCGGATTCGTCGACCGGACCAATCGCGTCCTGCAACTGGTCGAAGGGTTCATGCCCGAGGTGGCGTGGCTCGCCGACAGCGAGACGCTGACCTACCTGCATTCGACGATCTCGACCCGGCAACAGCGCGTACGCGTCCCCGAGACGCCGATGCATCTCGACGCGTTGCTCGCTGACGAGCCGCTCGCCGGTGGCCTCGAGCCGCGCCTCGGCAGTCATCACCTTCGCACGCTCACCGTGGTCGGTTTTCCGACCGCGACCCATCCCGGAATCCTCGACGAGCTGAACCGGCTCGCCTTTCCCTACCGCTGGTCGACGCGCGCGATCCTTCTCGACAAGACCGAGGCGGTGAAGCTGCTGACCAAGATCCGCCGACAGTGGTTCGCCAAGCGAAAGTCGATCGCCGCGATCGTCAAGGAGGTGATGACCAACGAGGCCTCGACACTGGTCGATAGCGACGCGGCGAACAAGGCCGCCGATGCCGATCTCGCCTTGCAGGAACTCGGCACCGACGATGTCGGTCAAGCCTACGTCACCGCGACCGTCACCGTCTGGGACGAGGATCCCGGTCTCGCCGCCGAGAAGCTGCGCCTCGTCGAGAAGGTGATCCAGGGTCGTGACTTCACCTGTATGCCCGAAGGGGTGAACGCGCTCGAAGCCTGGCTCGGCTCTCTGCCGGGGCACGCCTACGCCAACGTCCGCCAGCCGCCGCTCTCGACACTGAACCTCGCCCACATGATTCCGCTGTCGGCGGTCTGGGCCGGGCCAGACCGCGATGAGCATTTCCGCAGCTCGCCACTCTTCTTCGGCAAGACCGAAGGCTCGACACCGTTCCGCTTCTCGCTGCATGTTGGCGACGTCGGCCACACCCTGATCGTCGGCCCGACCGGCGCCGGCAAGTCTGTGCTGTTGGCGCTGATGGCGATCCAGTTCCGGCGCTACCGGAAGAGCCAGATCTTCGCCTTCGATTTCGGCGGCTC
>DATJIG010000146.1:0-22403 GCA_035493495.1 Alphaproteobacteria bacterium
GTCCGTCGCGTTGATGTTGATGACCGTACGCTGGAACATGCTGTAGCCACGTTCCGTCGCCGGGCCCTGCACGCCGCCTGGCGTCGGCGACCAGCCCTCACGGTCCTGCGTCGTCCAGCCCATCTGGAAGTCCATGCCACCGCCGAGGGTGACCTGGGGCTTCGCAGCGGCCGGTGCTGCAGCAAGCATGGACGCGCCGACGATCGCCGTCGTGCCCAGCAATGCTTTCTTTGGATCGAACTTCATTACGGTAAAACCTCCGATTTAGTGCTTCAGCCGATGGCTGGAGCGCGTTTGGAAGCCGTCGAGCGACGGCAACCCTGTCGACGCACCCACCTGGATGTTTCTTGTTGCGTCGCCGGAAAGTGCCACCGTGCCAAGCACGCGAAAAGATCTTCTATAAGTATTGCGCTAACTTACAGCGTACATGTGGCTTATACGCAACACGCGGTCACGAGCGGATTTTCCGGAGAAAATCTGTTTCGCTTGAAATTTCAAGCCGGTAAGGGGAGCTCGCGGGACGATTCCAAGTCGATAAGACGGATCAGTCTGTCGCGGCGATACTGCGCTCCCAGTGCACCAGGTTCACACGCGGATAATCGCGGAATCGGTCATCTGGATGGTAGGCGGCGTGGAAGAATTCCGCGGGAAAAATGACCGTGCGCCCGGGCTTCATCTCCACCGTGCCAATCGGCTCCCATGCGTGGGCGACCTCATGGTGCCAATAGTTGCGGCCGTCCTCCCGCAGTTCGGGGTGATCGCGATAGAACGCATCGCGCTGGTGCGAGCGGAGTTCGACCCGGCCTGATGCCTTGTGGCGGAAGAACGCGGTGCCGCCGCCACACTCCGCGCCGTCGTTGAGGAAGTGAATGACGGTGAACGCGTGACCCGGTGCATCGTGATCGGAATGCGGAATTGCGAAATCCGAGCGGCGGTCGTTGATTTGGAGAAACCAGTTGCTCGAAATCCCGGGGCCGTGCAGTGCGGTGTCCACCTTAAAGAAGTGGCGGATCGCGTGGCGCACGACGTGGAAGAGCGGGAGGTCGACGGCGGGATACAGCGTGCGGCAGTCGTAGTAGTCGACGAAATTCCCGCCGCCTTCGACGAGTTTCCAATTCGGCGCGTACGAATCGCGCAGAACCGTACGCATAGGACGATGATCGAGCAGCACGTTGTCGGAGATCAGCACCGGCACGGTGTCGCCGATCATTTCAGGATGGAAATTCGACTGCTCGTGAATCGCGAGCGCCTCGCCGAGAAGAAACGGCTTGAAGCGCGCACCTGTCGAAACGGTGATTGGCTCGGGCATGACGAACTGCGTGTCAGGATGCCGGGGGACCAGCAAAAATCGCATGAAGTATGCGGGAACGCGCCGGAACCGTCCACCCGCGCATTAGAGCAAGGCGCCGATGGCAGCGAGCCCTGCGGCGCCGGCACGAACGAGCCGCGCGGCGTTCTTTGCGTTGACGCCGCCGAGCGCCATCACCTGCGCGCTGCCACCATGACATCGGAGCGCGTGCACGAGTGCGGCAAACCGCAGCGCCCCGATCGTCCGGGCGCCAGGATGACTCAGCGTCGGGAAGACCGGAGACAGCAGCACCGCGTCGACTCCGCGCCGATCGGCGCGGAGCAGCGCCGGAAAGGAGTGAGCCGCGGCGGTGACGAGACCGCGGCTGCGACGGGGGCGCATGGCTCCTGCCCCAACCGCCCGTCGCGCGAGGGCCGCTTCCGACAGATGCACGCCGTCGGCGCGCACACGGGACGCAAGCGCGGGATCGTTCGCGATCAGCAGGAGGATGTGCCGCGCGCGACACACCGGCGCCAGCTTCGCTGCGAGCGCCGCGCGCTTCCCTGCATCCGAATCGCGGACGATTACCGCGAAGGCCACCATGCCTCGCATCCACACCCGTGGCAGACGCGATATCGCGGCCACCGGATCGGCGAGACGGTTCGCGTCCGTCGGCAATACGAGCGAGGGGCATCGCCTGCCCCGGGTGAGACGGTGCGTCTGGAGTCGCGCGACGGCGAATGCTAAAGCTGGCGGCAACGGCATAGTCACCGTCACCCTGCCATGGCCGACCCCGCTCAGCAAATCCCGCCTGCGCACGTATCCGGCGCCGCAATCGCCGCGCGGCTCGACGCCGTTCGTGCCCGAATCCGTTCGGCGCTGGACGAGGCGCGCTCCGGCGAACGTCCCGCTGTCGCCGCCGCGGGCATCACGCTCGTCGCGGTCTCGAAAGGGCACGAGGGCGCCGCCGTCGAGGCCGCGATCGAATGGGGCCAACGGGTCTTCGGCGAAAATCGCGTCCAGGAGGTGCTCGCGAAATGGACGTCGCTGAGGGAGCGTCATTCCGATCTCGAGCTGCACCTGATCGGGCCGCTGCAGACCAACAAGGTGGCCGACGCTGTGCGCCTGTTCGACGTCATCGAGACCGTCGACCGCGAGAAGCTCGCCGGCGCACTGGCGAAAGAGATGCGCGCGACCGGCCGCAAGCTCCCCTGCTTCGTGCAGGTGAACACCGGCGAGGAGCCGCAGAAGTCCGGAGTCTTGCCAGGCGACGCCGACGCATTCATCGTCCGCGCGCGCGATACCCACGGACTTAACATCGTCGGCGCGATGTGCATTCCGCCGGTTGACGACGATCCCGCGCCGCACTTCGCGCTGCTGCACGCGATTGCGCGCCGCAACGGCCTCGGGTGCTTGAGCATGGGCATGAGCGACGACTTCGAACGCGCGATCGCCTACGGCGCCACGCATGTCCGGATCGGCACCGCGATCTTCGGCCCGCGTCCTAGTCGGTCGCGGGAAGAGTGACGACGAGCGCGTCCTCCGGACCGATATCGCTCAGCAATGCGCGGAGATCCGCGCCACGCATGGCGACGCAGCCCTCGGTCGGCGCATAGCCTGGACGAGCGATGTGGAGAAAGATCGCGCTCCCGGCTCCCGCGCGGGGCGGATCGTCGTTATGTCCGAGCACGACTACGAGATCGTAGATGTGGTCCTCGCGCCAAACCTGCTCCGCCGAGCCGTCGAACGGCAACGATACCGGCCGGTTGTACTCCGGCCTGTTCGGATCGTCGCACCATCCGTCAGTGTGAGAAATGACGTGACGGCGCAGACGCGTGCGGGGCGACACCTCGCGATCGGCGCGCCACAGCAGCCTGCGCAGCGCGAATCGCCCGGACGGCGTGGCGCCGTCGCCCTCACGCTTTTGGGATTCGGCGATCACGCCGCTGCGGCCGAGAGCGCACGGCGCTTCACGTTGTCCCCAGCGGACTACGCCTTTGGTCGGGTCGCCGGGATCGGGCACGACGACGATGTCCATCGGGAAACTATAGGCCACCTGGCCGATGGCGCGCACTAGCGCGCAATTAGAAAGCGGCGTCGACCCTGGTTGGTGCCGGACGACGGTTGCGCAACGCCATATAGCGTTCGAGGTTGCGGGCCATTACGTCCGCGACATCGTTCGAGCCGGCGCCGACGTCCGCGGGTGACGCGAGCGACATCGGCGGCGGCATCGGCACTGTCACCGACGGGCTGCGCGACGCGTTCTGTGTCGGTATCGGGCGCGCCCCGTTGGTGCGCAGCGACTGAAGCATCTTGGGATCGGCCGCGACGGCCTTGGCATCCGGCAGCGCCACCACCTTCCCGTCGACGGGCTTCGTCGTATCGTCGCGGGGCGCCGGCACGGCGAGCGAAACCGGCGCGAACATGGCCGGAGGGGCAATGGTCGAGCGGGTCTCGAACGGTACAAAAGAGCCATTGACGCCGTTGCCGGCCGCACGTGGCTTCATCGCAGCGGCGACGAAGGCCGACCGCGCCACATAGGGTGCCGAATCGATGGCCGGCGCGGGAGGCTTCGGAGCAAGCGAGGCGACCTGGGTCGGCTTGGCCGCCGCGGATTTCTCGGCCGTCGGCGCCGAAGCAGCCGCAACTTGGGTCGCTTTCCCGTCTTCGGCCTTATCAAGCGTGGTGTTGATCCGCGGTCCGTTCCACGCAATCGACGAGGTGGGCGCTGCTTTATCGGTGTTCGCCGCGGCGACCGCAGTATCGCCGTCGGGCGTCGTGCCGACGCGCGGTCCGTTCCATGCGATCGACGGCGCCGGCGCAGAGCTTGCCGCGGCGATGGCCGTGTCACCGTCGGTCGTGGTGCTGCTCGGCTTGAGCATGGCGACGACGTGCTGACCCATGTCCCTGCCGGTCTCGCCCTGGACCGTCACGTCGACGGCGGACAGCGCGAGGCCGATCGGCCCACCGAACAGCGTATCGCCGATCAGCTTTGCTCCGGGCGCAATCGTATCGCCGGTCACTTCTCGGTAGATCGTCGACACGATGGGGATGTGCTGCAGCGGATTGACGACATCGAGCAGCGTGGAAAACGACAGCCCATCATCGCCGAACGCGCGCTGCCAAAAGCTGCGCTCGGGCTTCGCCTCGGCCGGTGCCGCATCCGCCTTGGGCCGAACCTCAATGTCGGTCGGCATAGGGGTGGCCATCGGTGTGATGGTGCTCATGCCGACTCATCTGCAACGGCGGTGCCACGCAAGACGTCGCGAAAATCTCGAAAATCCGGGCCTTTTCCGTAATTCGGGCCGAGCCGTTCATGGCGCACGCTGCCGGGTCGGCAGAAATTGCCGGGTGCGCACGACCACGCAGACCGCCGCCGCCGGCCCGGACCGGCTAGAAGAGGTGACCGCTCTTGGTCGCCTTGGTCTGCAGGTATCGCTCGTTGTGCGGGTTTGACGGGAAGGCGTGCGGCACGCGTTCGACGACTTCGACGCCGAAGCGCGCCAACGCGGTGACCTTCTCCGGATTGTTGGTCATCAGCCGCACGCGGCTGAAACCCATGTCCTTGAGGATCTCCGCGGCCGGCATGTACACGCGCTCGTCGGCGTCGAAACCCAGCTGCTCGTTGGCTTCGACGGTATCGGCGCCTTCGTCCTGAAGCTGGTAGGCGCGCAACTTGTTGACGAGACCGATGCCGCGGCCTTCCTGGGCGAGATAAATGAGAACGCCGGCGCCCTGTCGCGCGATTTCCTGAATCGCGCCGCGCAGCTGATCGCCGCAGTCGCAGCGCAAGCTGCCGAGAAGATCGCCGGTGAAGCACTCGGAATGAATTCGCACGAGAACCGGATCGCGCGGCTCGCCGATGACGATGGCGAGGTGCTCGATGCCGCCGTCGCTCGGGCGATAGGCGAGAATGCGTGTGTCCTCGGCGCCGGCGAGCGGTACGCGCGCCTGACTGACCGGCTTCAGAGTGCGCGCGGCGGTCGCCTGGTAGCCGGCGACATCGTCCACTGTGACGGTGACGAAATCGTGCTCCGCGAGCCAGCCGTCGGTGTCTCCTGCGTGTGACGTGACCCGCGCCGCGAGTGCGGCCGGCAGCAGGCGCGCGAGCTTGGTGAGCTCCACCGCGGCCGCGAGAGCGCGCTCGAGATCGGCATCGGCGCTCGCGAACGGAGGCATGCGGAACGAGATCGTCGACAGCGGATCGGCGATGTCACGCACTTCCTGCGCGGCCATTCCGTCCGGCACCTGCAGCGCAACGATGGGTCCCTTGGAGTCGGGCAGCTTCAGAGCCGCGGCGCGCCGCTGAGTGATCGCGAGCAAGGGGGTGCTGCCGGCGATCGCGGCGAGTTCGCCCAGAGTGTGAGGGGTGGTCGCCTCGGCGGCGTGGACAAGGACGATCAGGCCGCGGCCATTGCCGCGGATCACCGCCATGCCCCCGCGCCGGAGCTCGCCGAGCGCACGGTCGACCGCGATGAGCGGCCTGCCGCGCTCGGCGCGACCGTTCTGCTGCGCTTCGGTTGTGGACGGCAAGGATGACATGCGGGTGGGGGGCCGGAGCCCGGTCCGTATAAGGTGGTCAGGCAAAGGGCGTTTGATGTATCACGCCCACCGGGACAAGGCCAATCGTCGCTCTGTGCCAGTGGTCCAAAAGATAACCCGTTGGAATTTCGCTGCTGTAGCTTAAATAACGAGCCTTGAGCTATTTTATGACTCACCCCGCGTAATGACCCGCCCAGCCTTGTCAGGACGCTCACGATACGGGAGACGTTGATGGTCGAGAGGCGCGTGCTTCTCGTGGATGACGACCGCGAACTTGCCGGCTCGCTGTCCGAGCAATTGCAACTTCATGAAGAATTCCGGGCTACCGCCGTTCACAGCGGGCAAGAAGCCTTGGAAACCGCTCGTCGCGAGCGATTCGACGCAATTTTGCTCGATGTTGGCCTGCCTGACATGGACGGGCGCGAAGTCTGCCGCCTGTTGCGCCGAGATGGCGTGAAATGCCCGATTCTCATGCTCACCGGCGCAGATACCGAGGCCGACACCATTCTGGGTCTCGAGGCCGGGGCCAATGACTACGTCGCCAAGCCCTTCCGCATCGGCGTGCTGCTGGCGCGGCTGCGCGCCCAGCTTCGTCAGCACGACCAGAGCGAGGACGCGGTCTTCCATATCGGCCCCTACATCTTCCAGCCCGGCGCGAAGCTGCTGGTCGACAAGGCTGGTGGCGCCCGAAAGATCCGCCTCACCGAAAAGGAAGCGGCGATCCTTAAGTATCTCTACCGGGCCAAGGACCGGCCGGTCGCCCGCGAGACCCTCCTTAATGAGGTGTGGGGCTACAACGCCGGGATCACGACCCACACGCTCGAGACGCACATCTACCGGCTGCGGCAGAAGATTGAGGAGGACCCGCAGAACGCGCGGATTCTCATCACCGACCGCGGTGGTTACCGCCTGGTAATCTAAACGGATCTCGCGGTTAGATCGCGAGCTCGATCATCACCGGCACGTGGTCGGAGGGACCCGGCCAGCCGCGTGCGTCCTTGAGCACGGTCATCGACTTGAGCGCCGGCTTCAGCAACGGGCTTACCCAGACATGGTCGAGTCGCCGACCGCGGTTGCTCGCCTTCCAGTCGAACGCGCGATAGCTCCACCACGTGAACAGCGGCTCGTCCGGCGGCACGAACTCGCGCATCACGTCGACCCACTTGCCGGCCGCGCGGACCTTCTCGAGCCGCGTCGTCTCGGCGGGCGTGTGACTCACGTCTTTCAGGGTCTGGCGATGCGACCACACGTCGTGCTCGAGCGGTGCGACGTTGAGATCGCCGACCAGGACGCGGCGGCCCGGCTTGCGCCCGAGCTTGCCCGACCATTCGGCCATGTCGTCGAGGAACTTGAGCTTGTGGGCGAACGCAGGGTTCGCTTTGGGGTCGGGGATTGGCACGCCCGAGGGTACGTAGAAACAGTGAATCTCAATGCCGTCGATCGTCGCGATGGCATGGCGGCCGTCGGTGCGTCCGCACCAGTCGAGGCCGCCGGTCGCTTCGAACGGAATTTTCGACAGGATCGCGGTGCCGCCCTGACCCTTAACGCCGCGCACGAGCTGGTGCTCATAGCCCATGCGCCCGACGGGTTTGGTGCAGAAGTCTTCGGCCGCGCACTTGATCTCCTGCAGGCACAGGATGTCGGGCGCGAGCTTTTTCACGACGCGGCGGAGAAGTGCGGTGCGAATACGGACGGAATTGATGTTCCAGGTGACGATGCGGAGCGACTTCGCCATCGCCACTACGCGCTCGCCGCGTCGCCGATGGTCAGGTCGAGCGTTCCGATGCCCTCGATCACCCCGTGCAGGCGATCGCCGGCTTTGACGATGATCTCGCCCGCGGGCGTCCCGGTGAAGATGATGTCGCCGGCCGCGAGCGTGACATAGCGTGATACCAGCGCGACGACTTCGGGCGCCGTCCACATCATCTGCGCGATGTCGCCGTTCTGGGCGCGCGCACCGTTGACCTCGAGGTAGATCGCGCCACGCGTGGGATGGCCGATGTCGGAGGCGCGGTGGATGTCGGACACCGGCGAGCAGCCCTCGAACCACTTGGCGGTGTCCCACGGCTTGCCGGCTGCGCGTGCCGCGCGCTGCAGGTCGCGACGCGTCATATCGAGTCCAACGGCATACCCGAAGATCGCCGCTTTCGCGGATTCCACATCCGCGCCCGACACCGTCTTGCCGATGGCGATCACCAGTTCGAGCTCGGGTTCGAGATGATTTGTCGCCGGCGGGTAAGCGACTCGTCCATGGTCGCCAATGACGGCCGTCGACTGCTTGGTGAAGATCGCCGGCTCCTCATCGCTCTTGAAACCACCTGCGGCCGCGGCGCGCGCATCGTAGTTGCGGGTCACGGCGAACACGTGCCGCACCGGGAATCGAGAGTCGCGCCCGGCGATGGCGAGCGCGGGCGAATCCGCGCGCGGGAAGATTAGTGATGTCATCTCAGGATGTCAGGGAAAAGCCGATGCAAGAGGAAGAGGTCACGCGAAGCTTAGCCGCTCGCGACCCGACGCGAAACGCCAGCGTCGACGCCGCGCGTCGCGAAACTCGGGACGTGACGGAAAATTGGAGAGGGGTTGGCGTCCGGCCAGAGGGGGTTTTGGCCGGACGCCTGGCCCTGACGGGCCGGGAACGGCAGGGGAAGACCGTTCCCGCATGCGAGGCGTGTGCCTCGCCTTGACCACTACATGGTACCGACGCACACGGGTTTCAAGCCGGTGAAAGACAGGATTTTTCTCTGTCGAAAAGAGGACGACGCACTTGGCGCTCGCACGACGACGAAAGGCGTCAGCGGCGCTCCAAGAGCTCCTTCGCGACCGGACTGTTCGGGTCAATGAACGCGAATTCTTTGTCGTCGATCGGTACGCCGAACTGCGCGTTCTGCAGCGTCACTTCGACGGTATTGCCCTGCGGATCGACAACGAGCCACTGCCGCAGCTCGAGCGGATTGTCGGAGAAGACGAGAGTGATCGATCCTGCGTCGGGCTCTTTGGCCAGGACAAGCCGGACACGAATCACGCCGGGCGAGCGCGTGACATCGGTCACTCGAATGTCCCCTGAGAGCTTCACCTGTGGCCGCACCAGGATACCGGCAAGACTCGAGTTCAGATCCTGATACGACGTCTGCTTCGCATCCTTGTCGACGTAGGCGACGAAATTGCTCGTCGTGATGATCATCTGCTTCGACGGCGGCGCATAGTCGAGCTTCAGCTTGCCCGGCCGCTTGATGAGAAGCGTCCCCTCAGCGGTACCGCCGTTGCTTGCGACCTGGACGAAGCGCGCCCGCAGCGTCTGGATGCTGTTGAGGTAGAATTCGACGCGCTGCAGTTCGGCGGCGTTGTTGGAGCGCTGCTGCGCGACTGCCGGACACGTGACTGCGGCCGCGAGCATCAGTGCGAGGACGTAACGACGCGTGACGGAGATCATGATCAGCGCCCGCCGCCCGGCAGCACTTCGCGCTTGCCGACGTGATTGGCCGGGCTCACGACGCCTTCGGCCTCCATGCGCTCGATGATCCGCGCGGCCCGGTTGTAGCCGATCTGCAGATGGCGCTGGATGAAGCTGGTCGATGCCTTGCGTTCGGAAAGCACGATGTTCACCGCACGGTCGTAGAGCTCGTCGCCGGAATCGCCGTCGCCGCCGGTGAGGCCGAAGCCGCCCGAGGTCTCATCCTCGGTGACGGCATCGACGTATTCCGGCTCGCCCTGGGCGCGGATCGCATTGACCACCGACTCCACCTCGCTGTCGGAGACGAACGGTCCGTGGACGCGAACGATGCGCCCGCCGCCCGCCATGTAGAGCATGTCGCCCTGGCCAAGGAGCTGTTCGGCGCCGGACTCGCCCAGGATGGTGCGGCTGTCGATCTTCGACGTGACTTGAAACGAAATGCGGGTCGGAAAGTTCGACTTGATGGTGCCGGTGATGACGTCGACGGACGGCCGCTGGGTTGCCATGATGACGTGAATGCCGGCGGCGCGCGCCATCTGGCTCAGGCGCTGGACCGCGCCCTCGATCTCCTTGCCGGCGACCAGCATCAGGTCCGCCATCTCGTCGATGATGACGACGATGTAGGGCAGCGGCGAAAGATCGAGCTCCTGCTCCTCGAAGATCGGCTTGCCGGTCTCGGCCTCGAAGCCGGTCTGGACCGTGCGGGTGATCTTCTCGTTCTTCTTGCGGGCCTCGGCGAGGCGCTGGTTGTAGCTCGTGATGTTCCGCACGCCGAGCGTCGACATCGCGCGGTAGCGGTTCTCCATCTCCTTCACCGTCCAGCGCAGGGCGACGACCGCCTTGCCGGGCTCGGTGACGACCGGCGCCAGCAGATGCGGGATGCCGTCGTACACCGACAGCTCGAGCATTTTCGGGTCGATCATGATGAAGCGGCAGTCCTGCGGCGACAACCGGTAGAGGAGCGACAGGATCATGGTGTTGATGCCGACCGACTTGCCCGAGCCGGTGGTGCCGGCGATCAGGAGGTGCGGCATGCGCGCGAGATCGGCAATTACCGGCGTGCCGCCGATGTCCTTGCCGAGCACGAGATTCAACTTGGCCGCGGTCTGCTCGTACTCCTCGGAGGCGAGGAGTTCCCGCAGGTAGACCGTCTCGCGGCGGGCGTTCGGCAGCTCGATGCCGATGACGTTGCGCCCGGGGACCACGGCGATGCGCGCGGACAGCGACGACATCGAGCGGGCGATGTCGTCGGCAAGGCCGATGACGCGCGACGCCTTGATGCCCGGCGCGGGCTCGAGCTCGTACAGCGTGACGACGGGGCCCGGGCGCACCTTGAGGATCTCGCCCTTGATGCCGAAGTCTTCGAGCACGCTCATCAGCAGCCGCGCGTTCGCCTCGAGCGCGTCCTTGGCGACCGACGGATCGTCTTTTGCGGGTGGCGCGGCGGCGAGAAGATCGAGCGCCGGCAGCGAGTAGCCCTCGCCGGGCAGGAGATCGAGTGTCGCCTGACGCGCTGCCTTGGCGCGCTTGCCGGGCTGCGGGCGCGCCTTCGGCATTTCGATCAGGTTTGACGGCAGCTCCGGATTCATCTTGCGCACCGGGGCGGGCACCGGCGCTGCGATCTCTTCGTCGTCGTCGTCGTCGACGTGCGGCACCGGCGGACGCATCGATCGTGCGGCCTCAGCGGTGTCGATCGCAAGCGCCACCTCGGGCGACAGGCGCGGCTCGGCGCGCTCGCGCGATTCGGCAAGTCGGCGATGAAGGGTGTTCACCGCCTCGCCTGTGATTTCGGCACCGCGGCGGCCGACCTCAAGGCCGACGCGAGCGGTGTGATCGGCGGCGCGGCCAAGCATCATGGCTCCGCGCATCCATTCGGCGACGCTGAAGCCGAAGGCGACGATCAGGGCGCCGAGGCCGAGGACGCCCGCGCCGATGCGGATGGGGATGTAGGCCGAGACGCCGAACAGGCCGGCGAACGAACCGGCGGCATTGAGCAGAAGCTGGCCGAGAGCGCCGCCAATGCCGCGGTCGACGCCCCATGAATCGGGCAGCGCCCACGACGCGAACGCCATGGTCAGGCCAATCATCGCGGCGATCAACGCGAGGAAGCGTCCCGCCAGCGGGCCTGCGCGCAGTTCGCACGTCGTCGCGATGCGGAGCCCCCAGGCGGTGAAGACGATGCCGGGCAGCACCGCGAACGCGCCCGTCGTCTGCAGCAGGAGGTCGGACGCGACGGCCCCCGGCCAGCCGAGGACGTTGTGAATCGCGTCGCCCGCGGCGCGGTTGAGCGAGGGATCCTGGGCCGAGTGGGTCGCCAGCGCGGTCAGGAGCCCGACGCCGGTGAAGGCGATGACGACTCCGGTCGCTTCGACCAGGCGGCGACGGAGAAACGCGGAGACCGCTTGCGGCAGGAAGGGCGAGCGGCGACCGGCGGTGGAAGAGCGAGCCATGGTGTTTCGGGACTTTAGTTCACGGAGGCGGGGCAGGCGAGTAAACGTTTGCGGCGGTGGGCGAGTCCGCCAGGGTGTCACGCACCCGTCGCATCGCCTCGGCGACCTCGCCGGACTCGTGCACCAGCGCGAGCCGGATGAAGGGCGAGGCGTGGGCCCGGAAGCCCTGGTCCCGCGGGCACAAATAGGCTCCGGGCAGCGTGCGGAGCGCGGTATCGCGCCACAACTTCAGCGCGGCGGCCTCGCCGTCACCGACGTCGAGCCATAGGAAGAAACCGCCGGCCGGCCGCTGGAACCCGAAGCGGCCGCCGAGAACCTGCTCGGCGACGTCGAAGTTGCGGCGGTAGTGAGCGCGCGCCTCCTCGACATGGGCATCGTCGTTCCACAGCGCCTCGGACGCGGCCAGCATCGGATAGGGAAGGGTCGGCGCCGAGAAATCGCGCAGCCGCGCGATCCGCTTCATCGGCGCGGGGCCTCCGGCGACGAATCCCGAGCGCAGGCCGGGCGCGCTCGACCGCTTCGACAGCGAGTTGAAGACGACGCAATGATCGCGAGCCGCATTGGCTCGTGAGCCCATCGACGCTGCGGCCTCGAGCAGTCCGACCGGCGGGACGCGGTCGTAGATTTCCGAATAGCATTCGTCGGCGGCGACGACGAAATCATGAATGAGGGCGAGCTCCAGCAGGTTGCGGAGGTACGAAAGATCCGCAGCCGAGCCCTGCGGGTTCGCGGGCGAGCAGATGTAGACGATGCGAGTCCGCTTGAGGATCGCCGGATCGGTACCGGCGATGTCGGGCAGGAAGCCGGTCTCGCGCCGCGCCGGCAGCGAAATGACCTCGGCACCGGCCATTGCCCCGGCGCCGCCGTAGACGTGGTAACCGGGCTCCGGTACCAGCACGACCGGGCGCTCGTCCGGCCTAATGCTCGATTCCGGAAGCAGCGCCCCAGCGGAGAGATAGATCGCCTCGCGCGAGCCGGTCGCGGGCAGGATCATCGTCTGCGGATCGATGAAGCCCTCCGGCAATCCGTACCGGCGGGTGAGCCAGCGCGCGACGGCCAGGCGGAACGACGGCGTGCCGCTGAGCGGCGGATAGCGCCCCCAGCCGGCGGCCTCGCGGGTCAGTGTCTCGGCGATGACGGCGGGCGGCGGCCGGCGCGGCTCGCCGAGCGACATGATGATTGGCGCGATCCCGGACGGCGGCGCAACGCCGTCGAGCAGCCGATGAAGGCGCTCGAACGGATAGCGAGGGAGCCGCGCGAGGGGGTCCGACGGGAGGTGAGGCATGCACGAGCCTGAATGATTGTTTTCCGCTCGTCGGGCCCTCCCAAGCCGTAACGAGCGAAGCGGCGCGATTCTACCGATGCGGCGGCCCGGAAACAAGGCAGCCCGGCCTTGCGGCCGGGCTGCAAAAAACGCGCTTCGCGAACCGAAACTCGACCGGTTTGCCTACTTCAAATCGTACGCCCGCTCGCCGTGGGCGGTGATGTCGAGGCCCTCGGCCTCGTCCTCCTCGCTGACGCGGAGCCCGATGGTGGCGCGCACGACCATGACGATGACGACCGTCGCGACGATGGTCCAGGCCGCCGCAGCGGCAATACCGATAAGCTGCGCCGCGAGCTGGCCGCCGATCGAGAGCTTCGAGAGCCCGAGCCCGCCGAATGCCGGCGCGCCGAGCACCGCAGTCAGCATCGTTCCGGTGATGCCGCCGACGCCGTGCACCGCCATGACATCGAGCGAGTCGTCGATCTTGAGGCGGTGTTTGACGAAGGCGACCGCCTCGAAGCAGACCACGCCGGCGATCAGGCCGCAGGCAAATCCGCCGAACGGTCCGATGAAACCGGATGCGGGCGTGACGGTCGCGAGGCCGGCGACAGCGCCGGTGACGACGCCGACGCACGAGGCGCGCTTGTAGCGCAGCCACTCGACCACCATCCATGTGCAGGCGGCGGTGGCCGCCGAGATGTGGGTGACGGCGATCGCCATCGCCGCCGCGCCGTCGGCCGCGAGCGCCGAACCCCCGTTGAAGCCGTACCAGCCCACCCACAGCATGCCGGCGCCGGTCATCACCATGCCCGGGTTGTGGGGCGGGTGGATCTCGACCGGGAACTTGCGGCGCGGGCCGACCATCAGCGCCATGATGATCGCCGAAATGCCGCTGGTGAGGTGGACGACGATGCCGCCGGCGAAATCCTCGACGCCGAGGTTGGCGAGGAATCCGCCGCCCCACACCCAGTGGCAGATCGGCACGTAGACGAACAGCGACCACAGGATGGTGAACAGCACGACGGCGCCGAAGCGGATGCGCTCGACGAACGCGCCGATGATCAGACCCGGCGTGATGATCGCGAATGTCATCTGGAACATGAAGAACGCGATCTCGGGGACGCTGCCCGACAGCGTGTCGGGACCGATGCCGGCGAGGAACGCCTTGCTGAGACCGCCGATCAGATGATTGACCGAGCCGCCGTCGCCGAACGACAGCGCGTATCCCGCGACCAGCCATGCGACCGAGACGATCGCCGAGACGGCGAAGCAGTGCATCAGCACCGAGAGCACGTTCCGTGACTGGACGAGCCCGCCGTAGAACAGCGCGAGGCCCGGCAGGGTCATGAACAGCACGAGCGCGGTCGCGGTCAGCAGCCAGGCGGTATTGCCGGCGCTGAAGGTCGCCGTGACCGTCTGCGCCCATGCGTCGGATGCAGACACAAGCATCGCGGTGGCGGCGGCACAGGCCGCGCCCGCGCGGAAGATTTTCGACATCGAACCCCTCTCCTCGCTTGAGCTCCGTTGCCCGGAGCTAGTGGCCGGCGGTCATCGACGCTGCCGCGGCGCTCGAACCGGGCCACTGATCAATTCCTGTGCCAAGCGATGCGAAACACGGCGGAGTGCCCGGTTTCTGGGCTCTTTTCGCCTGCTTATCGTGCGATGGGGAAGGTATCGAATGGAGGTGTCTTGCCTCGTATGTGGGCAATCTGACCCGGTTTGTTGCCCAGAAAATAGACAAAGAAAAAGGCCCGGACGCCATGGTCCGGGCCAGTTCAGGGAGGCTTCACAACAAAACGCCAGAAAAAATCGGGGTTACACAACGCTTACGCGGTCGACGCACAACGTCGGCCCACCCGGGAGGACCCAGGTGGGCCGTAGGCTCAGTGAACGGCTTCGCCGTGCAGCGCCTGGTCGAGACCTTCGCGCTCCTCCTCCTCAGAGACCCGGAGCCCGATGACGGCATCTATGATCTTCAGGAGGATGAGGCTGCCGACGCCGCTGTAGACCAGGGTGCAGGCGATGCCGATGAGCTGGGTGATGACCTGGCCAGGGTTGCCCTCGAGCAGGCCCGGAGTACCTTCCGGCAGGGCGTCGGTCGCCGACAGCACACCGGCCGAGAACACGCCGGTCAGGATCGCGCCGACGATGCCGCCGACGCAGTGGACGCCGAAGGCATCCAGCGAGTCGTCGTAGCCCAGCGCGTTCTTCACCGTGGTCGAGGCGAAGAAGCAGATCACACCGGCCGCGATGCCGATCGCGATCGCTCCGCCCGGGAGGACGAAGCCCGAGGCCGGGGTGATCGCCACTAGACCCGCGACCGCGCCGGAGGCGATGCCGAGGACCGAGGGCTTACTCTTGACCAGCCATTCGCTGAACATCCACGCGAGCGCGTCGGCAGCGGTGGCGATCTGGGTGACGGTCATCGCCATGCCGGCGCGGCCACCGGCGGCGCCGGCGGAGCCCGCGTTGAAGCCGAACCAGCCCACCCACAGCAGCGAAGCGCCGATCAGGGTCAGCGTCAGGTTGTGCGGCGCCATCGGCAACTTGCCGTAGCCCTGCCGCTTGCCGAGCACCAGCGCCGTCATCAGCCCGGCGATGCCGGCGTTGATGTGGACGACGGTGCCGCCCGCGAAGTCGAGCACGCCGAGCGAGAACAGGAAGCCGTTCGGCTGCCACACCCAGTGGGCGATCGGGGCGTAGATCAGGAGCGACCACAGGCCCATGAACCACATCATCGCCGAGAACTTCATGCGGTCGGCGAACGAGCCTGCGATCAGCGCCGGGGTGATGATGCCGAAGGTCATCTGGAACATCATGAAGACGCTCTCGGGGATCGTGAACGCGACCGCCGAGTCGCCGGTGCCGAGCGTGAAGGGCTTGTCGTAGCCCATGCCGCCGAGCATCACGCGCGACAGGTCGCCGACCCACGCGTTGCCGTCGGTGAACGCGAGGCTGTAGCCGACCACGGCCCACAGCACCGTCACCAGACAGGTGATCGCGAAGCTCTGCATCATCGTTGCCAGCACGTTCATCTTGCGAACCATGCCGCCATAGAACAGTGCGAGGCCCGGGATGGTCATCATCAGCACGAGTGCGGTGGAGGTCAGCATCCACGCCGTGTCGCCACTGTCCGTTTTGGTCGCAGCAGCAGCGGCGGCCGCCGCCGCATCGGCCACTGCGGGCGCGGCATCCTGCGCGTATGCGGCGACGGCGAAGCCCGCCAACGCGACCGCAACCGCGCCGATCCGGGCAAGCAAACTCTTGTAGCTCATGATTGAATTCTCCTTGGAGGCTGGATCGATGCGTGCGTTAGAGGGCTTCCGCGCCCTTTTCGCCGGTGCGGATGCGGATGGCCTGCTCGAGATTGATGACGAAGATCTTGCCGTCACCGATCTTGTTGGTGTGTGCGGAGCGCTGGATCGCCTCGACGACGCGCTCGGCCATCTCGTTCGAGCACGCGACCTCGATCTTCACCTTGGGCAGGAAATCGATTTGGTATTCGGCGCCGCGGTAGATTTCGGTGTGGCCCTTCTGCCGCCCGAATCCCTTTACTTCACTCGCCGTCATGCCTTGGACGCCGACGTCGGTCAGCGCCTCGCGGACCTTGTCGAGCATGAACGGCTTGATAATCGCCATCACGAGTTTCATTGGGGGTTCCCCTTGGTTAGGACGCGGTGGCCTTCGCCTTCTCCTCGGCCGATCGCAGGTGCTAAGCTCTGTGCAAGCGGACGTCAGGTGCCGCCCCACCCACCGCAGGTCGGCGATGGGCATGACTCAAGAACCGTGCCGGAGTCTCCCGGGTGGCGTTAATCGCGTGAAATCAAGCGCTTGAAGGGAAGCTGCGGCGCAAGGAATGCAAGTGCCGCGGTCGGTCGCGAAAGTCTCTGCCCATTTAATAAGCGCGCCTCTTTTTATGATTATTTTTTGAGCGCATTCCAGGACGGACGATGACCAAACCATTGCCGGAAAGCGCCGAACCCCTCCTCGACGCCCTCATTGTCGGCGGCGGGCTGGTGGGACTGGGCCTGGCTGCAGCCCTCGGCGGCGCCGGGCTCAAGGTCGCGGTGGTCGACCGCGAGCGGCCGGCAACCGTGCTCAATCCGGTGTTCGACGGGCGCGTGTCGGCGATCGCCCAGGGCTCGCGCCGCATCCTGGAGGCCATCGGGGTGTGGCCGAAACTCGCGGCCGAGGCCGAGCCGATCCTCGACATCAGGGTGTCGGAGGGCTCTTCGCTCCTGTTCATCCATTTCGACCATCGCGAGGTCGCGGACGAGCGTGGCGCCGAGCCGCTCGGACACATCGTCGAGAACCGGATGATCCGCAAGGCGCTGTTCGACCGCGTCGCCGAGCTCGACGCGGTGTGGCTGCTGGCGCCGATGACGGTGACCAAGGTCGCGCGGAGCGCTGGCCGCATCGAAGCGACGCTCGGCGACGGCCGCACGCTGTCGGCGAAGCTCGCGATCTCGGCCGAGGGCCGCAACTCGCGGCTGCGCGCCGACGCCGGAATCCCGGTCACCACCTGGAGCTATCGCAACTGGGCGCTGGTCTGCACTGTCGCCCACGAGTTCCCGCACAAGGGCGTGGCGCAGGAGCGCTTCCTGCCGACCGGCCCGTTCGCGGTGCTGCCGATGAAAGACGACGCGCTCGGCACTCATCGCTCGTCGATTGTGTGGACCGACCACGCCGAGGTCATCGCGCATCTGATGACGCTCGGCGACGACGACTTCAATCGCGAGCTCGCGCTGCGCTTCGGCGACTACCTCGGCGAGACCGCGGCGTTCGGCAAGCGCTGGTCGTACCCGCTCGGTCTCCTCCACGCGGATTCATATGTCGCGGAGCGACTCGCGCTGGTCGGCGACGCGGCGCACGCGATCCACCCGATGGCGGGGCAGGGACTCAATCTCGGCATCCGCGACGTCGCGGCGATCGCCGAGGTGCTGGTCGACGCCCACCGGCTCGGGCTCGACATCGGCCATCTCTCCGTGCTCGAGCGGTTCCAACGCTGGCGGCGTTGCGACAACGTGACGCTGGCCGCCGTGACAGATGGCCTCGATCGACTGTTTTCGAACGCGTTTCCGCCGCTCAGGGTCGCGCGCGATCTCGGGCTCGCGGGCGCCGGCATGATTCCGCCGCTGCGCCGCTTTTTCATGAACCACTCGATGGGCAATCTGGGCGAGCTGCCGCGGCTTGCCCGCGGTGAACCATTGTAGGTTCACCGCTCTTTTGGCTAACAAGCAGCCGCGCTCTGCGCGGCGGGCGAGCCTCTTTAGTTTCGCCGTCGCGCATCATCAAAGAAAAAGCCGCCGGTTGTCCGGCGGCTTTTTGTTTAGCGCGTGTGAAGCGGCTCCTAGCGATCGACGGTCGCCATGCCGCTCTCCGCGTAACGCGTGCCGGCGGCGGCACCCTTCGGCATCAGGCGATCGATGCGCGCGAGATCGTCGCGCGTGAGTCGCACGTTGAGCGCGCCGACGTTCTCCTCGAGATAAGTGCGGCGCTTGGTGCCCGGGATCGGCACCACATCGTCGCCGCGCGCCAGCACCCACGCCAGCGCGAGCTGCCCGGGCGTGCAGTGCTTCTCGCGCGCCATCGCGCCAATCTCGTGCACCAGTTCGAGGTTCCGCTCGAAGTTCTCGCCCTGGAAGCGCGGCGACTGCCGGCGCCAGTCGTCCGGCGCGAGGTCGTCGACACTCTTGATCTGCCCGGTGAGGAAGCCGCGGCCGAGCGGGCTGTAAGGCACGAAGCCGATGCCGAGCTCGCGCACCGTGGCGAGGATCTGCTCCTCGGGATCGCGAGTCCACAGCGAGTATTCAGTTTGCAGCGCGGCAATCGGATGCACGGCGTGCGCGCGCCGGATCGTCTTCGGCGCCGCCTCGGAGAGCCCGAGGTAGCGGACCTTGCCGGCGCGCACCAGCTCCGCCATCGCGCCGACGGTGTCCTCGATCGGCGTGTCGGGATCGACGCGGTGCTGGTAGTAGAGATCGATGACGTCGACGTCGAGCCGTTTCAGGCTGCCGTCGCACGCGCGGCGCACATACTCGGGCCGGCCGTTGACGCCGAGGAAGGCGCCATTGGGCGCGCGCACGTTGCCGAACTTCGTGGCGACGACGACCTTGTCGCGGCGGCCGCGAATCGCCCGACCGACCAGCTCCTCGTTGCGGCCGACGCCATACATGTCGGCGGTGTCGAGGAACGTGACGCCGAGCTCGATCGCGCGGTGAATCGTCGCGATGGCTTCGGATTCGTCGCGGCCGGCGTAGAAGTCGGACATGCCCATGCAGCCGAGTCCCATTGCCGAGACGGTGAGGCTGCTGCGGCCGAATGTGCGCTGTTGCATGACAGTGCTCCTGTGACGAGAGAAGGACAAGAAGCCGGGCCGCACCGTCCATCGGAGGCGCGCTCGAGACCAAAGGCTACACGTCGGGATTAAAGGCACCCGTCGCGCGGGTGTTCCCTCACGCGCTTACGACAGGTAAGCGCGTCAGCGGCTCAGGCCGGCCTTGCTGATGTCGGACTCATAGTCGCGCCACAGCTTCTCCTGGTGAGTGCCGAGCTCGTGCAGGTATCGCCAGGAGAAGATGCCGGTGTCGTGGCCGTCGTCGAAGCGGATCAGGATCGCGTAATTGCCCACCGCCTCGATACCGGCGATGCCGACGGTTTTCTTGCCGGATACGAGGATGCGCTGGTTGGGGCCGTGGCCTTGAACTTCGGCGGACGGACTGTTGACGCGGAGAAACTCCGCCGAGAATTCGAAGCGATCGTGAGGATAGGCGACGGTCAGTCGCGCGCGATCGCGCGACACGCGGATTTCCTCGGGAACGAGCGGGTCCTTGGGGGGGTCGGTGCGGACGGTGGTGGGCATGGTGTCGTCCTGTGTAGGATCCGCGGAAAAGGCCGGCGGGTCTCTTGCGGGCGCTTCGCGGTCGGACAAGTCTCAGTCGAACTGCGGTGCAAGATTCGTGGCAAGATTCGGTGTAAGGCTCGCGGCAAAACTCTTGCCGTGTTCGACGCCCGCAGTCTGAAGCGCATCGTGGCGCGCAAGCCGCCACGCGTCGCGCAGCCTAGCTATGACGCCGTTCATGCGGGTCGAGTTCCCGTGCCTCGTCCACGAGCATGATCGGGATGCCGTCGCGGATCGGATAGGCTAGCCCGGCCTTGTCGCTGATCAGCTCCTGGTGCTGCTCGTCGTAACGCAGCGTCGACTTGGTCAGCGGGCAGACGAGGATTTCGAGCAGTTTGGGGTCGACGGCGCGGCGCTCGGGCCCTTCCGCGGGTTCGGGCACGGCCGGCACCGGCGCCTGGATGTCGTCGGGCGTGTCGTTCATAGGTCCTCCCTCAACTCAACTGTCGGGCCATGACCAGGCAGCCGGTGGCTCGTTCGTGGACGAGTGCCACCCTTGGACTAGTGCCGAGTTACCTCGCCGTCGCCGAAGAGCTCCTTCGCGCCCATCGCGAACAGCGTCTCGAGCAGTTTGGCCCGCTCTTCGAGATTCGACGCCTCGAGCAGCGCCTGCTTTTCTTCCGGAGTGAACGGGCAGCCCATACTCAGCGCCGTCACCAGCTCGGAGTCGCCGAGCTTCTTCAGCGCCTCGGGATTCACGCTCATGTTGCGGCCGCGGAAGTACGCCGCGGCGGCCGACGCAATGCCGGCACGCTGAATCGGCGCGCGATCGGACGAGCGCTCCTCGAGATCGGCGCGAAACGGCGACCAGTCAACCTCGAAGCGGCGATAGCCGTCGCGGATCGGCAGCTCGGCGCCGGTGCGGAACCGGCACAGCCCGTCGAGGGTGATGAGATAGCGGCCGTCGTCGGTCTCGGCGAAGCTGATGAGGCGTCCGGCGCAGCCGACGCGGAACAGCTCGGGCCCATTCGGTCCGTCGCCTGTCCCGGTGGGTTGAATCATGCCGATGATGCGGACGGGATCGGAGAGGGCTGCGCGGGTCATCGCGAGATAGCGACGCTCGAAGATGTTGAGCGGCATCTTGCCGCGCGGCAGCAGCAGCACGCCGGCGAGCGGGAACACCGGGATCACACCGGGCAATGAGTCGAATGTGGGCGTGAACGGGTTGCCGGACATCGGTCGAGCCTAGCCCCGCTTCGGCATCAGGAGAAGAGTATCGAGCTGAGCCTCCGCCGACCGCCGACTGTGAGCTCGTGGGTCGGACCGAGGGCCTCGAAGATTTTCAGCAACTGCGCGCGCGCCGCTGCCTCGTTCCAGTTGCGGTCGCGCCGAAAGCTTTCCAACAGCTCGTCGATCGCCTTGTCGGGGGCGCCGGCGGCGTAGTGCGCGAGCGCCAGGTCGAAGCGCGCCTGATGATCCTTGGGATCCTTGGCGACCTTGTCGGCGAGCTCGGCGATGTTGCCGGACGCCTGGGCACCGGCATCGGCGAGTTCGAGCGCACTCTTCACCGCCGCGAGCTGCGGCGCGCTCTTGATGGCGTCGGGCGCGTTGGCGAGGATCTCGCGCGCGTTGTCCTTGTCGCCCTGCGCGAGATACGACTTGGCGAGGCCCGCATAGGCCTCGGCGTTCTCGGGCTCGGTTTCAAGCACCTGCGAGAACACCGCCGCGGCGTCCTCAGCCTGATTCTGCTCGAGCAGCGCTTGCGCCTCGGCGAGGGCTTCCTTGATGCCCTCGGTTTCGGGCGCGGTACCGCCGAGGGCGGCCACGAACTGGCGCACCTGGGTCTCGGGCAGTGCACCCATGAAGCCATCGACCGGCCGGCCGCCCTTGAAGGCATAGACCGCCGGAATCGACTGGATCCGCATCTGCTGGGCGAGCTGCTGGTTCTCGTCGACGTTGATCTTGACCAGGCGCACGGCGCCCTTAGCTTCGTTGACAATCTTCTCGAGCGTCGGGCCGAGCTGCTTGCAAGGTCCGCACCACGGCGCCCAGAAGTCGACAACGACCGGCGTCTGCATCGACGCTTCAATCACATCGGCCATGAAGGTCGCGGTCGAGGAGTCCTTGATCCAGCCGCCGGCCGGCGTGACGGCTGCGGCGTCGTTTGCCCCGGTATTGGCAGCCCCGAGAATCGAGTTCATGAGCGTGCTTCCTAAAGTCGCTGGATGGTCGCTGGTGGAGGACGTCGAAGTGGACGACGGCGCCCGGTCCGGCCGAGGGGCCCGGGGTGCCCGCCCAGGATATGTGGCCCTTTTCCCGGCCGCCCGCAACCCCAGGGGGTGAGGCTTCGGAAGGGCCAGTTTGCCCGAAAAGCCTCAAAAAGCCGTGGCTTGGCAGGTTACATCCAGGTCAAAAAGCCGGTCCGGCGGACTTGCAAACCGAGCCTGTTCCACTATTATCCGCCCCCTCTCGCGGGACGGTTCCGTCCTGTTACCCGGTGCGGGCGTAGCTCAGGGGTAGAGCACAACCTTGCCAAGGTTGGGGTCGAGGGTTCGAATCCCTTCGCC
>DATJIG010000147.1:0-2885 GCA_035493495.1 Alphaproteobacteria bacterium
GTGTCGAGATCGACCCCGCTCGGGTCCTGGTAGGTCGCGCCGACCTGAAAGCCGTCCTGGGTGATGAAGTCGTTGTCGTTGGCGACGAACAGGAACCAGTCGTCGGGTTTGGCCGGATCGAGCGCCGGCAGTAGGCCCATCGCTTCCCACTTCTCCGAGAGGTTGTTGCGGTCCCGGGGCGCGCCGTTGTGCATCCCGAACTTGTTGAGCTCGGCGTTGTCGTTGATGTCGATCAGCGGCGTGAGAGTCGCCGGGATCACGCCGCTCGCCAGCACGCCCGACGGCGCGACCGGAGTCTTGCCGTCGTACTCGCTGCCGGCGATGTCGCTCGCCTTCGAGGTGTCGAGCAACTCGATCTTGCGGTAGCGCGACTTCGGGTCCTTGAAGCCGTAGCCCGCGCCCGAGTCGCGGCACAGCAGCAGGAACAGATCGTTGCCGAGAGCGAGGATCTCGCTCTGCGCCGCGACCTTCTGCTTGCCGTCGGCTCCGGTGAACACCGGCAGCGGCACGACGTGCTCGCGCATCAGCTTCGGGTGCGCGGCATCGGCGACGTCGTAGAACAGGATGCGGGTGTGGCGCCGCGTCTCGGGTGCGTCGCCGCCGTCCTGGCGCGTGGCGCTCTGCAGGATCGCGACCAGCGTCTTGCCATCGGGCGTCAGCGTCACGCCCTCGAGACCCTGGTTGTTCTGGCGGCCGAATTCGGGATTCTTCGGCGACGGCGCCTTGGCGCCGGGGCCCGGATTGTTCGACGCGAAGTCGGTCTTGCCGTTGCGCAGCGGAACGAGCGCTTCGGGCGGGCGGATCGCCGACATCAGCTTGCCGTCGGCCGAGAAGCGGTAGATGTAGGGGCCGTACTCGTCGCCGATGAACCAGGTGCCGTCCGGCATGTGGACCACGGCTTCGGTGTCGAGGCTGATGCGGCCGTTGCTCGCCTGCGGCAGGTCCGGGAAGTCGTTCTTCGCCGGCCGGACACCGCCCTGGCCGGGATCGAGCCCCGTGGTCGGCGTGCCATCGGCCTCGGTCAGCAGCATCGCGTCGCCGAGTCTGGCGACGATAGTGCTCTGGTCGCCCTTCGCTTTCGGCGTGAAGGTGAACGAGATCGTGTTGAGGCGCGGGCGGTAGTCCGTGGTGCCTTCGACGTTGTAGCCGCGGTCGGGCAGCAGCCAGAGCGTGCCCGAGTAGCTGTCGCCGTCGCGGCGCCAGCTCGACGTATCGACCGCCATGCCCGAGCCCGAGCCGAAGGTCTCGCCGAACCTGTCGCGCTGGTTGGCCGGGATCCGGCCGACCCCAACGAGGCCGTGGCTGATGACCGTGCGGCCGTTGACCGTCGCCGTGACGTCCTTGGCCTGGACCGGGGCGTCGAACGCCAGCGTGGCGACGAGCAATGCGGCGGGGAGCGCGGAGCAAGCGAAGGGGCGGGCGAGGGGGGCAAGCATGGCCGTTCCGATCTCCGGAATTGTTACAGCCACGCTGGGTACCGGCGTTCCATGACACGGTGATGACCGGTCAAGCGCGATGTGCGAGAAGACGGCATGAGTTACGCCATCAAGGAGCTGTTCTACACGCTGCAGGGCGAAGGCGCGAACGCCGGGCGCCCGGCGGTGTTCTGCCGGTTCGCGGGCTGCAATCTGTGGTCGGGCCGCGAGGAGGATCGCGCGACGGCGACCTGCCGGTTCTGCGACACCGACTTCGTCGGCGTCGACGGCGACGGTGGCGGGAAGTTCGAGTCGGCGGCCGATCTCGCGTCGGCCGTGGCGCGGCTGTGGCCGCAGGCGAGCGAAGGCCGGTTCGTGGTCTGCACCGGCGGCGAGCCGCTGCTGCAAATCGATGGCGCGCTGGTCAAGGCGCTGCACGCGCGCGGCTTCGCCATCGCCGTCGAGACCAACGGGACGCAGGTTCCGCCCGACGGCATCGACTGGATCTGCGTCAGCCCGAAGGCGGGCGCCGAGCTGGTGCTGACCCGCGGCAACGAGCTCAAGCTCGTCTACCCGCAAGCCGGCGCGGCTCCCGAGGGCTTCGAACACCTCGCGTTCGAAAACTTCTTCCTCCAGCCGATGGACGGCCCCGAGCGCGACCGCAACACCGGCCTCGCGATCGACTATTGCCTGCGCAATCCGCGCTGGCGGCTGAGCCTGCAAACGCATAAGTTCCTCGGCATTCGCTGACGGGCCCACCCCGGAATCTCCCCCGGACATCACATGGAAATCCAACTCGAGTTCGCGTTCGACGCCGCGCATTACTTCGCCGACAAACCGGCGGAGCACACCTATCGCCGTCTGCACGGCCACTCGTTCCGCGTCGTCGTCGGCGTCACCGGCGAGCCCGATCCCGTCACCGGATTCGTCGTCGACTTCGCCGAGCTCGAAGCGGCGCTCGCGAAGCTGCACGCCACGCTCGACCATGCGCTGCTCAACGAGGTCGAGGGGCTCGCGGTGCCGAGCCTCGAGAACGTCGCGGTGTGGGTGTGGGGTCGCCTCAAGCCGCAGTTCCCGGGACTGTCGCGCGTCTCGGTGCACCGCGACTCGCGCGGCCAGAGCTGCGTGTATACGGGCTGACGGTCTCATCGCGCCGTTTCGGACAAACGAGTTGTTTCACTCGTCATGCCCGGACCTCGGGCCGGTTGCACCCCGCCCGCTTTGACAAGAGGGGCGCGGGGGTGACGAGTTGTTGGGAGTGCGATCATTCATTTGCTTTCGGTCTGCATGCCTCTCCTGACTCACCGAAGCCCGCTCCGGTTTGTAAGGCCGGAGCGGGCTGGTGAGAGGCGTGCTTTCTCGGCACCGCGGATGAGTTTCCGCGATGTGAGGGCTGGCGCCGGTGACCGCGAACGACCGTGGCCACCTTCTTTCGTCCCTGGGGGCGCGATGAGCCGGACCCAGGGTGGT
>DATJIG010000148.1:0-24919 GCA_035493495.1 Alphaproteobacteria bacterium
ACCACCCTGGGTCCGGCTCATCGCGCCCCCAGGGACGAAAGAAGGTGGCCACGGTCGTTCGCGGTCACCGGCGCCAGCCCTCACATCGCGGAAACTCATCCGCGGTGCCGAGAAAGCACGCCTCTCACCAGCCCGCTCCGGACTCACAAACCGGAGCGGGCTTCGGTGAGTCAGGAGAAGGTTCTCAAAACGACGATGCAGGGAATCCACATAAACTCTGCGTCACTCCCGCGAAAGCGGGAGTCCAGGGCGGCCACTCGGAGTCCGGCTGCTCTGGATTCCCGCTTGCGCGGGAATGACGAAATGCAGACGGCGCACTTACGGCGCCTCGACCGGCAGCTCCATCGTCACGATCAGCTTGTCGAAGTCGGTGAGCAGCGCCTCGATCCGTACCTGCCAGATCCCTGGAACCGGCAGCGGCATGCCCTCGACGCGATACGTGTCGTCGCCCTGCGAAATCGCCGGACGGCGCAGCGGCTCGACGCCGCCGTCGGGCAGCGATACCGCGACGGTCACCTCGCTCGGGTAGATGTGCTCGCCCTTCGAGGCGTCGAAGAAGTGGACGATGAACTGATTGGGCCCCGGTGTCGCCGGATCGACCTCGAGCAGGATCTCGACGCCGTCGCGGGTCGCGTCGATCACCGCACCCGTCTCGGCGCCCGACGAATGGTGCTCGGCGAGCAGCGCCGCGGCCGAGACCGAGCGCGGCGGCGAGCTCTGCGACAGCACCGCGGCGAGCCCGATCACCGCAACCATGACAGCGCCTTCCCAGACGATCGAGCGGCGCAGGCGCAAAGCGCCTTCGCGGTGTTTGGCGAGGAGCGGCGTGAGCTTGCGCTTGTGGTGCAGCGCGAACGCCAGCACGATCAGCGCCGCGACGATCTTCGCCGCCAGCAGTCCGCCGTAGGCCGTGTTGCTCCACGCCGGGCCGAGCCAGACCGAGAGATCGGGGCCGGTCTGGGTCGCCGTCAGCACGACACCGGCGACGGTCAGCGCCGCCACCGCCCACGTTGCAATGCGCGAGAAATCCTTGACGACGGTACGAGCGACCGCGAGCGGCTCACGCGTGAGCGCCACGGCGAGCAGCGGCAGAGAGCCGAGCCAGAATGCCGCGACCGCAATGTGCACCATGTAGGCCGGGAACGACAGCGCGACCGGCGGCGCGACCGCCGCGTGGCTGGTGGTCGCGAAACCCCAGGCCAGTGCCGCGAGGGCAACGAGCGCGAGCGCCCGTTCGAGTCCGGCGCGGGCGAACGTCGCGACGACTGCGGCGGCAGCCGCGATCACGTTCAGCGCGAGGCCGGGTCCCATCGCGGTTTCGAGGGCGATCCGCCATGGCGTTGCGGTGACGATTTCAGCGAGCGGCGAATCGGCGAGCCCCGCGCCGCGCACGCCGACGGCCGCAATCGCCGCCAGCGCTCCGATGACGGCGGCGATGCGTCGGTAACGCGCCGTGTCGCGCGTCTTCCGCGCCTCCTTGGGCAGCACGAAGGCGCCGACGACCGCACCGCCCACGGCGAGCAACAGCGCGATCAGCGCCGCTCCGTGAAGCCACGGAAACACGGCTTCCCAGCGCGGGCCGGTCGTCGCCTTCGTGGCCGGCGCGACCGGCGCGCCGACGCCGACGGCGAACACCAGCGAGCCCGCGACCGGATGACTGTCGGCCGAGATCACGCGATAGCTGAGAACATAGGTGCCGTTGGCAAGGTCGTTCGGCAGTGGGGCCGAAACTGTGGTGTCGGTGGCGCGCGGCTCGAGCACGCGGCTCGACCCATCCGGCGTCAGCAGCCGCACGATTACCGGATCGACCGGCTCGTTGAAGCGGAGGCGCGCCTCGGCGGGCGCCGCAGCGAGCGCGGCGCCGTCCTTGGGCTCGGCCTCGATCAGCACCGCGTGCGCGAAGGCACCTGCGGCCCACAGCGGCACCAGGACCAGCCCGGGAGCGAATGCCTTCCAGAATCGGTTCATGGGAATCGGGGGAGCATGCTCCCCCGCTCCTTCTTGTTATCGTTGGTCGGGCGCGACGAGCCGCAATGCGGGCGCCGGTTCCGCATAGTCGCGGGACGACTTCCCCGATTCGGGAATCTCGATCCAGCGGCTGACCGCGCCGTCGCATTCCTGCACCACCGGGAAGTAGAGCGTGGTGCCCGGCTTCTTGGGCAGCTCGGCTCGGAACACGAACTCGTCGTAGAAGTCGTCGGGCAGGTTGCCGCCGCTCCACGACACCTCGCGGATCGTCTCGGTGAGCTGGCGGCCATGCTCCAGCGTGATCGGCGCTACAAGCTTCTCCTTTACCGTCGCCACGTTCCAGCCGGGCTTCGGCATCGGCTTGACGTTGATCACGCCGTCGGGGATACGAACCCGCAACCGGATCATTGCCTTGCCGTCGCATCCATGGGGGACGCGGAGCACGGCCTTGTAGGTCGAGCCGGCTGTGGCGGTGCGCTGGTCGAGAGTGACATGCGCGCTCGCCGTCCCGATCAGGGCGGTCGACGCGAGCGTCGCGGCCATGGCCACGACGCGAGTCATGCGAATCATGATTGTCTTTCCTGTCGCTGTCTGAGATTTGCGTGCTCCCGGCGGGAGACGCGGAATCAGGCGGCGACCGGCGGGGCGCGCGGTTGGGACGGCGTGTGCGACGGAGGGAGCGTCGGCGCGCCGACGCGTGGAACGGCGTGGTCGACGACAACCGCGACGGGTGCGGCGATGACAGTGCCGTCGGGAACGGTCCACGCCGCAAGCTGCTGCATGGTCCGGCAGATCGGGCACATGCCGCCGTCAGGGCGCTTCGACGGCGGCGTTGGAACTTTGCTCGGCTCCGAACGCGGCCCCATCGCATGGTCGTGGCCGGAGCTATGGACGTGGTGGTGCCCGAGCGCGACCGCGTGGTGCCCGGCCGCGCTGTGCGTGACCTGCGCCACGGGCGCCGGAATTAACATGCCATGGCCGGCGTGGAGCCCCGGGATGAGCGCCGGCAGGAACGCCGCGGCGAGCGCGAGCAACAGCGCCGCCTGCCGAGCGAACGAGCGCGGGAGTCGCAGCAGCGGTTGCGGACGCGCGCTCATCTCAGGCGTAGCGCTCCTCTTCCCACGGGTCGGCCTCATTGTGGTAGCCGCGCTCCTCCCAGTAGCCGCGCATGTCGCGCTCCATGAAGACGATGCGGTTGACCCACTTGGCACTTTTCCAGAAGTACCGCTTGGGAATGACGATCCGCACCGGGCCGCCGTGGTCCTTCGCGAGCGGCTGGCTGTTCCACGAGTGCGCGACGATCACGTCGTCGTCGTCGAAATCCGACATCCGCACGTTGGTCGTGTAGTTGTCGTAACTGACGAACAGGACGTGGTGCGCCTCCGGCTTCGGCTTCACGATAGACAGCAGGTGCCGCGCGGATATTCCCGCCCATCGCATGTCGTAGAGCGACCACGAGGTCACGCAATGGATGTCGGAGGTCATCTCGACCTGCGGCTGGGCCATGAACGCGGCCCAGTCCCAGCTCACGGGATTGTCGATGGCGCCGCGGACCTCGAGGCGGAAGGCCTCTTTCGGCACGTTGGGGGTGATGCCGAGGTCGAGTACCGGCCACTTCTCGACCCGGTGCTGACCGGGCGGCAACCGGCGGTGCTCGGGGACATACTCGCCGGTGAGGTGGCGGCCCTCGGCGGCGTCGCGCTCCTTCTTGGCGACGAGCTTGTCCTTGATGCGCCCTTCGAGCGAGATCTTGTCCCCAGGGATTTGGTCATCGTCCGCCATGCACCGCTCCCAGCCTCGGAACCATATCCCGACTCAACCTCGGTCGCGCATCACCCGCGCCTTCTGACGACCCCAGTCACGCTGTTTGATCGACTCGCGCTTCTCGTGCTTTTTCTTGCCGTGGGCGAGGCCGAGCTCGATCTTCGCCATCCCACGCTCGTTGAAGTAGATCGAGAGCGGCACCGCGGTCATGCCCTCGCGGCGGATCGCCCCGAGGATGCGGTCAAGCTCGCGCCGCTTCAAGAGCAGTTTCCGCTGCCGCCGCGGCTCGTGGTTGAAGCGGTTGGCCGCCGCGTATTCCGGGATGTGCGAGTTGATGAGGAAGAGCTCGCCGTCCTTCTCGCCGGCGTAGGCGTCGTTCAGGCTCGCCTGCCCCGTGCGCAGCGACTTGACCTCGGTGCCGAGGAGCATGACCCCGGCCTCGACGGTCGAATCGATGAAGTAGTTGTGTCGCGCCTTGCGGTTCTGGGCGACGACACGCCGCTCGGTCGTGCGCGCCATGTCAGCCGACCACTAGTTGAGAAGCCCGGCTCCGGTCATCGCCGACCGCACCGCCGCCTTCGACGATTCGGCGATCTCGCACAGCGGCAGCCGCAGCTCCGAGCTGCACAGCCCGAGGAGCTCGGCCGCGTACTTCACCGGCCCCGGGCTCGATTCGATGAACATCGCGTCGTGCACCGGCACGAGGCGATCGTTGAGCGTCTGCACGGCGTCGAGATCCTTGCGCTGCCAGGCCTTGTGCAGATCGGCGCAGAGGCGCGGCGCGACGTTCGACGTCACAGAGATGCAGCCGTGGCCGCCCTGGGCGAGGAATGGAACGACGGTCACGTCCTCGCCGGAGAGCTGGCAGAAGTCCTTGCCGAGCGAGAGCCGGGTGCGCGCCGGGCGCGCGAGATCGGCGGTCGCGTCCTTCACGCCGACGATGTTCGGATGCTTGGCGAGCCGCGCCATGGTCTCGGTCGTCATGTTGACCACCGAGCGGCCGGGGATGTTGTAGATGATGATCGGCAGGTCGACGGCGTCGGCGATGGCGAGGAAATGCCGCGCCATGCCCTCCTGGGTCGGCTTGTTGTAATACGGCACGACCAGCAGCGCGGCGGTCGCCCCGGCCTTCTTCGCGTGCCGGGTCAGCGACAGCGCCTCCTCGGTCGAGTTCGACCCCGCTCCGGCGATCACCGGGACACGGCCCTTCGCCACCTCGATGCACATTTCCGTGACCCGGTGGTGCTCCTCGTGGGACAGCGTCGGCGACTCGCCGGTGGTGCCGCACGGCACCAGACCGTCGGTGCCCTCGCGGATCTGCCAGTCGACGAGGCCCTGGAAGGCCTTGTCGTCCACGCGCCCGTTGCGAAACGGGGTGATGAGCGCGGTGAACGATCCCTTAAACATCGTCTGGTCCTCTAGTGGGGTATCGAGCTTGAACGGCGGATGGGCGCACGGACGGCGCGCCCGCAAGATAGCCGCTCGCTGGCTCTGCCAGCAAGCGGCGGCCTTGGCGCGAGGCAGCCGCTGGCTTATAACCGGGCGCACGGAAGGGGACCGAATCAGAGTGGTCGGGGCGTTCAAGAGCACGGAAACCGGCGCTCGCGGTGGAGCTGAGCCGTCCGGTCGCTTCGTTCTCGCATTCGTGTTGGCCGCGTGCCTGTCGGCCGCGTCGGTGGTCCCCGCGCTCGCCCAGACGGCGCCCGCGCCCGGAGCCGCGCCCGCCCAGACGGCGTCGGTGCCCGGACCCGCGGCGTCCGCAGCCGCGCCCGCGAAATCCAATGCCATTCCCGCCGAGGCCTTCCCGCCGCTTTCGATCCGCGCCGAGAGCGTGCTCGATGCGCTCAACCGCCGCGACTGGACCCGCGCCCAGAACGAGGCGGCGGCGCTGAAGAATCCGGTGCTGAACAAGATCGTGACGTGGGCGATCTATCACGCGTCGGGCAGCCGGGCGAGCTTCGGCGAGGTCGCGGGCTTTCTCGCGGAAAATCCCGAATGGCCCGACAGCCGCACGCTCCGCCGCAACGCCGAAGCGAACCTTGAGCTCAGCCTGCCGGCGGGCGAGGTCCTCGCCTGGCTCGACAAGTACCCGCCGCTGACCGCGCGCGGTCGCATCGCCAAGATCGCCGCCTTCGAGTCGTCGGGCCGCAGCGCCGACGCCCGTGAGGCCGCCCGCGCCGCCTGGCGCGACACCAACTTCAGCGAGGCCGAGGAACGCGAGTTCCTGTCGCGCTTCCGCAAGTATCTCACCCGCGAGGATCACGCCGCGCGCCTCGACCGCCTGATCTGGGACGGCCGCGCGTTCGACGCGCGCCGGACGCTCCGCCAGGTCGATGCCGACACCCAGGCGCTGGCCAACGCGCGGCTCGCGCTGCGCCGCCTCGACGCGGGCGTCGACGGCCTGTTGAAGCGGGTGCCGGCCTCACTGCAGAACAATCCGGGGCTGCTCTACGAGCGCCTGCGCTGGCGGCGCATCAAGGGCCGCGACATGGAAGCGCGCGAGATGCTCGAGCACGCGCCGAAGAACCTCGGCCGCCCCGAGATGTGGTGGAACGAGCGCGCGATCCAGATCCGCCGCGCGCTGTCGAACGGCGAGGCGTCGGTCGCCTACCGGCTCGCCGCCAACAACGGTCTGTCGCGCGGCGCCGCCTACGCCGACGCCGAATTCCTGTCGGGCTGGATCGCGCTGCGCTTCCTCGGCGACGCCCAGAAGGCACGCAAGCACTTCGAGGCGCTCCACGCCAACGTCACCTTCCCGGTGAGCGTCGCGCGCGGCGCCTACTGGGCCGGTCGCGCCTCCGAGTCGCTCAACGACGAAGAAGGTGCCCGCACCTGGTACGCCAAGGCCGCCGCCTACCCGACCGTGTTCTACGGCCAGATGGCCCACCTGCGCATCGACGAGGCCTCGCCGCCGATGGATCCGCCGGTGAGCGTCGACGAGGCCAAGGAATTCGCGCGCGACGAGCTGGTGCGCGCCGCCCGCATCGTCGCCCGCAGCCCCGACCGCATGCTGCTGCGCTGGTTTGTTCTGCGGCTGGTCGACCGAGCGAAGACGCCGGCCGAGCACCGTCTGATCGCCGCCCTCGCCCAGCACGAGGGCCGGCCCGAGATTGCCGTCGCCGCCGCCAAGGCGTCGGCGCGTCGCGGCGTGGTCCTGGTCGAAGCCGGATATCCCGAGCGCTCGATGCCGGCAGGCGCCGACGCCATCGAGCGCGAGCTCGCCCATGCGGTGATCCGTCAGGAGAGCGCGTTCGACACCCAGGCCGTCAGCGTTGCCGGCGCGCGCGGGCTGATGCAGTTGATCGGCCCGACGGCGCAGCACGTCGCCAAAAGCCTCAAGCTGCCTTACGACCGCGAGCGCCTGAACTCCGACCCCGATTACAACATCCGCCTCGGCACGCGGTATCTCGCCGATCTGGTCGACCAGTTCGGCGGCTCGTACGTGTTGGCGGTGGCCGCCTACAACGCCGGACCGTCCCGCGTCCGCGCCTGGTCGCGCAACGGCGGCGATCCGCGGAAGGGCGCGCTCGACGTGCTCGACTGGATCGAGATGATCCCGATTTCCGAGACCCGCGACTACGTCCAGCGGGTGATCGAGAATCTCGAGGTCTACCGGGCGCGTCGCAACGGCGGAGCGATCACCATGAAGATCAAGGAAGACCTGGCGCGCGGCTCCAGCGTTCCGGTCATGAATTCGGCCGAGACGCCCTGAAAGCGCCGCAACACGCCCATTTTCCGGTCCCTTGGCGCGCATACCGCGCCGCTCCAGACTACCAGCTTCCCATGGGCTCAGCTCAGAAGAGGCCATGCAGACGCTGTTCACCGCACGCGCCACCCGCCTCCGCCTGATGGCCGAGGAGGTCCGCACCGCCGCGGACGCGATGACGCATTACGAGAGCCGCCGGGCGCTCACCGGCATCGCCGACAACTACGATCTGCTCGCCGACCAGCTCGATCAGATCGCCGCGCGCGAGGGCGCCAAGGCCGAGTCGCGCTGAGTCCCCTGCCCGCAGTGCGGGTGGACGGCCCCATACCTTTTGCTATCATCGCGGCGCTCGAGTTGGCGCAGCAACGGTGCTTCGCAACATGACCGCGACGTCCCTGACCATCGGTGAGCTTGCGGCGGTCGCTTTCGCCGCCTACGGCACGCTGTTCGATGTCGCAGCCACAGTCGGTCGCGCACGCGATCGCCTGGGGGGCCAGGCGCGCGAGCTGGCGCGGCTGTGGCGCGCGCACCAGGAGCGGCTCCTCGCCTCTCCTGCTCCTCTCGCCGACTACTGGCACATCACCGGCCGCGCGCTCGACGCGGCGATGGCGGACCTCGGCATCAAGGACGCACCGCTGCGCGCGCGCCTGATGCAGCTCCTGCTCAACGTCGACGCGTTCCCCGACGCGCGCGCGGCCGTCGAGGGGCTGCGCACCCTCGGCCTCCGCGTCGCCGTCCTGTCCAACGCGACGCTGACGATGCTGATCAGCGCCCTCAAGCACACCGGCCTCGACGGCTCGGTCGATCAGGTCGTGCCGGCAGCCGCGGGCGCCTACAAGCCGGCGGCCGACGGCTACGTACTCGCCTGCGAGCGGCTCCACGCCGAGCCGGCGAAGGTGCTGTACGTCACCGCCGATCCCGTCGATGCTGAGGCCGCCGCGGCCGCTGGGCTGAAACCGGTCTGGTTGCGTCGCGACGCGTCGGCGAACGTCGCGCCGCCGTCGGCCATCACTACCGTCTCGTCGCTCGCCGAGCTCCGCCCCCTGTTGTCCGCGATATCTTGATGGACTGCTTCGACCGTTATTTCATCTGTCGCGACAACCTGCGGCTCCACTATCTCGAATTCATGCCGGACGCGAACGCGCCCACGGCGACGCCGGTCGTGTGCCTGCCGGGCCTGACGCGCAACAGCCGCGATTTCCTGCCGCTCGCCGAGCGTCTCGCGGCACAGCGGCGCGTGCTCGTGTTGGACGGTCGCGGCCGCGGCGACTCGGAGTATCCGGCCGACGCCAAGACCTACCGCGCCGAGAGCGATCTCGACGACGTACTGCAGTTCCTGACGGTCGCCGGCGTGCATCGCTGCGTCGCGATCGGCACCTCGTTCGGCGGCATGATGTCGCTCGGCCTTGCGGCATTCCGGCCGTCGGTGATCGCCGGCATCGTGCTCAACGACATCGGCCCCGAGGTCGGCTGGCAGGCGGTCGTCGATCTTATCAACGCGATGACGATCGAACGCCCGCTGACCGACTGGCAGCAGGCCGCCGCCGAGCTGCGACGCATCATTCCCGAGCTCGGCTTCACCACCGACGAGGGATGGTTGCACGCCGCCAAGGCGACGTGGCGCCAGTCCGCCGACGGCAAGCTGCGGATGGACTTCGACGTCCGGCTTGCCCGCGCCTGGCAGCGGCGTGGCGTCGGCGAGCACGACCTGTGGGCGCTGTGGCGCGGCGCCCGCGATATTCCGACCCTGCTGGTCCGCGGCGGGATCTCGCGCGTGCTCACCGCCGAGTCGGCCGAGCGGATGCGGGCTGACAAGCCGGATCTGGCGGTGGTCGAGGTTCCCAACGTCGGCCATGCGCCGTCGCTGGTCGAGCCCGAGTCGTTCGCAGCGATCGAAACGCTTCTCGCGACCGTCGACGCACGCGAACGCGAGCTCGCCCTTGCCTGATCCCGATCAACGGCTGGCGATCAGCGCGGCCGATATCCGCGACGCCGCCTCGCGCCTGGCGGGGATTGCGGCACGCACGCCGCTCCTCGAATCCGACGCGCTGTCGAAAGCCGTCGGCGGCCGCATACTGGTCAAGGCGGAGAGTCTGCAGCCGGTTGGCTCGTTCAAGCTGCGCGGCGCCTACAATCTCATCAGCCGGCTCACGCCCGCGGAAAAGACGCGCGGGGTCGTCGCGTTCTCGTCCGGCAACCACGCCCAGGCGGTCGCGGCGGTGGCCGCTACGTACGGCGCGCCGGCGGTGATCGCCATGCCGAGCGACGCCCCGGCGGCGAAGATCGAGGGTACGCGGTCGCGCGGCGCCGAGGTCGTGCTCTACGACCGTCTGTGCGAAGATCGCGAGGCGATCGGGCGCAAGCTCGCCACGGAACGCGGCGCAACGCTGGTGCCACCGTTCGACCATCCCCACATCATTGCCGGCCAGGGCACCGTCGGCCTCGAGATCGCCGAACAGTTGCGCGAGCGTAGGCTGACCGCGGATGCCGTGGTCGTGCCGTGCTCGGGCGGCGGTCTGGTCGCCGGGGTAGCGACGGCGCTCGCCGTCGAGAGCCCGCGCACCAAGGTGTTCGCCGTCGAGCCCGAAGGCTTCGACGACACCGCGCGGTCGCTCGCGGCGGGTGCGCGTGTCGGCAACGCGCCGGGCGCGACCTCGATCTGCGATGCGCTGCTCGTCGCGACGCCGGGCGCGCTGACGTTCGCAATCAATCGCCAACTGCTGGCGGGAGCCGTCGCGGTGAACGATGTGGCGGTGAAGCGTGCCATGCGCGCGGCGTTCGATTCGTTCCGCCTCGTCGTCGAGCCGGGCGGTGCCGCCGCCCTCGCCGCCGTTCTCGAAGGCAAAATCGACGTGCGCGACCGCACGACCGTCGTCGTGCTGTCGGGCGGCAACGTCGATCCCGCTCTGTTCGCCGACGTCCTCGCCGGGCGCTTAAAAAACGTCGGACACTAAAAAAGAAGGCGTGCGCCGAGATCGGAGCACGCCTTCGACTAAGCCGGGTCGGCTGTTAGCTGTCGCCGGAGATTTCCTTGGCGGCGGCAACCGCGGCAGGCGACGCGCCGTAGATCTCCTTCAGCATCTTTTCGACCGTCGGTCCGTCGAGCGGCGAGACCAGCAGCTTCTGCTTGTCGGCATCCGCGAGGAACGCGGGATCCTTTGCGGTCGCCATAAAGCCCTTGCGCAGGATCTCGATGCGATCCGCCGGAACCGCCTTCGAGACGATGTACGGACGTCCGATCTCCGACGGCGCCATCAGCACGTCGTAGACCTGACGCATTTTTTCGTCCTTGAGGAGATCCTTGCCGTACGGAACGCTCGCCGGCAGCCCCATCGCCACATGCTCGCCGAACCGCAGCACGGTGTAGATCTTGTTCTCGCGCAGCCAATCCTCGGGAATGCTGGTCCACGAACTGCAGTCGCCCGAAAGCTCGCCGCGCTCGATCGCGAGACGCTTTTCGGCGCTGCCCGGATAGCCGAGGACCTGCTTCACCTTCACGCCGAAGATGTCCTTCACCATCCGCTGGTTGACGTAGGACGACGAGCCCGCACCGGTATCGCCGAGGATGAACTGCGGCGCCTTGACGAGGTCGTCCCAGGTCTTGATGCCGGTCGCGCCCCACGTGTAGCAGACGCGCAGATCCTCGCCGATGCTGCCGAGCCACGCGACGTCGGTGAACTTGACCTTTATTTTGTCCGGGATCGTCATCGACTGGGTGATGAGCCCGGGATTGAACGCGGTGATCGTCGTGCCGTCCTTCGGCGCGCCGGCGTCGAGGTGCTGCACCGACTTGAGGCTCGCGGCACCCGGCATGTTCTGGACGATCACGTCGGGGTTGCCCGGAAGGTGCTTGCTGTAGTGGCGCGCCAGCAGCCGGGCGTAGGTGTCGTAGCCGCCGCCCGACGAGAAGCCGACGACGATATTGATTCGCTTACCTTTGTAGAAATTCGCGTCTTGCGCCGCGACAGGCGCAGCGAACAGGACAACAGGAATGAACAGGGCGAACGCCCGGCGTAACAGCTTCACAATCGCCTCCTGTCGACCGCACCGCGCGGCCGATGCATTTATGGGTTGAGGCGACTGTACCGTAAAAATACTTAGTGGCAGTACCGCAAAAATACGTAGTGAAGCGTGGCCCTGTCGGTCAGTTGATGAACTTGATATCGCGCAACGTCGTGGCGAGGCTGTCGCCGATCAGCGTGTCGAGCGCGCCCGCAATCCGACTTTTCTGTTGCGGAGTTAGGGCGTCGAACGAATCAGCCCACCACGACTCGTCCACCTGCCGGAATGGTCCGTCGAGGGCCAATCCGGCGTTCAGGCTGAGGAGCGAATCCGGAAATGACGCTCGCCGACGCACGAGCACCTGATAGTTGCGCCCGTCGACAATGGTGACGTCATAGAAGGCATGAACGTTGTAGCGCGACGACAGGATGTCGGGCGTTCGCAGCAACCCGAGCCCCGCAATGGCGATCCGTCCAAATCCGCTCGCGCCTCGCGTGACGACGACGTAGGCGTCGAGATTCCTCGGCTGCACACCATCGCGCACGAAATTCGGGATGACTTCGGGAGCACGGTTGGGACCTCGGCCGGCTAGCAGCACTGACCGATCGTAGGCGACCGGCGCCACCTGATAGCGGCCCGCGAGGATCGACGTGGCGCGGGCGAGAACAACATCATCGGCATTGAAGCCGCCGATGCGCCCCATCGAGTGACTGATGTATCCGGATGTGCTCGCGTGCGTCAGGTTCACATCGTCGCCAACCGCTGAGACGATGCCGACGGTTTTGATCGTCGAAAGCTTGTCAGGTGCGAGTTGTTGTCCGGCACACGCGGACAACACGAATAACATCGCGATCCACAGAACGCGCATCATTCGGTCACGCCGAGAGATCCAGCTCAGGCGACCGCAACGGCACCGTCGCCGATCTCGATCGCCGACGGCTCTTCCTCGCGCGGCGGCTCGACGACGAGGCGCTTGCAGTGGCCCTCGACGAACGCACCCGACTCGATGACGAGATTCGCGTGAACCACGTCGCCCATGACCTTGGCGGTCGGCCCCATCGACACGTTGGTCGCCTTGATCTGACCGTGCACCGCACCGTGGATGCGGACCGTCTCGGCCTCGACCTCGCCGCGGATCGCGGCGTTCTCGCTGACGGTCAGCGTGCGGCACGTGACGTCGCCCTCGATGGCGCCGTCGACCTGGACCTCGCCGTCGCTGACGAGATTCCCGACGATGCGGAGACTCGCGCTGATGATCGAGGGTACCTGCTTGCCCGGGTCCGTCTTCGATTTCGACACGGCCGTGTCCTTCCTATCTCTGGACGAAAACATAAGACCCCGCCTGGATGAATTTCGTCGGATCCCTGGGCTTGCCGTCCACCAGCACCTCGTAGTGCACGTGGACGCCCGTCGAACGGCCGGTGCTGCCCATCAGACCGATGGTCTGGCCGTAGTGCACGCGTTCGCCCTGATGGACGATGAACCTGCTGAGGTGCGCATAGCGCGTCGACAGCCCCTGACCGTGGTCGATCTCGACCATGCGCCCGTAGGCGCCGTTGGTGCCGACGAAGGTGACGCGCCCGGGCGCGGTGGCATGGATCGGCGTGCCCATCGTGCCCGCGATGTCGAGGCCGCTGTGGAACGCCATCATGCCGTTGAACGGATCGACTCGGCGACCGAAGCCGCTCATCACCTGGACTTGCTGAACCGGCGCGCCGAGCGGCAGCGAGCGCAGCGCGCGCTGCACGCCTTCCCAGCGCTCGACCGCGCGGTCGGCGGCGCCGATGCCGAGCTGACTGGCCGGGGTGTCGCCGGCCGAGGCCGGCACGAACGGACCGCCGACGTTGCTCTGCGGTTTCGGCGCGGCGTTGCCGCGGCCGAGGATGCGAGTGGCGTCCAGACCGAGGCCCGCGATCATGTCGCGCACCTCGTCGAGATTGGACAGCGCGCGACGCGCGAGCTGGGTCATCACGCCCTGCTGCGCGACATGCAGCTCGCCGAGGCGCTCCTCGATCGCGTTGAGGCGCGCCTGCAGACGGCCGTTCTCGGCGAGAATGCGGCCGCGGTCGCGCAGCGTGTTCTCGATGCCGCTCTCGGCGGCCTTGCCGGCTGGCGCGGTGCGGAGCGATTCGTCGAGCTCGGAGAGCTGGCGCTTCACCGCCTCGCGCGACGAGGTCAGGCCGTCGTCGGGGGTGGCGCGGTTCTTGGCCCCCGGCGCCGCCTTCGCAGCGGGCGCTTTCGCCGGCGCCTTGCCGCCGGTGCGTTCCATCAGGCCGACCAGGTAGGCGTGCTTGGCCTCGAGGCGGCTGGTGACGATGTTGAAGCGCTCCTGCGAACGCTGCATCTCTTCGCGGAGCGACGCGTTGGCGAGGCGCACCTCGCCGATCTCCTTGTCCTTGGCGGCCACGACGGTGCCGTAGAAGACGTAGTTTGCGGTGGCGTACACCGACCACATGGCCAGGGCGACGACGCAGCCGACCGCGACGAGCTGAGCGCGCTGGCTGATGACGAACGCGCGCGCTCCGCGCTCGCTGCGCAGAATGATCTGCCGTTCCGGGACGAAACGATCGGCCATCCGCTTCGCCATCACGCGAAGCGCGGCGACAGTCGAGTGTCGCTCCGCTGACTGCAACAGTCGCACTCCCCCCATTGAGACTCACGGTGGCGCTGCGTCGCACGCCGCGTGCCAAAATCATGGCAATAACGCGTCAGACGGGACCGGCCCCCGAGATCCCCCATCTCCAGGAACGCCGTGATGCCGGGCCATTCAGCCCAATGGTCCAGCAGAAGTCTCAATGGAACCTTAAGGGTATTGCAGCTTCAAGACAAATTGGCCGCGAATGGTAAACCGATCAGTCCACCCGGCCGAAACCTCGGCGTATTAACACTCCAAGGATCAAAGTTGCTCCCATAAGAACCGCACCGAGGACGTAGAAGCTCGCCTCGATGCCCCAAAATTCGGCAAGTGCCCCCATCCCGACCGGAATCACCAGCGTTGCCGCGCGATTGGCGGTCGTCCGCAGCCCCGCCGCCATCCCTTGGAGCTCAACCGGGACCGCGAGCGTCAGCAGCGACAGGAGCGTCGGGAAGCCGACCCCGACGCCGAGACCGTACATCGCCGAGGCCGCCAGGAGCAGCCAGAAGTTCGACAGCGCCGGGGTAATCGTCATGAAGGTCACGCACACGACCGTCATCCACACCATCACCCACGAGCCGGGCATCAGCCGCTGCGCCGGGCCGGTCAGGAGCGCCGCCGGGCTGGCGATAAAATTGGCGCAGCCGACCAGAAGTCCGATCTGGGTCCCGGTCAGGTCGATCGACGCGAGGTACACGACGTAGAACGACGACTGCATGCCCGAGATGGCGATGCGGACGAAGGTGAACGCGAGCACCAGCGCCACTGCCGGGATCAGGCAGAGGGTCGCGGCGCGGCGGTAGTCGTCGACGCGCGGCAGCAGCGCCTCGACCTTCACCGCCGCCCTGGCGCTCGCCCCGTCGACCGAGCGCGGGATCAGGAACGTGAGCGCGCACAGCGCGATCGACCATCCCGAGACCGCGGCGAAGCCGCCGACCACGCCCGCCGCATCGGCGGCGAAGCCGGCGACGAGCGGCCCCAGGAACGAGCCGAGATTGGAGAAGAACGTGAGCCGGCCGGCGTGCGCCGCACTGCCGCGCGACATCTGGCCGTACAGCGCCTGGGCACCGACCCACGACAGCCCCTGCGACAGGCCGATCACGAGCTGGAGCGCGATCAGCCCGAGCATCGTGTCCCAGATCACGTAGAGCGGGAACAGGATCAGGGTGACGATCCCGCACCACGCCATGACGCGGCGCGTGCCCAGCCGATCCATCAGCGCGCCGCCGTGGATCGAGAACAGGAGCGGCAGGAACGAGCGCGCGCCGACCGCGACGCCAACCCACAGCGGCGTCGCGTTGAGATGCTGCACCGCCCACAGCGGCACCAGGATCGAGATCATCGGCACGATCGAGAGACTGAAGAACGCCGTGCCGTAGATTCCGATGATGGTGCGGCGCCGCGTGGCGGCGTCCATATGCGCCAACATCCCCGGTGACTGACTCATGGTCCTGACTTCGCTCGGATGGCGGACATCGCCACGCGCGACGCTTGCTACCCCAGCCTCGCCCGGTTGCCTAGCGCCAAGGCGATAAACCGCCGGATTTCGGCACTTATAACGTTTTTGAATACCGCAAAGGGCATGACACAACGTTCGGCTTGGATTAAAAAGACCCCGCAAAATTCGAAATGGACGCCGGCGGCCGCCCGCCTCAAGGAGCAGTAACGGTATGAGTGAGGACACCCTCAGCAGGAACGAGACCGACACGTACCAGTCCCCCGGTACTCCCGGTCACAACAAGGAAGTCGTGTGGGAGCGCTGGCAGAAGAAGCGCACCTTCGTGCGCGCGCTCGAGGGCACCTACGGCGAGGTCTACAAGGAGCTGTTCGCCGCCCAGCGCGTGTACCGCTCGACCGACTGGAAGTGGAAGGGCGGCCCGCACAACTACGGCAAGAAGATCATCAACCCGCAGGCCGTCAACGTGGCGCAGTCGATCGAGTGCCACCTCGACGTCTACGCGCCGGGCGGCTACGGCCAGAAGCACGGTCACATGAACTCGGCGGTGTTCTTCGTCCTCAAGGGCAAGGGCCACGACGTCCATGACCGCAAGTCGATCCCGTGGGAAGCGGGCGACGCGATGATCGTCGAGAACGGCTGCGTCCATCAGCACTTCAACGACGATCCGAAGAACGAGGGCGTCGTCCTCATCATGAAGGCGAAGCCGCTGTTCCTGTTCATGCACATGATCTTCCAGAAGATGGTGCAGTACCCGCCGACGACGCCGCCGCCGGGCGCTGAGAACTATCAGCCCCCGCAGCACATCTAGGCCGTCGCACCAGAAACAGAATTCGATCTAGGGAGTCACACCACATGGCTTACGCCGACGAAAAGGCCCGCGCCAAGCAGTCCTCGCTCACCGCGAACTTCTACAAGGAAGGTCTCGAGGAATCGAAGCGCTTCCGCGAGGCGTACAAGACCCAGTTCAAGAACCTGATCAAATCGAGCGACATGCCGCTCGAGCGGTCGCCCGACGGCCTCATCAAGCACATCATCCACGAGAAGATGAACACCATGGAGATGTGCGTCGACATCTACATGCAGTTCATCGACGGCGGCAGCCGCACGGGCAAGCACCGCCACCTCTCCGAGGAGATCTTCTACGTCGTCGAGGGCTCGGGCTACGACCTTCACTGGGACGTGAAGTTCGACTGCAAGGACGAGTTCGAGTGGGCGTGGGAAGCCGAGCCGAAGAAGTTCGAGTGGAAAGAGGGCGACTTCGTCTACATCCCGCCCTACGTCATGCACCAGCACTTCAACGCCGATCCGAAGAACGAGGCGCGCATCGTCGTCATCAACAGCCGCATCGTGAAGAAGATGGGCTTCGACTGGTTCGAGCAGGTCGAGAACGCGCCGGGCTTCTGAGGCCCTCGCCGCCCTTCGGTGGCATGAAAAATCGTAGGCCGCTTCCGTGCGGAAGCGGCCTTTTTTCATACGTAAAATCACGCTGAATTGCTTTTCTTGACGCGTATTACCACTTAGTATCCGCGGCCGATAACAGGCGCTCGACGCCGGGCCGAGAGAAGCCGCTCCACAACGTTCAGGGACTGTCGCACACCATGTTCGACATCATGTTTGGAACGCTGTTCCAACTGCTCACGACGCCCTACCTGATGGGGCTGATGGTGATCGCGGTTGCGATCGGCATTTTCGTCGGTGCCACGCCCGGCATCGGCGGCCGTCTCTCCATCGCGCTGGTCATTCCGTTCGTGTTCGGAATGGACATGATCCCGGGCGCGATCTTCCTCCTGACGATGCACGCGGTGAACGGCACGTCGGGCCAGATCTCCTCGATCATGTTCGGCATCCCGGGCGACGGCGACGACGCCGCGACGACGGTGGACGGCTATCCGCTCGCCAAGCAGGGACGCGCCGGCGAAGCGCTCGGCGCGAGCCTGGTCGCGTCGGGCTTCGGCGGCATCATCGGCGCGATCGTGTTCGCGGTGCTGATCCCGGTGCTCGAGCCGATCATCCTCGCCTTCAGCCCGGCCGAGTTCTTCTTCCTCGCGCTGCTCGGCATCACCTTCATCGCCTTCCTCGCCGGCGGCGACAACATCTTCAAGGGCCTTGCGGTCGGCTTCTTCGGCATGATGCTGGCGTTCGTCGGCATGGATCCGGCGACCGGCATCGCCCGCTACGCCGGCGACAATCTGTTCCTGTGGGACGGCCTGAGCCTGGTCACCGCGGTGCTCGCCCTGTTCGCGGTGCCGGAGATGATCGCGCTCGGCGTCCAGGGCGGCGCGATCGCCAAGCTCGCCGACGAGAACGTGCAGATCAGCTACCGCCAGGTGTTCTCGGGCGTGCGCCAGATGCTCACCAAGCATTGGTGGCTCGCGCTCCGCACCTCGGTGATGGGCGCGATCATCGGCATGATCCCCGGTCTCGGCAGTTCGGCCGCGGCGTGGATCTGCTACGGACACGCGGTACAGAGCTCGAAACACCCGGAGAAGTTCGGCAAGGGTGCGATCGAAGGCGTGATCGCGCCGGAGACCGCGTCGAACGCCCGCGAGGGCGGAGCGCTGCTCCCCACCCTCTTCTTCGGCATTCCCGGCAGCTCGGGCATGGCAGTGCTGATGGGCGCGTTCCTGATCCTCGGCATCCAGCCCGGCCCGACCCTGGTCAAGGAGCACATGGACCTGGTGTGGATGCTGATCTGGGGCCTCGTCGTCGGCAACGTGATGGCCGTCACCTTCCTGCTGTTCGTCGCGCGCTGGGTCGGCAAGCTGACCTTCGTCAACGGCGGCATGCTGGTACCGTTCATCCTCGTCGTCGTCGTCATCGGCTCGTACATCAACGAGGGCCAGTGGGAGAACCTCCTGATCCTGTTCTGCTTGAGCCTGATCGGCTACGCGCTTCTGAAGTACGGTTGGCCGCGCGCGCCGTTCGTGATCGGCATCGTGCTCGGCAAGATCGCGGAGGAGTCGCTCAACAAGGCGCTGGCCTTGTGGGGCGGGCACTTCTTCCTGCGCCCGTTGTCGCTGATCCTGATGGGTATGATCGTCCTCACCCTCGGCTACGCCATCTACAAGAGCCGCGCGGCACGTCGTCCGCGGCGCGCGGGAGTCGCCCATGCCGGCTAAACTCATCTGCAACGGACGCATCCTCATCGCGTTCGTCATGTTCTCGATCTTCGTGGTGATGGTGGGCATCGCCCTCACCTATCCGGCGCAGGCGCGCTTCATGCCGCTCGTCGTCGGGATTCCGGGAATCGGGCTCACGCTGTTCGAGCTCGTCAAAGAGGTGCGGCGCGCGCTGCATCCCGAGACCGAATCCGAATCGGACGATGCGGGGTCGTCGGGCCTGCCCGGCGACATCTCGCGGCTGATCGGCCAGGAGGCGCCGCCGCTGACCCAGCCCGACGCCCCCAAGCGGACGCCGGCCGAGGAATCGCGCCGCGAGCGCCTTCTGCTCGCCTACTTCACCGGCTTGATCGGCGGCATCATGTTCTTCGGCTTCTGGGTCGCCATCCCGGTGTTCATCGCCACGTTCCTGCGCGAACGGGAAAAGGCGAGCTGGCGCTTCGCTCTCCTCTCGGCGATCGTTTCAGACGCCCTGCTGTACGCGATCTTCACCAGGGGCCTCGGCGTCGAGCTGCACACCGGATTCATCACCGACTGGGTGATGGACATGTTCGATCCCGGCTACTGACGTCGGCGCGTCGCACACAAGTCGCGGAAGACTCAGCGAAAACCAGCGGCCGCTTCGGCGGCCGCTGGCGTCTCTGCCACGAAAATTTCCCGTCGTTGTTCCACGCTCGGCCACGCTCCCGGGGGCAAGCTTGAGCCGTCCCCCCGAACGCGCCCAAAGCGCGGCGGGAGCTCCGGCCCGAAGCCTCGCGGCTGCCCACGGGCGGGGGCCGCACGGCGGAAAACCGCCGTCGCGGCGGATAACCGGGCGCCGCACGGAATCGGGGCGCGGCCCCGGGAGCACAGTCGATGCGCACGCTCACTGCCCTCGCAGCCCTCACTCTCGCCGCCGGCATCGCCGCGGCCGCGCCCGCCCACGCGGCAACCGTGGAAGGCAAGATCATGTATCTCGGGCAGGAAGAGCCGAGCGTCACGATCAACAAGAAGACCTATCGGGTGTCGGAGTCCACGAAGGTCATCGTCTCGGGCAAGCCGGGCCACTACAGCTCGCTGAAGCCGGGCATGAACTGCAAGACCAACGTCTCCAACGGCGCGCTCGCCACCTCGCTCGTCTGCACCGGCAAGGGGCGCGAACCGCTGCCCAACCCGCTGCCCGTCACCAACGACCAGGTCACACGGCCGGCCACTGGCCCCGCGGGATCATCCGGCGGTGGGTCCGGCGGCGCGTCTGCCGGCGGTGGCGGCGGATCGGGCGGTGGCTCCGGCGGGGCGAAATAGCGCCCCGCGAGCGAAAGTCTGCACGGTGCCGTACCGCTTACGGCTCGTCTGCGGGAAACCCCCTATCGCCGCCGATTCAGACTCCTGAAACATCACGTAGATTCAGCATGTTACAGGGCGTCCTTCGTCGTCATAAAAAGGTCGACGGAGCGCGGCAACGTCTGTATCTATGCGTGCAACTACCAACACAACCCGGAGGCTAGGGATGACCGCACGTCTGATCGGCCGCACTGCAATCCTCGGTGCTGCCCTCGCGTCGGTAACCGTGCTTGGCGCGCAGGCGCAGCAGGTCGACAAGAATTTCTACAAGGGCAAGACGCTGACCTACGTCGTCGCGACGGCGGCGGGCGGCGGCTATGACTTCTACGCCCGGCTGATCGCCGACTACATGGCGAAGCACCTGCCGGGCGCCACCATCGTCGTCAAGAACATGCCCGGCGCGGGCCACCTCATCGGCGCCAACTACACCTACAACGCGCGCTCCGACGGTCTGACGATCGGCACGTTCAACACCGGCCTGATCTACAACCAGCTCATCGGCCGCGAAGGCACCAAGTTCGACCTGCGCAAGATGTCGTGGGTCGGCAAGGCGTCGTCCGATCCGCGCGTGCTGGTCGTGCCGCCGACCTCCCCGGTCAAGAGCATCGAGGATCTGAAGCGCCCGGGCGAGCCGTTCAAGTTCGCCGTCTCCGGCGTCGGCTCGTCGAACTTCAACGAGACGACGATGTTGAAGGAGGTGCTGAAGCTCAACATCAAGATCATCACCGGCTACAACGGCAACGACGACCAGATGGCGGTCCGCCGCGGCGAGATCGACGCCGTGTTCGGCTCGCGCTCGTCGTACGAGTCGTTCGTCAACAACGGCTTCGGCCGCCTCGTTCTGCAGGTCGGTGGCGACGAGAAGGATATTCCGCAGCTCTCCGACATGATTAAGAACGAGAGCAAGGATGCCAAGGCGATCGTCGCCCTGATGGAATCGCAGGCCGAGATCTCCCGTCTCACTGCGGGCCCGCCGAACATCCCGGCGCCGCGCCTCGCCGCTCTGCGGCAGGCGTACAAGGAGGCCCTCGACGAGCCTGAGCTCCGCGCCAAGGCCGAGAAGGCCGAGCGTCCCGTCATCCCGTATCTGATCGGCGAGGAACTCCACAAGAAGGTGGAGGTTGCCCTCGACCAGTCGCCGGAGACGGTCGCCATGGTCGCGCGCATCCTCGACATCAAGGACCCGACGCTGAAGGCCGAGGGCCCGCTGCTCGAGGTCAAGGACAAGGGCCGCGAGATCGTCTTCAAGGGCTCGGACGGCAAGAACGTCACGTCGAAGCCGTCCGGCGGCCGTACCCAGATCACCATCGCCGGCAAGGCAGGCAAGCGCGACGATCTGAAGGCCGGACAGGTCTGCACGATCTCCTACAAGGCGGGCGGCGACAACGAGCCCGAGGAGATTCACTGCAAGTAGTGCATGGCGGGCCGGGGGCGGCATGCCGCCCCCGGCCCTGCCTTCTTCAGCCCAAGAAGCGCCCTATTCCCTGCTCCGACCGGAGGCGCTCCGACCGGAAGCGTGCGGATTTCAGCGCAACGGCCCTCGGCTGTGACGGATTCAGGACTAAAATCACATGCCCCGGTTCCTCCACGATTCCGGAATACTGTCGGGCTCAATCGGAACTGAATCCGGAGCTTTCATGATCCGCCGAATTCTCGGCACCGCCGTCAGCGCCCTGGCGCTGTTCGCGTTCGTCCACAGCACTCCGGCGGCCGCTCAGTCCTCCGGCGACGAAGCATTCTTCGCGGGCAAGACTGTCACCCTCCTCACCTCCGCCTCCCCGGGCGGCGACACCGACCGCTTCGAGCGCGCGCTCGCGTCGGAGATGGAGAAGACGCTTTCCGCCACCGTCCGCGTCCGCAACGTCGCCGATCCGATGCGCGACGCGGCCCTCCTGCGTCTCGCCGCAGCCCCCGCCGACGGCCTCACCGTCGCCATGTTCCCGGGCGCCGCCATCTACGAGCAGTTGACGCACCACGGCATCGTCGACCTGCGCCATCTGTCCTGGATTGGCGCGGCGGCCGGCGACCCGCACGTGCTGGTCGTGCCCGGACTGTCGCCGATCCGCTCGGTGAAGGATTTCCGCCAGCCGGGCGACCCGTTCGTCATCGGCGCGTCGCGCGTCGGCTCGCCGACCTACATGGAAGGCCGGCTCCTGCGCTCGGCGCTCAACCTCAACGTCCGCATCGTCGCCGGATTCCGCGACGGCGACGCGATCAGCGCGCTCAACCAGGGCACCATCGACGCGGTGTTCGGGCCCGAGCGCCTCTACCGCGAGCAGATCGACGAGGAGGATGCCCGCGTCATCCTGCGCTTCGGCTCGGCCGACGTCGGCGACGAGATGCTGGCGAAGCTGCTGCGCCACCAGAACGACGGCGCGCGCGAGACCCTGTCGTTGATGCAGTCCGTGGCGTCGCTCGGCACCGTCACCGCCGCGCCCGCGGGCATGTCGGCGGGCCGGCTGCAGGTGCTGCGGACCGCCTTTCGCGGGGCGATGGACAGCGACGCCGTGCGCGCCGCCTCGTCCGGCCCGCTGACCGCGATGGCAGGTCGCGAGGTCGCCCAGGCGGTCGGCGCCGCGCTGCATCCGGGCCCGCATGCGACCGCGCTGATCCGCGAGGTCTTCGACGTCGACAGCGGCCCGGTCCTCGCCCGCAATGCGACGCCGCCGGTCGTGTCGCTGGTCGGCGTTCCGCACTGAGTTCGCTCCGGTCGCTCTGATCCGAGTCGCCCGCTGGCACGATTGCGCGGCTGCGCGCGGTCGCCTACCTTCGCGCCCGCGTATCCTGAACCGCGGAGCCAGCGATGACCCTTCTCCTCTCGAACGACGACGTGGCCCAACTTCTGACGATGCCGGAGTGCATCGCCGCGCTCGAGGAAGCCTACGTCGAGCTGGCCGAGGGACGTGGCGTCAACCGCATCCGTTCTGACTCGCTCGCGCCGGTGAAGGACCGGCCTGAGGCGCTCTACGGCCTCAAGTCGATGGACGGCATCATCCCCAAATTCGGCATCGGCGCGGTGCGCATCGATTCCGACGTCGTCACCTGGCCCCGGAAGGGCAACACCATGGTGCGCGAGAAGGTCCCCGCCGCCGGTGGCCGCTGGGTCGGTCTCGTCCTCCTGTTCTCGTGCGAAAACGGCGAGCCGCTGGCGATCATGCCGGACGGCGTCATGCAGCACATCCGCGTCGGCGCGACCTCGGGCCTCGGCGTGAAGTACATGGCGCGCAAGAATGTGCGCACGCTGGGCATCCTCGGGTCCGGCTGGCAGGCCGAAACCCAGCTCACCGCCGCCTGCGCCGTCCGCAAGATCGAGACAATCCGCTGCTTCAGTCCGACCAAGGCCAACCGCGAGGCGTTCGCGAAGCGGATGAGCGAGACGCTCGGCATTCCGGTGACGCCGGTCGACAGCCCCGAGGACGCGATCAAGGGCGTCGACGTGGTGATGTGCGCGTCGAACGCGATCGACAACATCTACTTCGAGCGCTGGCTCGAGCCCGGGATCCACCTCTCGTCGATCAAGCGCCCGGAGATCGAGATCGCCGCACTGAGGAAATGCGACCGCGTCGTCAGCCACAGCCACGAGGCGACGCCGTTGCACTTCACCACCAAGGACCTGCCGGTGGTCGAAAAGTCGGAGGGCAAGGGCTGGAAGGTCGCCGAGGAGCTCGACTTCAACAAAATGCCGACGCTCCCCGAAATGATCGTCGGCAAATATCAGGGCCGCGCCAACGATCGCGAGATCACCTGCTTCATGAACAATCTCGGCATGGGCTACCAGTTCGCCGCCGCCGGCTCGGTGGTGGTGCGCAAGGCCAAGGAGCTCGGCGTCGGCCGCGACTTCCCAACCGAGTGGTTCACCCAGGATGTCCACCCATAAGCTGGTCGCCCTTGCGGCGCCGGCACGCCGTTGCGATATGACTCGCCGTCGACATCACCCGTGAGCCAGTCATGTGCGGACGCTTCGTCCTGAGAACACCGCCAGCGGAAGTGGCGCGGCACTTCCGCACCCGCGGCGCGGTGCCCAACAAGCCGCCGAGCTGGAACATCGCGCCGACCCACGACGTGCTCGCCGTCGCCTTCGCCAATGAGACTCGCGATGAGCCGCGCCAGCGCGCGCTCACCACCTTGCGCTGGGGCCTGATCCCGTCGTGGGCGAAGGACTCGAAGCTCGCGGCAACGATGATCAACGCCAAGGCCGAGACCTGCACCGACAAGCCCGCGTTCCGCGATGCGTTCACGTCGCGCCGCTGCATCGTTCCTGCCGACGCGTTCTACGAATGGAAACGCGAGGGCAAGGCGAAGCAGCCCTACGCCTTCGTCATGCGCGACCGCTCGGTGTTCGGATTTGCGGGCCTGTGGGAGCGCTGGCGCGATTCGAAAAGCGGCGAGACCCTGCGCACCTGCACCATCATCACGACGACGCCGAATCCGCTCACTGCCGAGGTCCATGACCGCATGCCGGTCATCCTGCCACCGGACGCCTACGGCCGCTGGCTCGGCGAAGAGCCTGCGGACGCCGGCGAGCTTCAGGCGCTGCTCGCGCCCTTTCCCGCCGAGGCGATGGAGTCGTTCCCTGTCTCCGAGCGCGTCGGCAACGTGAAGAACGACGATGAGTCGCTGATCGAGCCCGCGGCGCCGATCGTCCGCGACGGCGAGCGTCAGGCGAGCCTGTTCTGAAGATGCTTCTTTCGCCGCCCCTCGGGCGGGTTGCACCCCGCCCGATCCTTGGATGAAGAGCCGCGCTTTGCGCGGAGACCGGGCCATCCACGTGTTTTGTTCTCGTCATTCCCGCGCAAGCGGGCAGGTGGAGTCACATTCGAAGTGCAACGCTTTGGATAGGACCTCGGCCGGGGTCTGGTAGTCGAGACATTTCCGCGGCGTGCTGTTGTAGCGCCGGGCGAGGTCGAGGATCTGGTCGGTGGTGAGGGTGGCGAGGTCGGTCT
>DATJIG010000149.1:0-3582 GCA_035493495.1 Alphaproteobacteria bacterium
GGAGGAGGGCGGCATCCGCGAGCCCGACCTCGCGGACCGCGCGTCGGCCGAGACCGATGCCTCGATCGAGCTTCGGACGCGCGATCGCGCGCGCAAGCTCATCGGCAAGATCGACGAGGCGCTGAAGCGCATCGAGGACGGTACCTACGGCTACTGCGAAGAAACCAACGAGCCGATCAGCCTGAAACGCCTCGAAGCGCGACCGATCGCGACGCTGTCGATCGAGGCGCAGGAACGTCATGAGCGTCTCGAACGGACGCGTCGCGACGAAGACTAGCGTTTTCGATTCTCATCATCGAATGGAAAGGGCCGGCGCATGCGTCGGCCCTTTTCGCATCTGCGCGCAGGACTCGGCGCAGTTATCCACCGCTATCGCGCGCGCATCGTATCGGCGTATTGCTACGTACGGTGTCCGTGCGCCCTTTGCACATGCCGCGCATCGCGGTTCGTGAGATAAGGGACCTGCCGCAACGGCGGCGCTCCTGTCGCCGATCGGCCGTTCAAGGAGACCCGTCATGCTCAAGACATGTCTCTGTGCGGCTGCGTTCGTGTCGGTTCTCGGCGGTGCCGCCCTTGCGGCGGATCCTGTCGCCGACGATCAAAGCGTCAAATGGCAGTCCGCTCCACCGGCCTTTCCGGCCGGTGCGCAGTTCGCGGTGGTGTCCGGCGATCCCGGCAAAAGCGGGCTGTACGTGGTGCGGATGAAGCTTCCCGTCGGCTACGCATTCCCCGCCCACAACCACCCCACGTCGGAATACGTCACCGTCCTGTCCGGCGACTTCCATGTCGGCATGGGCGACAAGCTCGACAAGTCGAAGGGGATGGCGCTCCGCTCCGGCGGCTTCGTCGAGGCGCCGGCGAAGATGAACCACTTCGCGTGGAGCGAGGGCGGCAGCGTGCTGCAGGTCCACGGCGAGGGGCCGTTCGAGCTGACCTACGTCAATCCCGCCGACGATCCGCGTCAGAAAAGGTAGGCGGATGCGAAAGAGGCCGGCGCGTCGGCGCCGGCCTCTCCGTCGCGGTATGAGCGTAGCGCTCAGAACGGCGAGACGATGTCGAGCACCTGGGTGCCGATGCGCGGCTGCTGCACATCGCTGATCTGGCCGCGGCCGCCGTAGGCGATGCGCGCCTCGGCGATCTTCTCGTGCGAGATGGTGTTGGTCGAGTCGATATCCTCGCGGCGGATGATGCCGGTGATCTGCAGATCGCGGGCCTCGAAGTTGACGCGCACCTCCTGATGGCCGGAGATCACCAGGTTACCGTTCGGCAGGACCTGGGTCACGACGGCCGCGACCTTGAGGTTGACCGTTTCGTTGCGCGTGATCTGGCCAGTGCCGGCGTTGGTGTTGCTCGCGTCGATATTGACGAGGTTCGCCGGATCGGAGGCGCTCGGAAGGACCTTCTGCAACTGCTTCTCGAAGCCGAACACGTTCGGCAGCGCCTGGTTCTCCTTGGTGGTGCGGCCGCGCGTCGAGGAGTTGTTGAGCGTCGCCTTGTCGGAGATCGAGATCGTCACCGTCAGCACGTCGCCGACCTGGCCGGCGCGCTGATCCTTGAAGAAGGCGCGGGCGCCCTGACGCCACAGCGAGTTGGCCTGGCGATCGAGGTCCGGCGCTTGCACCGGCATGGGGAGGCTCACAGGTCGGTAGCCCGGTGCCTCGGTGGGATTCTGGATCGAGGTCAACTGCGGAGCTTCACCGACCTGTGAGAGACGGTTCCAGGAACTGCACGCCGACAGCGTCGCGGTCGCAAGGGCGACGGTGGCGAGGCGCGCGGCGAGAGAGATGAGGGGGCGGGACATGCTGTGTCTCCCTGAAATCAGAAGTTGACCGGGGTCACGGTCGCGGCGGCGACCCGGACCGTGCCGGGGCTGATGACCTCGCCCTCGATCACGATCTTCGACTGGATGTTCTGGATTTTCACCGACTCGCCGAGCGCGCCCGAATCCATGGCGCGACCCTTGGCGGTGAGAGTCATCGTCGGGCTCTGGACCACCATCGTGACGAGGCTGCCCTTGGCGACGATCAGCGGCGCGCGCACGTCGCCGACGCGGAGCGGCTGGTCGGCGGGCAGGGGATGCCTCGCCTCCATGCCGGCGATCTTCGCCGGATCGAGGATGACGTTGCGGGCCAGCGTCTCGAGGCGGGCGGGCTGCCAGTCGAGGTCGTCGCGGGAGATGGTCTCGCCGGTGGCGACGCGGCGCGACAGCGTCGGCACGTCGACGGTGCGGTAGACCCGTCCGGCGACGGTGATCGTCTGCTTGCCGTCGGCGGCGGGCAGAACCAGCGCGCCGCTGAACTGGCCGCTGCGGTCGTCGAAGGTGAAGGACTGGAGCGCGAGATCGATCGGCGCGTCGGCGGGAAGCTGCAGCATCATGCCGCGGGTCGCGAGCTCGATCTCGGCCTTGGCGTCGAGGTGGCGCTTGGCGAGCTCGGCCCGCACGGCGGCGGTGATCTCGGCGTCGCCGACGGTGATCGCCGGCCGCTCGATTACGACGCGGTCGAACCAGCTCTGCGGCTGCCAGGCGAGCCCGTTGGTGCGGGCGACGGCGGCGAGGCTTTTCACGTCGTAGACGACGCGGGCGCCGGGCGCGGGCGCGTAGGCGACGACGACCTGCGCCTTGTCGCCCGCGTCGGGAAACAGGTCGCCGAGGCGGATGAAGTTGCCGTTCACCAGCACGGTCTGGTTGCGCGGCTGGGCGCCGGGAACGTCGGCGTGGGCGGCGAGCGCCCCGAACGCGAAGGCGAGCGCGATGACGATCAGGATTCGCATGGTCAGCCTCCTCAGCCGGCGCGGGTCAACTGGGTCATCATCTCGTCGGAGGTCTGGACGACCTTCGACGCCAGCTCGTAGGCGCGCTGGGCCGAGATCATGCTGGTGATCTCGTTGACCATGTTGACGTTGGACGTCTCGAGGAAGCCCTGCGAAATGGTGCCGAAGCCGGTCGAGCCCGGCACGCCGGTGATCGCGCTGCCCGAGGCCGCGGTATCCTTGAACAGGTTGTCGCCCATCGCCTGCAGGCCGGCCTCGTTGGCGAAGGTCGCGAGCTGGAGCTGGCCGACGTTGGTCGAGGTCTGCTGACCGGGGAGCTGCACCAGCACCTCGCCCGAGTTGTTGATGGTGACGCTCTGGGCGTCGTTCGGGATGGTGATGCCGGGGACCACCGTGTAGCCCTGCGGTGTCACGATCTGTCCTGTCGGGCCGATCTGGAACGAGCCCGCGCGGGTGAACGCCGTGGTGCCGTTCGGCAGTGTGACCTGGAACCAGCCGCGGCCCTGGATCGCGGTGTCGAAGTTGTTGCCGGTCGACATCATGTTGCCCTGCTCGTGGATCCGGTAGACCGAGCCGACGCGCACGCCGGTGCCGAAGTCGGCGCCGGAGACGGTGATCGTGCCGGTGTCGGACGACGTCGCACCGACCTGCGAGCGCGACTGATAGAGGAGGTCGACGAACTCGGCGCGCTGGCGCTTGAACGCCGTGGTGTTGAGGTTGGCGATGTTGTTGGCGATGACGTCCACGTTGAGCTGCTGGGCGAGCATCGCGGTGGCGGCAATGGCGAGGGAGGTCATGTGTCTCTCCTAA